>NZ_CP029352.1:0-165000 GCF_003130795.1 Azospirillum thermophilum
CGATCACCATGGCGAATGCGTAGTGGTAGACGTAGCCGGACTGCAGGCGGCTGGCGCGCACCGCGACATCCTTCGTCGCGGCGGCCACGCCGTCCGGACCGACGCCGTCGATCACCGCGCCGTCGCCCGACTTCCACAGCCCGTAGCCGAGATACTTGGCGGTCCGCACGAACAGGGCGTCGTACAGCTCGTCGAAGTACCACTTGTTGTACAGGAACTGGTGGACGCCGCGGAACGTCCCGGCGATGGCGCCCGGCAGGCTGGGGATCGCGATGTAGGCGATGTAGGCGAAGGCGATGCCGATCAGGCCGACCACCAGCGGAGCCACCGGCACCCAGCCCGGCAGGTGATGGTGGGCCGCCTCGATGCTGTCGTGCTCGTGCAGGACGAACAGCGCCTTGCCCCAGAACTCCGGCCGGTCGTGGCCGATGAACCAGTGGGCGAAGACGATGCCCGAGAACAGCGCGCCGAGCGCCAGCACCGCCAGCGGGATCAGCATGACGACCGGCGACTCGTGGGCGTGGTTGTAGACCTCCTTGTCCATCCGCGGCTTGCCGTGGAAGGTCATGAAGAGGAGGCGCCAGGAGTAGAAGGCGGTCATCAGCGCCGCGGCGATGCCGAGCGCGAAGGCGAACTTGCCGACCGGGCTGCCCGAGGCGAAGGCCGCCTCCAGGATCATGTCCTTGGAATAGTAGCCGGCAAAGAACGGCAGGCCGGCAAGCGCCAGGTTGCCGATCCACATCACCGCGTAGGTGAAGGGGATCTTGCGCCAGACGCCGCCCATCTTGCGCATGTCCTGCTCATGGTGCAGCGCATGGATGACCGAGCCGGCACCGAGGAACAGCAGCGCCTTGAAGAAGGCGTGGGTGAAGAGGTGGAACATGGCCGCGCCGTAGGCCGAGACGCCGGCGGCGAAGAACATGTAGCCGAGCTGGCTCATCGTCGAATAGGCGATGACCCGCTTGATGTCGAACTGGGTGAAGCCGATCGTCGCCGCCACGAAGGCGGTCAGGGCGCCGACCACCGCCACCACCTCGAGCGCCGCCGGGGCGTACTCGAAGACCGGGGACAGGCGGCAGACCATGAACACGCCGGCGGTCACCATGGTGGCCGCGTGGATGAGGGCCGACACCGGGGTCGGGCCTTCCATCGCGTCCGGCAGCCAGGTGTGCAGGCCGAGCTGCGCCGACTTGCCCATGGCGCCGATGAACAGCAGCAGGCAGGTGACGGTCAGCGCGTCGAAGTCCCAGCTCAGGAAATGCAGCTTCTGGCCGACCAGGGTCGGCGCCTTGGCGAAGATCGCGTCGAACTGGACCGAGCTGGTCAGCACGAACACCGCGAAGATGCCGAGAACGAAGCCGAAGTCGCCGACGCGGTTGACCAGGAAGGCCTTCATGGCGGCGGCGTTGGCCGACGGCTTCTCGTACCAGAAGTTGATGAGCAGGTAGGAGGCGAGGCCGACGCCCTCCCAGCCGAAGAAGAGCTGGACCAGGTTGTCCGCCGTCACCAGCATCAGCATGGCGAAGGTGAACAGCGACAGGTAGGCCATGAAGCGCGGCTTCTGCGGGTCCTCGGCCATGTAGCCGACCGAATAGACATGCACCATCGCCGAGACGGTGTTGACCACCACCAGCATGACCGCGGTGAGCTGGTCGATGCGCAGCGCCCAGGACACGTCCAGCGCGCCGCTGCGCATCCAGCTCATCAGCTCGATCGTGCGGGGATGCCCGCCGACCGCGACGTCGAAGAACAGCACCCAGGACAGCACCGCCGACAGCAGCACGGCGCCGGCCGTGACGAACTGCGCCGCCCGGTCGCCCGCGGTGGGCGGGCCGGCGACGACGTGGTGGTCGTCATGCGCGTCGTCGTGGGCGTCGTGCAGCTCGTCATGGGAGACGGCATGGCCGTGGCCGCCATGGGCGTCATGGCCGTGGCCGCCGTGACCATGGGCATCGTGGCCGTGGCCGGCCGCGGCGGCTTCCGCCTTCGGCCCGCCGAACAGCGCGATCGATCCGGCGATGAGGAACGCCAGGAGCGGAAGGAATACGACAAGCACTTCCATGGCGCTGCCTCAGCCCTTCATCATGTTGATGTCTTCGACCCGGATCGAGCCGCGGTTGCGGAAGTAGACCACCAGGATGGCGAGACCGATCGCCGCCTCGGCGGCGGCCACGGTCAGGATGATCATGGCGAAGATCTGTCCGACCAGATCGTTCAGGTACGTCGAGAAGGCGACGAGGTTCAGGTTCACCGCCAGCAGCATCAGCTCGATCGACATCAGGATGATGATGACGTTCTTCCGGTTCAGGAAGATACCGAGAATGCCCAGCGTGAAGATGATCGCCGCGACCGTCAGGTAATGTCCGAGACCGATGTCCATGATCACACGCCCTCCCCGGCCGACACCTTGCGGATGGCGACCACTTCCTCGCGGCGGCGGGCAAGCTGAACGTTGACGTTCTGCTTGCGCACGCCCGCCCGGTGGCGAAGCGTCAGCACGATGGCGCCGATCATCGCGATCAGCAGGACGATTCCGCAGGCCTGGAACAGATACACGTAGTTGGTATAGAGCAGCCGGCCGATGGCCTCGGTGTTGGTCACCGTGCCGAGCGCCGCGAGCGGAGCCGCCGCCGCCTTCTCCGCCGCCGGTGCGACGATCCAGCCGCCGAGCACCGCGGCGAGTTCCGCCAGCAGGATCAGCCCGACCAGCGCACCCAGCGGCAGCACCTGCATGGCGCCCTGCCGCAGTTCGCGGAAGTTGATGTCGAGCATCATCACCACGAACAGGAACAGCACCGCGACCGCACCGACATAGACGATCACCAGGATCATCGCGATGAACTCGGCGCCCAACAGGACGCAGAGGCCGGCCGCCTGGAAGAAGCCGAGGATCAGATAAAGGACCGAATGAACGGGATTGCGCGCCGATATGACCATCACTGCGGAGGCCACCAGCAACGCGGCGAATACATAAAAGGCGATGCCTTGGATCATCGTCGATTTCCCCGCACGCTTTACCGGTAAGGAGCCTCGGCCGCGAGGTTCTGGGCGATCTCCGCCTCCCAGCGGTCGCCGTTCGCCAGCAGCTTCTGCTTGTTGTAGAAGAGCTCTTCGCGACTTTCGGTCGAGAACTCGAAGTTCGGGCCCATGACGACCGCGTCCACCGGGCAGGCCTCCTGGCACAGGCCGCAGTAGATGCACTTGGTCATGTCGATGTCGTACCGCGTGGTGCGGCGGCTGCCGTCGTCCCGCGGTTCGGCCTCGATGGTGATGGCGAGCGCCGGGCACACAGCCTCGCACAGCTTGCAGGCGATGCAGCGCTCTTCGCCGTTGGGGTAACGGCGGAGCACATGCTCACCCCGGAAGCGCGAGCTGATCGGCCCCTTTTCGAACGGGTAGTTCAAGGTGACCTTGGGCTTGAACATGTAGCGCAAGGTCAAGCCGAGGCCGCCCAGCAGTTCGGTCAGGAACAGGCTGCGCGCCGCGCGGTCGAGGAACGCCATGGCCTCTTCGTCTCCTTCCTTGCGGCCGCCCGGACGGGCGCCCGCTCAATCTCTTGTCAGCTTTCCGGCAGGCGCGGCCCTTACTTGGGCAGCCAGCCGAAGGTCACCAGGACGCCGGCGGTCAGCACGACCCAGAACAGCGAGAAGGGCAGGAACACCTTCCAGCCCAGCCGCATCAGCTGGTCGTAGCGGTAGCGCGGCATGGTGGCGCGAACCCAGACATACACGAACAGGCAGAACGCGATCTTCAGGGCGAACCAGACCGGACCGGGGATCCAGGTGAAGGGCGCGAACGGCAGCGGAGGCAGCCAGCCGCCCAGGAACAGGATGCTGGTCATCGCGCTCATCAGGATCATGTTGGCGTATTCGCCAAGGAAGAAGAGCGCGAAGGGAGCCGAGCTGTATTCCACCATGAAGCCGGCGACCAGCTCCGACTCGCCTTCCGGCAGGTCGAAGGGCGACCGGTTCGTCTCGGCCAGCGCCGAGATGAAGAACATCACGAACATCGGCAGCAGCGGGATGGCGAACCACACCGTCTCCTGCGCCTTGACGATGTCGGTCAGGTTCAGCGACCCGACGCACAGCAGCACCGAGATGATGATGAGGCCCATCGAGACCTCGTAGGACACCATCTGCGCCGCCGAGCGCAGCGCGCCGAGGAAGGCGTAGCGCGAGTTCGACGCCCAGCCCGCCATCACGATGCCGTACACGCCGAGCGAGGAGATCGCGAACAGGTACAGCACGCCGACATTGATGTTCGACAGCACGACGCCGTAGTCGAACGGGATCACCGCCCAGGCGACCAGCGCCAGGAAGAAGGTGAGCATCGGCGCCACGTAGAAGACCACGCGGTTGGCGCCGGCCGGCAGGATCTGCTCCTTGGCGAACAGCTTGAGGCCGTCGGCGAAGGGCTGCAGCAGGCCGAAGGGACCGACGATGTTCGGACCCTGGCGGAGCTGCATGGCGCCCATGATCTTGCGCTCGGCATAGGTCATGAAGGCCACCGCCACCAGGAGCGGAACCACGATCGCCAGGATCTTGAGGACGATGATGATCAGCGGCAGGAGAAAGCCGCTCCAGAACTCAGCCATGGGTACCGGTCCTCTCCTGAGCGGTGGCAGCCGGGTCGACGAGCGTTTCCGTGCAGCGCGCCATCGTCACCGAGGCGCGGCTGATCGGATCGGTCATGTAGAAGTTCCTGATCGGCGACACGAAGGCGGCCGGGTCCAGGACGCCGGCGGTGCCGAAGGCGCCCCAGGCGGCCGGGGTGACGGTGCCGATCGCGGCGAAGACCGGGTTGGCCTTGGCCAGCTTCTGGCGAAGCTGGATCTGGCTGTCGTAGGACAGCCGGGCGCCGAGCAGCTCCGACAGCGCGCGGATGATCTTCCAGTCCTCCCGCGCCTCGCCGGGCGGGAAGGTGGCGAGACGCGCCATCTGCGGACGGCCCTCGGTGTTGACGTAGAGGGCGTTCTTCTCGGTGTAGGCGGCACCCGGCAGGATGACGTCGGCACGGTGGGCGCCGGCATCGCCGTGGTGACCCTGGTAGATCACGAAGGCGCGGCCCAACCGCGACGTATCGATCTCGTCGGCGCCCAGCAGGTAGACGACGTCGATCTCGCCCTTCGAGGCACCGTCGAGGATGCCGGCGAGGTCACGGCCGCCGGCCCCCGGCAGGAAGCCGGCCTCGATGCCGCCGACCCGCGCCGCCGCGGTGTGCAGCACGTTGAAGCCGTTCCAGTCCTCGCGGACCATGCCGCAGGTCTCGGCCAGGGAGCGGGCCGCGGCCTGCACGGCCAGCCCGTCGCGGCGCTGGAAGGCACCCATGCCGACGATGACCATCGGGTTCTTGGCGCCGCGCAGCACCTCGGCGAAGGCATGGCTGCCGTCGAGGAGCTGCTGCAGAGCCTCCGGCCCGGTGCCGATGTGGCTGTACGGGTAGGTCAGCTCCTTCGCCTCGCCGATGACGGCGACCTTCAGGCCACCCATCAGGTAGCGCTTGCGGATGCGGGCGTTGACCAGCGTGGCTTCCCAGCGCGGGTTGGTGCCGACCAGCAGGATGACGTCCGCCTTCTCGATCCCGGCGATGCCGGAATTGAACAGGTAGCCGGCGCGCACCGAGGTGTCGAACAGCGCGCCGTCCTGGCGGCAGTCGAGGTTGGTCGAGCCGAGGCCCTGCATCAGCTCCTTCAGCGCGAACTGCGACTCGACGTCGGCGAGGTCGCCCGAGATGGCGGCGATGCGGTTGCCCGGAACGCCCTTGAGCCTGGCGGCGATGGCCTGGAAGGCCTCCGCCCAGCTCGCCGGGACCAGCTTGCCGTCCTTGCGGACATAGGGGCGGTCGAGACGCTGCCGCTTCAGCCCGTCATAGGCATAGCGGGTCTTGTCGCTCAGCCACTCCTCGTTCACCTCGTCATTGACGCGCGGCAGGATGCGCATCACCTCCGGGCCGCGCGTGTCGGCGCGGATGTTGGAGCCGACGGCGTCCAGCACGTCGATCGTCTCGGTCTTGCGCAGCTCCCACGGGCGCGCCGTGAAGGCGTAGGGCTTGTGGGTCAGCGCGCCGACCGGGCAGACGTCGGCGAGATTGCCCGACAGCTCCGACCCGATGGCCTTCTCGACGAAGGTGGTGATCTCCATGTGCTCGCCGCGGTTGACCGCGCCGATGTCCGGAACGCCGGCCACCTCGTTGATGAAGCGGATGCAGCGCGTGCAATGGATGCACCGGGTCATGATCGTCTTGATCACCGGACCCATGTACTTGTCCTTGACGGCGCGCTTGTTCTCGCCGTAGCGGCCGCGGTCGAACCCGTAGGCCATCGCCTGGTCCTGCAGGTCGCACTCGCCGCCCTGGTCGCAGATCGGGCAGTCCAGCGGGTGGTTGATCAGCAGGAATTCCATCACGCCCTTGCGGGCCTTGTGGACGGTCTCGGTGTTGGTCTTGACGACCATCCCGTCGCCGCAGGGCATGGCGCAGGCGGCAACCGGCTTCGGCGCCTTCTCCAGCTCGACCAGGCACATGCGGCAGTTGGCGGGCACGCTGAGGCGCTCGTGGTAGCAGAAGCGCGGGATCTCGATCCCGAGCTGCTCGCACGCCTGCAGGATCGAGGTGCCCGGCTCGACCTCGATCTCGATCCCGTCGATCGTGAGTTTCGGCATGAGACTCCGGGCTCCTTACTCGGCGGCCAGCTTGGCGCTGTTGCGGTAGGCGTGGATGCGGCGCTCCACCTCCGGGCGGAAGTGGCGGAACAGGCCCTGGATGGGCCAGGCGGCGGCATCGCCGAGCGCGCAGATGGTGTGGCCTTCGACCTGCTTGGTCACTTCCAGCAGCATGTCGATCTCCTCGATCGAGGCGTTGCCGGTGACCATGCGCTGCATGACGCGGCTCATCCAGCCGGTGCCCTCGCGGCACGGCGTGCACTGGCCGCAGGACTCATGGGCGTAGAACTGCGACAGCCGGGCGATGGCCTTCACGATGTCGGTGGACTTGTCCATCACGATCACCGCGGCGGTGCCGAGGCCCGAGCGCACCTCGCGCAGGCTGTCGAAATCCATCAGGACGGTGTCGCAGATCGACTTCGGCAGGACCGGAACCGACGAGCCGCCGGGGATGACGGCCAGCAGGTTGTCCCAGCCGCCGCGCACGCCGCCGGCGTGGCGCTCGATCAGCTCCTTCAGCGGGATGCCCATCTCCTCTTCCACGTTGCACGGGTTGTTCACGTGGCCGGAGATGCAGAACAGCTTGGTCCCGGTGTTCTTCGGGCGGCCGATGCCGGCGAACCACGCGGCGCCGCGCCGCAGGATGGTCGGGACCACCGCGATCGATTCGACGTTGTTCACCGTCGTCGGGCAGGAATAGAGACCCGCCTGGGCCGGGAAGGGCGGCTTGTTGCGCGGCTGCCCCTTCTTGCCCTCGATCGACTCGATCAGCGCGGTTTCCTCGCCGCAGATGTAGGCGCCCGCACCGCGGTGGATGTAGACGTCGTAGTCGTAGCCGCTGCCGCAGGCGTTCTTGCCGATCAGCCCCGCCGCATACGCCTCGTCGATGGCGCGCTGGACGTTGGAGCCCTCGTTGTAGAACTCGCCGCGGATGTAGATGTAGCAGGCGCTGGCCCCGATGGCGAAGCCGGCGATCAGGCAGCCCTCGATCAGCTTGTGCGGATCGTGGCGCAGGATGTCGCGGTCCTTGCAGGTGCCGGGCTCGCCCTCGTCGGCGTTGATGACGAGGTAGACGGGCTTGTCCGTCACGTTCTTCGGCATGAAGGACCACTTCATGCCGGTCGAGAAGCCGGCGCCGCCGCGCCCGCGCAGGCCCGATTCCTTGACCTGCTCGATGATCCACTCGCGGCCCTTCTGCAGGATCGCCGCGGTGTTGTCCCAGTCACCACGCTTGCGGGCCGCCGCCAGACCGAAGTCCTGGAAGCCGTAGAGGTTGGTGAAGATGCGGTCCTCGTCGCGAAGCATCGCGTTCCCCTCCCCCTCAGTCGTCCGCCTGGGTCGACGCGTCGGGCGTCGTGAAGGCCTTCAGCGTCGTCGGACCGCCCGCCGGCTCCGACGAGCGGCGGCCGGTCTGCGACCCGGGCTTCGGCGTCTCGCCGCGCTTCAGCGCGTCGATGATGGTCTCCATGTGCTCCGGCGCGACGTCTTCATAATAGTCGTCGCCGATCTGGACCACCGGCGCGTTGACACAGGCACCCGAGCACTCAACCTCGCCGAGCGTGAACAGCCCGTCCGCGGTCGTCTCGCCCACCTCGACGCCGAGCTTCTTCTTGCAGGTGTGGACGATCTCGTCCGACCCGCGCAGCCAGCAGGGGGTGGTGGTGCAGACCTGGATGTGGTGCTTCCCGACCGGGGTCTTGTTGTACATCGTGTAGAAGGTCGCGACCTCGTACACGCGGATGCGCGGCATCGCCAGCAGGTCGGCCACATGGTCCATGGCGACGCGCGGCAGCCAGCCGCCGTTCTGGCGCTGGGCGAGGTCGAGCAGCGGCATGCAGGCGCTGGCCTGCTTGCCCTCCGGATACTTGGCGATGATGCGTTTCGCCAGCTCCTGGTTGTCCGGAGTGAAGGCGAAGGACGCCGGCTCGTTGGCCGGATCGTAGGCGGGCGCGCTCATCGGTCGATCTCTCCGAAAACGATGTCCATCGACGCGATGTTGGCGACCGCGTCGGCCAGCATGTAGCCCTTGGACATGAAGTCCAGGCCCTGCAGGTGGGCGAAGCCCGGAGCCCGGATCTTGCAGCGGTACGGCTTGTTGGTTCCGTCGGAGACCAGGAACACGCCGAACTCGCCCTTGGGCGCCTCGATGCAGGTATAGGTCTCGCCGGCCGGGACGTGGAAGCCCTCGGTGAACAGCTTGAAGTGGTGGATCAGCGCTTCCATCGAGCGCTTCATCTCGCCGCGCGGCGGCGGGGCGACCTTGCGGTCCTCCACGCGCACCGGACCGTCGGGCATCTCCTTCAGGCACTGGCGGATGATGCGGTTGGACTGGCGCATCTCCTCCATGCGGACGAGGTAGCGCGCCCAGCAGTCGCCGGTCAGCCCGACCGGCACGTCGAAGTCCATGCGGTCGTAGACCTCGTAGGGCTGCGACTTGCGCAGGTCCCAGGCCACGCCGGAGCCGCGCAGCATCGGGCCGGTGAAGGCCCAGTCGAACGCCTGCTCCTTCGTCACGATGCCGATGTCGACCGTGCGCTGCTTGAAGATGCGGTTCTCGGTCAGCAGGTTGTCGATGTCGTCGACGAATTTCGGGAAGCGCTCGGTGAACTCCCAGATGTCGTCGGCGAGGCCGGCCGGCATGTCCCAGGCCACGCCGCCCGGACGGAAGTAGTTGGCGTGCAGGCGGGCACCCGACACGCGCTCGTAGAACTCCATGAGGATCTCGCGCTCCTCGAAGCCCCACAGCGCCGGGGTGATCGCGCCGACGTCGAGCGCGCCCGTCGTGATCGACAGGATGTGGTTCAGGATGCGCGTGATCTCCGAGAACAGCACGCGGATGTACTGGGCGCGCAGCGGCGCCTTGATCTGCAGCAGGTTCTCGATGCCGAGCACGAAGGCGTGCTCCATGCACATCGGGCTGACGTAGTCCAGCCGGTCGAAATAGGGGATCGCCTGGATGTAGGTCTTGTACTCGATCAGCTTCTCGGTGCCGCGGTGCAGCAGGCCGATGTGCGGGTCGCAGCGCTCGACCACCTCGCCGTTCAGCTCCATGACCAGGCGCAGCACGCCGTGGGCCGCGGGGTGCTGCGGCCCGAAGTTCATGGTGTAGGGCTTGATCTGCGTCTTGGCGGCCTGCTCGGCCGTCGGGGATGCGGAGGTCGCAATGGTCACGGCTTGCCCCCGTTATTGGCAGCTTTCTCGTCGCCCGGCAGCATGACGTTGGTCATGCCTTCCCAGGGGCTGAGGAAGTCGAAGGAGCGGAAATCCTGCGGCAGGCGCACCGGCTCGTAGACGACGCGCTTCTGGTCGTCGTCGTAGCGCATCTCGACGTAGCCGGTGAGGGGGAAGTCCTTGCGGAACGGATGCCCCTCGAAGCCGTAGTCGGTCAGGATGCGGCGCAGGTCCGGGTGGTTCTCGAAGAAGACGCCGAACAGGTCCCAGGTCTCGCGCTCGAACCAGTTGGCGGCGCTGAAGACGGGCACGCAGGACTGGACGGGCGTGTCCTCGTCGGTCGACAGCTTCACCCGCAGGCGCCGGTTGTGCCGGTAGCTGAGGAGCTGGTAGACGACCTCGAACCGCCCGGCCCGGTCGGGATAGTCGACCGCCGTGATGTCGGTGAGCTGCTCGAACGAGCAGGCCGGGTCGTCGCGCAGGAAGCTCAGGACCTTGATGATGGCCGGCCGCTGCACGGTGACCATCAGCTCGCCGAGCTTCACCTCGACCTTCAGGACGTCGCCGCCGAGTTTCCCGGCCACGTAGTCCCCGAGTTCCTTCAACGCCTGTTCGGCCTTGGCTTTGCCGGAGGCGGCCTGTTCGGAGATGGGCTGTTCGGACGTGGGTTGGGACATGGGCCTGAGCCTGCCTTCTTCCTTGATCTCAGCGGGGGATCTCAGCGGGCGATGCGGTTGCCGCGCCGGATCTTCTTCTGAAGCTGCAGGATCCCGTACACGAGCGCTTCCGCCGTCGGCGGGCAGCCCGGCACGTAGACGTCGACCGGGACGATCCGGTCGCACCCGCGGACCACCGCGTACGAGTAGTGGTAATAGCCGCCGCCGTTGGCGCAGGACCCCATGGAGATCACCCAGCGCGGTTCCGGCATCTGGTCATAGACCTTGCGGAGCGCGGGGGCCATCTTGTTGGTCAGCGTGCCGGCCACGATCATGCAGTCCGACTGGCGGGGGCTGGGGCGGGGAATGACGCCGAAGCGGTCGAGGTCGTACCGGCTCATGTAGGCGTGGATCATCTCCACCGCGCAGCAGGCCAGACCGAAGGTCATCGGCCACAGCGACCCCGTGCGGGCCCAGGCGAGCAGGTCCTCGTACTTGGCGAGGACGAAGCCCTTCTCCTGGATCTCGTCGGAGACGGCGCGGAGGTAGGCGTCCTGATCCGGTCCGGGCGGAATCGGCGCCATCGTCTTGGCGACCTCTACTCCCATTCCAGAGCTCCTTTCTTCCACTCGTAGATAAAGCCGATGGTCAGGATCCCGAGGAACAGGATCATCGACCAGAACCCGAACATCCCGATGTCGCCGAGCGCGATCGCCCAGGGGAACAGGAAGGCGACTTCCAGGTCGAAGATGATGAACAGGATTGAGACCAGGTAGAACCGCACGTCGAACTTGGTGCGGGCATCCTCGAACGGCTCGAAGCCGCATTCGTAGGGGGAAACCTTCTCGGCGTCCGGGTTCTTCGGGCTGATGACGTAGGACGCGCCAACCATCACGACGGCCAGCGCGATGCCGATCAGCAGGAACACCACGATCGGAAGGTACTCAATGATCAGCGGATTGGACACCGCAGTTCCTCCCATAAGCCCACGGCCACGACCCCCGGCCCGGCCGCAATTACGGCGGACGCGCGGTGGCGTGGCTGGAATGCCTTGGATTAGCCCATCAGACGGGCCGGAATATATGCCGAGTACGGTGGCAAGGAAAGCGCTTTGAATCGCTTTCCGCAGCCTCGCGCATCCTGTCGCAGACGGCGCAAGCGCTTGGTATTACCACACGTTTTCAAAGTCGCGGCATGAAGACGAAAGGAAAACGAAAACGGACCCGCAGCGCGCGAGTCCCCGTTTCATCTTCGACTGTTTTTCATTTTTTGAAGAGGAAGTGGCGCGAGTGACGGGACTTGAACCCGCGGCCTCCGGCGTGACAGGCCGGCGCTCTAACCAACTGAGCTACACCCGCGCAGAGCGACGTTCGGAAAAATGCTGGCTTTTGAAGGCCTTGGCGATTTTCTGAGGGGCTGTTCGCCCCCCGTCGTTCGGTGGGCGGTTTCTAGCCGTCCGCCCCACTGCCTGTCAATCAAGAAAATGAAAAAATTTTCGTCCGCCATCATCCGCGCTTCGCAACGGCGGTTTCGAGGGGATTTCACGGTTTCATCATGTGCTCCTCCCGGCGCAGGGCCTCCAGCCGTTCGAAGGCCAGCGCCATGGCTTCGGTGAAATCGCGGTGGTCGACGGCGCCGGCGCCGCCGAACCGGGTGAGGGCCGCTTCCAGCGCCTGCGCCAGATGCTCGGCCACCTCCAGATGCTTCTGCTCCAGCGCCAGGTCGAGCGCATGGAGAATGCGGTCTCCCAACCGCCGTTCCTGCAATGGCATGATGCGACCTCGCTGTTCAGCCGGGGGCTGTTCGGCCGGGACGGCTCCAAGTGTCAGCATAGCAGACAATCGGCCTGCCCGAGGGTGGCTTGTCGCCGCATGGCGTGCCGCAGGCTTGCGGTTGCGGAGGAGGCCGGCGGCGGCCGGCGGTCCGTCGCAGCATCGCTTGGCCCCGATATGGGCAGCGTGGCATAGTGGCGCCATGCCAAATCGACCGCTACCGCCTTGCTATTTCGGGGTAATCGCCCGCCGGCCGCCGGCCGCGGCGCTGCTTGGGGCGGTTCTGCCCCGGGCAGCCCTTCTCGTGACGGCCCTTCTCCTGACGGGCTGGGCGGCGCCGGCCCGGGCGGCGGCGGTGTCCGCCGGCCAGGCCGAGGCGAAGGAGGTCGCCAAGAGCCAGGGCAACTGCACCCCCGGCAAGGTGGAGGTCATGCGCTATTCGGTCGGGCGCGAGGGGCAGACGGTCTTCAAGGTCGCCTGCACCGAGGACAAGGACGCCTTCGTGCTGGTGCAGTGCCGCTCGCGCGCCTGCAGCCTGCTGCGGTGACGGATTCACCGGTTCTTAACGCCGCCGCGTCGGAATCGTGGCAGGCTGGCGGCGGACGGGCGGCGGGACGGGAACGATGGCACAGGTGGGGAAGCGGACGATGCGGCGCGGCGGCCCGGCGGATGGGCGGCGCTCCGGCAAGCCGGTGCCGGTCGCGGGCCTGGCCGGGCTGCTGCTGGCCGGAGGGCTTCTGCTCGGCGGCTGCGCCGTGCCGGCGGCGGTCACCGGCACCTATCTGGCGGCCGAGGGCACCTCGCTGAACAGCACCAAGAAGACGCTGGCCGACCATCTGGTGTCCGCCGCGACGGGCGAGGACTGCTCGACCCTCTCCTTCACCAACACCGGCACCTACTGCCCGGAGAAGGTCGTGGTCGACCGGTCGCGCGTCTATTGCTACCGCACGCTGGCCGACGTGGACTGCCACCACATCCCCGACCCCTACAAGAACGGCAACACCGCGCTGGCCAGCCCGCCGCCGGACCGCCGCGTCCTGCCGCGCAACCGCGGCTGGATCGACGACTGGCAGGTGCCGCCGCAGGCCCAGCCGTCGAACTGAGCCAGCCGTCGAACCGAGAGGGTGCGGTCAGCGGACCTTCTTCGCCGCGAAGGCCTTGGCGATCGCCATCATCGACTTTTCATGGGAGACCCCGTCGGGCGGCGGGGCGCTCACCGCGGCGGGACGCGGGCGCGGATCGGGCGCGCGGCCGGCGGCCGGCGACGCCTCGTCCGGATCGCGGCCCATGCGGTCGAGCAGGCTTTCCAGCGCCTCGCGGCTGAGGCCGGAGGCGCGGCCGGCCCCACCGCCGGCGGCGGGACGGGCCGCCGGCCGGTCGGACGGGGCGCGGGCGGCGGGACGGCCGGCCCGCTCGATGGCGGCGGCGGCGATGGCCTTCAGGAAGGGCTGCGCGATGCCCCGCAGCAGGTCGGGATCCTCGACCGCCCAGCCCATCAGGATCTTCTGCGCGGCGGCCCGGCTGCCCTTGGCCGCCTGGATCGCCTCGCGCACCTTGCCGTCCACGTAAGAGCTGCTCATAGCCCGCGCGCCTCCCTCCGCCGTGACCGCGACGCATTACCCGGGTCGCCGCGGCCAGCGCGACGACTGTCGATCCTTTTCGGTTAACAAAGGGTTGCGTGACAAAAGCCCGCGCAATCGGGCATCGTCAGACGGTTGCGCCCGCCGCGGCGCTCGGGAATAGTGGTTCGATGCTGATCGAGACCTTCGCCGACCTGATCTGCCCCTGGTGCTACATCGGCAAGCGCCGGCTCGACCGCGCGCTGGCCGACCGGCCGGGCCTGCGGGTCGACGTCCGCTGGCAGCCCTTCCAGCTCAACCCCGACATGCCGGCCGGCGGCATGGACCGCGCCGCCTATCTGGCCGCCAAGTTCGGCGGGACGGAGCGGGCGCGCCACGTCTACCGCATGATCGAGGAGACGGCGGACCGTGACGGGCTTCCCCTGGCGCTCGACCGCATCCGGCGCACGCCCAACAGCCTGGACGCCCACCGGCTGGTGCGGATCGCCGGCCGGCGCGGGCTGGGCAGCGCCATGGCCGACGCGCTGTTCGCCGCCTATTTCTGCGAGGGGCTGGACATCGGCGACCACGACACGCTGGCCGCCGCCGCCGTCCCGCTGGGCTTCGATGTCCAGGAGGTGAAGCGGCTGCTGGCGGGCGACGCGGAGGTCGCGGCGGTGCAGGCGGCCGACGGGCTGGCGCGGCAGATGGGGCTGCAGGCGGTGCCCTGCTACATCTTCAACCGGCGCTATGCGCTGTCCGGCGCGCAGGAGCCGGCGAGCTTCCTCCCCCTGCTCGACCTCGGCGCGGAAGAGCCGGAGGCCCTGTCCGTGGTCGCCGGCTGACGGGCGCCATGCTGAAGAGGATCCGCGTCACCCACCGCATCTCGCTGAACGAGGACGAGATCGAGGAGAGCTTCGTCCGCGCCTCCGGCCCGGGCGGCCAGCACGTCAACAAGACGGAGACGGCGGTCCAATTGCGGTTCGATGTGCGCAACTCCCCCAGCCTGCCGGACGACGTGCGCTATCGGCTGGAGCGGCTGGCCGGCCACCGGCTGACCCAGGACGGCGTGCTGATCCTGGTCGCCGACCGGCAGCGCAGCCAGATCCGCAACCGGCAGGAGGCGCTGGAACGGCTGATCGAGCTGATCCGCGAGGCCGCCATCCCGCCGACTCCGCGCCGCCCGACCAAGCCGACCAAGGCGTCCAAGCAGCGCCGGCTCGAGTCGAAGTCGCAGCGGTCGGAGGTCAAGAGGATGCGCAGCGCCCGCCACGACGACTGATACCGTCGAGCGTAAGGTTTGACTTACGGTCGAGGGTAAGGGCCGCGGCTGCGGCCCCGCAGGCACATGCCTGCGAAGGCGAGCGGCCGGATGGCCGCGCCCGCCGTTTGAGGGCGGGCATAAAGCTGACGGGTCAGGCTTTATGCCGATAGTATCGGGTCAGGCCGTGTCGCGCCGGCGGAACGCCCGGGCCAGCGCGGCGAAGCCGGCGACGTCCACCTCCTCCGCCCGGGCGGTCGGGGCGATGCCGACCTCCTCCAGCAGCGACTCGGCGTCGCCCAGCGACTTCAGGCTCTGCCGCAGCATCTTGCGGCGCTGGCCGAAGGCGGCGGCGGTGACCTGCTCCAGGGCGCGCCACTCCGCCGGCTCCGGCACGGCACGCGGGGTCAGGTGGACGACCGTCGACTCGACCTTCGGCGGCGGGGTGAAGGCACGCGGCGGCAGGTTGAACAGCACGCGCGCCTCGGCCCGCCACTGGGTGATGACCGACAGGCGGCCGTAGGCCTTGCTGCCGGGCTTCGCCACCAGCCGGTCGGCGACCTCCTTCTGGAACATCAGCGTCAGGCTGACATACTCCTCGATCCGCGCCAGCCAGCCGAGCAGCAGCGGGGTCGCGACGTTGTAGGGCAGGTTCGCCACGATGGCCCGCGGGCCGGGGCGATCTCCACCGGATCGACGGTCAGGGCGTCGGCCTCGACGATGCTCAGCCGGCCGGCGGAGGCGGCGAGCACGTCCTGCAGCGCCTCGACGAAGCGGTGGTCGCGCTCCACCGCGATGACGGCGCGGGCGTTGGTGGCGAGCAGGGCGCGGGTCAGCCCGCCGGGGCCGGGGCCGACCTCCACCACCGTGACGCCGGCCATGTCGCCGGCCGAGCGCGCGATGCGGCCGGTCAGGTTGAGGTCGAGCAGGAAGTTCTGCCCCAGCGCCTTGCGGGCATCCAGCCCGAAGCGGGCGATGACCTCGCGCAGCGGCGGCAGGGCATGGGGATCGAAGGCAGCGGCGGGCGGAGCGGAGTCGCGGTCGGTCATGCGCTGCTTATAGGCCGGCACGGGGGCGCCCGTCACGCGGGATGGTGGCCGCACCGCAGGACGCTTCAGCCCTCCACCCGCAGCAGGATGCCCTCCCCCGTCGAATCGAGCCGGCCGCTGCACACCACCCGGCGGCCGTCGGCGAAGGCCTGGGCGGCGCCCGGACCGACCGTGACCTGCAGGATGACGCGGTCGACCATCTGCTCCCCCAGGTCGGCGGGCCGGTCGCCGCGCCGGCCCTCATGGGCGAAGACGCTCTCCAGATACCAGCTCGCCCCGCCGCTGCCCTGAGGCGCGCCATGGACCAGCGTGCCGGCGATGCGGCCGTAGAGGTCGCGGCAGACGTCTCCGCTGCGGTTGGCCGGCAGTTCCACGAAGGTGACATAGAGCAGGATGCGGCGGTCCGGCGGCCGGTAGAAGACGCCGGTCCGCTCGACGGTGGAGCGGGTCTCGCGCGCCACCGCATCGACGGCGCGGTCGAGATCCTCGCGCAGCCGCACCATGCCCCAGTCGAGCAGGGTGACCGGCTCCCCCGCCAGCCAGTCCAGGGCATCGCGTCCGCCGCCCGGCCGCTGGGCGCCGGCCGGCCAGACGGCCAGCGCGGCGAGCCCGAGGACGGCGATGGCGATGCCCTTCATGCGCGGCGGCCTCCGGCCCTGGTTGCGGAACCCCTACCCTTCCAGCAGGAAGCTGCGGACGACGGCCTTCTGCTCCTCGACCATCAGCGAGGGGGCGTGGCCGGTGCCGGCGATCTCCACCACCCGGGCGCCGGGGCCGCGGCGGCCCATCTCCTCGGCCGTCCCGGCGGTCAGCAGGTCGGAATCGGCGCCGCGCAGCACCAGGACCGGGCAGCGGATGCGGTCCCACACCGCCCACAGATCGACGTCGCCGATCGGCTGCGTCTTGAAGGCGTCGCCGATGCCGGGATCATAGGCGAGGCCGAAGCGCCCGTCCGGCAGGCGGCGGGCGCCGTGCTCCGCCATGTGGCGCCAGCACTCGTCGGGCAGCCGGCCGAAGCCCATCAGGACGAAGCGCAGGTAGGACTCGACGGCCGCGATGTCCTCGAACACCGGGTCCTTGCCGACATAGTCGGCGATGCGCTGCAGCCCGGCCTTGGCGACGAAGGGCCCGACATCGTTGATCACCAGCCGGCGGATCGGGCTGTTCGGCTGGGCGGCCAGCATCATGCCGATCAGCCCGCCCATCGAGGTGCCGACCCAGTCCAGCTCCGCCACCCCCAGCCGGGCGATCAGGGCGTTCATGTCGGCGCAATATTGCGGATAGCCGTAGAGCGCCGGGACCGGCAGCCAGTCGCTGCGCCCCCGCCCCACCACGTCGGGGCAGGCTACGCGGTAGCGGTCGGCGAGGTCGAGCGCCAGCGCGTCGAAGTCGCGGCCGTTGCGCGTCAGGCCATGGACGCACACCGCGGTGCGGGCGGCATCGTCGCGCCCCCACTGGGTGTAGGCGACCTTGTGGAAGCCCGCTGGGCTGAGGCCGAGAAAGCTGCGTTCAGACATCGGCACGGCGTGCGCACTCCCTGGTCTTGCGGGCTGGTCTCGGCGAGCCGCCGGCCGGGGTGGGGCCGGCCGGCCCCGCCTCAGCCCTTGTTCGGCTTCGACAGGTCGGCCGCCTGGCGGACCACCGCCGGCGAGGGTTCCGCGATGCGCGGGTCGAAGGGATGCCGCTCCGCCCCGTACATCTGCCGGATGATCCGCACATAGTTGCGCGTCTCCTCGTACGGGGGAATGCCCTTGTAGCGGTCGACCGCCTTTTCGCCCGCGTTGTAGCCGGCCAGCGCCAACGTCACGTCGCCCTGGAAGTAGGAGAGCAGCCAGCGCAGGTACTTCACCCCGCCGCGGATGTTCTCCGCCGGGTCGAAGATGTCGTGCACGGCGAAGCGCTCCGCCGTCTCCGGGATGAGCTGCATCAGGCCGGCGGCGTCCTTGGGCGACACGGCGTCGGTGCGGAAGGCGCTCTCCGCCTGGATCACCGCCAGGACGAGCGCCGGGTCGAGCCCGTGCTTCGCCGCGATGTCGTTGACCAGCTTGACGATCTCCGCCGGCGGCGGGGTCGGGCCGCGCAGCGGTCCGCCGCCCGACCGGCACCAGGGGCGGATCTGGCCCATGCGGCCGGGGATGTAGTTGACCTGCCGCCGCGCCTCGGGATGGCCGTTGCTGGCGGCGGCCCGCAGCCACGCCATGCCCAGCCGGCGGTCGCGCGCCACCCCGTTGCCGAACAGGTAGCGCTTGGCGAGCCGGAAGGCCGCCTGCGGGTCCCCGCGCTCCGCCGCGGCGCAGTCGGACAGGCGGTCGCCGGCAGCCGAAGCCGCCTTTGGCGTGGCACTGGAGACCGCCTTCGGCGTGGTACTGGAGGCCGCCTTCGGCGTAGTACTGGAGGCCGCCTTCGGCGGCGTGGCCTTCGAGGCCTCCGCGGCGCCGGCGGACGATGCCGCCACCGCGATCAGGCCTGCCGCCAGCAACGTCGAGATGCGCCCCATCAACCGCCGATCCTCCTCAGTCCGGCGCGGAGTATGGGGATGCAATTCCGACTCGGCAAGCGTCCGTGCAATTCGTCACAATCAATACACGCGATGGGCGTGGCGCCATGACCTTGGCGGCGGGCGGGGTCAGGTCACCCACTGCCGGACGACGAGCGCCAGCGTCCGCGCCGCCTGCTTCACGCGCCGCGCCGCGGCGACCACCGCCAGCCAGGGCGGCAGCCCCTTCAGCCAGCCGAGCCAGGCCACCAGCCGGACATGGACCCAGGCGAAGGCCGGGATGGTCATCAGCTTGTCGCGGCCGAGGCGGAACAGCCGCTCCACCAGCGTGACCTTCAGCAGCTCGGCGACGGCGATGACCAGCGCGCCCTCCACCGGGCGGCCGGTGCCGACCAGCCAGGCGCCGACCGGCTTCGCCGGCTCCAGCACGATCAGCGGGACGAGGAAGAGGGCGAGCGTCGGATAGGGGCCGAGCCCGGAGACCCAGGCCGCGAAAAGGGCGAAGACGCGGCGGCGGCCGATCCAGGCGGCGAAGGGCCGGATCACCCAATAGACCAGCGCGTCGACCAGGAAGTACAGCAGCGCCAGCACCGTCACGACGGGGCGCAGGACCGTGCGCAAGGCCGCCCGGATCGGGGCATGCGGGCCGGTCGGGCCGGGGTTTCCCGGCGGCGGGCTGGGGTCGGTCATCGCGGTTCCCTCGTGGCGTCACGCCCCCTCCTTTTACCGACGGCACCCCCCTACCACCAAGGCAAGCCTTCTGTTGCCGGCGGCGGGCTGTCAGGCTGGACGCGATCGCCACCCCTGACGGAGCCCCGATGATCCGCCGCCTGTTCGCGCTGCTGTCCGCCCTGCTTCTCATCCTCCTGCTTGCGGTGCTGGGGGTCGGCGGCTTCCTGCTGTGGCTGTGGCTCGACCAGCCGGCGACCAGCGGCGCCGCCGCGGGGGCGGGCATGGAGAAGCCGGTGGAGGTGCTGCGCGATGCCCGGGGCATCCCCCACATCTTCGCGGCCGGCGAGCGCGACGCCTACCGCGCGCTCGGCTATGTCCACGCCCAGGACCGGCTGTGGCAGATGGAGATGACGCGCCGCGCCGGCGCCGGCCGGCTGGCGGAGCTGGTGGGCACCCGCCTCGGCGACTGGGCGCTGCGGCTCGACCGTTCCATGCGCACGCTCGGCCTCCATCGCGCGGCGGAACAGATGGAGGCCACCCTGTCGCCGGAGGCCAAGGCCGCCTTCACAGCCTATGCCGAGGGGGTGAACGCCTATCTGAAGACGCGGCGGGAACCGCTGCCGATCGAGTTCCAGCTCCTCCACCACGAACCGGAGCCCTGGCGCGTCGCCGACAGCCTCGTGTGGGCGAAGCTGATGGCGCTGCAGCTCTCCGGCAACTACCGGGAGGAGGGGGTGCGCGCCCGGCTGCTGCAGACCCTGTCGCCGCAGCAGGTGGAGGATCTGTTCCCGGCCGACCCGCCCGGCTCCCCCGTCACGCTGGCGGCGGCCTTCACCGGCGAGGAGCTGACCCGCGCGCTGGCCCTGCTGCCCGAGCTGGGCTTCGACACCGCCTCCAACGAATGGGTGCTGGACGGCAGCCGCACCACCACCGGCAAGCCGATCCTGGCCAACGATCCGCATCTGGGACTGGAGGCGCCGATCCTCTGGTACCTCGCGCGGATCGTGACGCCCGGCTTCACCGTGGCGGGCGCCACCGTACCGGGGGTGCCGCTGCATATCCTGGGGCACAACGGCCGCGTCGCCTGGGGCTTCACCACCACCCACAGCGACACCCAGGACCTGTTCATCGAGAAGATCGACCCGGCCGATCCGACCCGCTACCTCGTTCCCGGCGGCAGCCGGCCCTTCGCCAGCCGCACCGAAGCCATCCGCATCGCCGGCGCGGCGGAGGAGCGGCTGACGGTGCGCGAGACGCGGCACGGTCCGGTCGTCTCCACCCTGCTGGACGGCGCCGGCGGCGCGCCGCCGGACCATGTGATGGCGCTGGCCTTCCCCGGCCTTGCCGGCGACGACAGCTCCGCCGAGGCGCTCTACCGCCTGAACCACGCGGCCGACGCGGCGGCGGTGCGCGAGGCGCTGCGCCTGCATGTCGCCCCGCAGCAGAACGTCGTCTATGCCGACACCGCCGGCACGGTCGGCTTCCTCGCCCCCGCCCGCGTGCCGATCCGCCGCAGCGGCGACGGACGGGTGCCCGTCCCCGGCTGGACCGGGGAGCATGACTGGACCGGCTTCATCCCCTTCGACGAGCTTCCCCAGGCGGTCAACCCGCCGTCCGGCCAGTTCGTCAACGCCAACAACGCGGTGGTCGGGCCGGGCTACCGCCACCACCTCGCCGCCGACTGGCCCGACCCGTCGCGCGCCCGCCGCATCGTCGAGATGCTGGGGACCGGCAGCCATTCGGTAGAGCAGGTCGCCGCCCAGCAGATGGACGCCGTCTCCCTGCCCGCCCGCGAGCTGCTGCCGGCCCTGCTGGAGCTGGCCTCCACCGACGGCCGGGCGGGCGAGGCGCTGGCCCTGTTGAAGGGCTGGGACGGCCGGATGGACCGCAACCGGCCGGAGCCGCTGATCTTCGAATCCTGGCAGCGCGAGCTGGTGCGCGTGATCTTCGCCGACGAGCTGGGCGAGGCCTTCCCCTCCTACTGGGACCTGCGGCCGGCCGCCGTGCTGCGGGCGCTGCGTCCGCCGGCCGGAACGGGCGGGCGCGGCTGGTGCGACGACGTCACCACCCCGACGCGGGAGAGCTGCAAGGACATGGTGGACGGGGCGCTGGCCGTCGCCCTGTCGCGCATCCAGGCCCGCCAGGGGCCGGACATGCGGTCCTGGCGCTGGGGGACGGAGCATCGCGCGGCGCTGAACCACCGGCTGCTCGGCGCCATCCCGCTGGTGAAGGATCTGCTCGACCTGTCCATCGAGACCGACGGCGGCTTCTTCACCGTGAATCGCGGCACGACGCGGATCCGCGATTCCGCGGCCCCCTTCGCCCATGTCCACGGCGCCGGCTACCGCGCCGTGTATGACCTCGCGGACCTGGACAACTCGCGGTTCGTCATCGCCACCGGACAGTCGGGAAATCCCTTCTCCCGGCACTGGGGGACCTGGTTTCGACCTGGCGGGACGGGGGCTCGTTGCGTCTGGCCGGCGACCGTGGCACGCTGGCGGCGGCAGGGGCGGAGGTGCTGACTCTCACACCACGCAACGTCGGGACACAGGAATGACCATCACGTTGGACGACGTGCGCGCCGCCGCGGCGCGCATCGCGGGCCACATTTCCGCAACGCCGGCCGTGCCGGCGCCGCGGCTATCGGAACTGGCGGGCTGTACGATCCACCTGAAGCTGGAAAACCAGCACGCCACGGGCGCTTTCAAGGAGCGCGGCGCCGTCAACAAGCTGCTGTCGCTGAGCGAGGCCGAACGGCAGGCCGGCGTGATCGCCATGTCGGCCGGCAACCACGCCCAGGCGGTGGCCCGCCATGCCGGGCTGCTCGGCATCCGCTCGACCATCGTCATGCCCAACTTCACCCCCTTCACCAAGGTGGAGCGGACGCAGAGCCTGGGGGCGACCGTCCGGCTGCACGGCGACACGCTGAGCGACGCCGGCGCCTTCGCCAACGAGCTGGCGAAGCAGGAGGGCTACGTCTTCGTCCATCCCTATGACGACCCCTACATCGCCGCCGGCCAGGGCACCGTCGCGCTGGAGTTCCTGGAGGCGGTGCCGGCGCTCGACACGCTGGTGGTGCCGATCGGCGGCGGCGGGCTGATGGCCGGCATCGCCGTGGCCGCCAAGGCGCTGAAGCCCGAACTGCGGCTGGTCGGCGTGCAGTGCAGCTTCTATCCCGCCATGCGGCAGGCGCTGGCCGGCAAGCCGATCGTCTGCGGCGGCGCCACCATCGCCGAGGGCATCGCCGTCAAGGCGCCCGGCGGGCTGACCCTGCCGATCATCCGCGAGCTGGTGGACGAGGTGGTCGAGGTCGGCGAGGCGCGGCTGGAGGAGGCGGTCTTCCGCCTCGCCACCATGCAGAAGACGGTCGCCGAGGGCGCCGGGGCGGCCGCCCTGGCGGCGGTGCTGGACAACCCGTCGCTGTTCGCCGGCCGCAGCGTCGGCGTGGTGGTCTCCGGCGGCAACATCGACGCCCGCATCCTGGCGCAGGTGATGATGCGCGGGCTGGTCTACGAGGGGCGGATCGTCCGGCTGCGCATCGGCATCACCGACGCCCCCGGCGCGCTGGCCCGCGTCGCCCGGCTGCTGGGCGAGGCCGGCGCCAACATCGTGGAGGTGCACCACCAGCGCCTGTTCCACAATGTGCCGGTGAAGATGGCCGAGGTGGACGTCGTGCTGGAGACCCGCGACCAGAGCCATGTCCGGTCGCTGATCGCCGTGCTGCGCGAGGGCGGCTTCCCGACCGAGCTGATGAACGAGGTGTCGTGAGGGCGGTCGGCGCCCCTGCAGGCGATCCGGAGTGTCAGGGGGCGGGCCGGAAGGTCCGCGCCGTGGGCTCCGGGTTCGCGTCCTACTCCGCCAGCGCCGCGTAGCCGCCGCGGAAGTAGAGAAGCGGCCTGCCGTCCGGACGGGAGGCCAGGCGGCGGACGCGGCCGACGACGATGACGTGGTCGCCGGCGTCGAACAGGTGCTCGCGGTCGCATTCCAGCGAGGCGAGGCAGCCGGCGAGGATCGGCACGCCGCTGTCCCAGCGCTCCACCGCCACGCCGCCCCAGCGCTCCTGCTGCTCGCGGCGGGAGAAGCGGACGGACAGGTCCTCCTGGTCGTCGGCCAGGATGTTGACGGCAAAGGACGGGGCGGCGGTGAAGGCGGCGAAGGACTGCGCCGCGCGGCCCAGGCAGAACTGCACCAGCGGCGGGTCGAGCGAGACGGAGGAGAAGGAGTTGACCGTCACGCCGACCGGCTGGCCGTCCGGCTCCAGGGTGGTGACGACCGCGATTCCGGTGGCGAAGCATCCCAGCGCACTGCGGAAGGAGCGGGCATCGAAGGGGGAGGCGACGGTCGTGGCAGTCATGGCAGCCTGTGCTGGCTCTGCGGAAACGGGCGAGGCTCCGGGCTTATCCCAGCGGGGCGCCGGGTGCAAGCCGCAACTGCCCGGTCCCGAGCGTTAAACTGATCTTAAGGAAGCTGTCGCACCGTTCGATCGCGTCAACCGGCCGCGTCGACCGCCGGCCCCGTTCCTGCGGACAGCATGGCCTCGAACCAAGGCGGCTCCGAACAGCCGATCATCATCAAGAAGAAGAAGGGTGGCCATGGCGGCCACCACGGCGGCGCCTGGAAGGTGGCCTATGCCGACTTCGTGACCGCGATGATGGCCTTCTTCCTGCTGCTGTGGCTGCTGAACGTCACGACCTCGGACCAGCGCAAGGGCATCGCCGACTATTTCTCCCCGGTGTCGGTCAGCCGCGAACAGTCGGGCTCCGGCGGCATGCTGGGCGGCAAGACCATCACCGCGCCGGGCGCGCAGATTTCCCCCTCCTCGCCGATGTCCTCCAGCGCCTCGGTCTCCGGCCCGCCCGGCTATTCCTCGCAGGAGACGGAGGACGCCGACGACCCGACCGAGGCGGCGAGCAACGGTCCGGCGACCGAGGCCGGCCCCGGGGCGGGAACCGGCCCGGGCAACAGCACCGGCGCCGGTGCCGGCAACGCCTCCGGCGCTGGCTCCGGCGCCGAGCAGAAGCCGAACGAGACGCGGCTGCAGTACCAGCAGCGGCTGGAGGAGACGGCCAAGCAGCTGGGCATCCCCGGCCAGAAGCCGGGGGAGAAGCTGTCCGACTTCGCCGAGCGGGTGAAGGAGGCGGGCGAGAAGCTGCAGGACGCCCAGATGGAGGCGCGCCAGTTCCAGCAGGCCGCCACCGAGATCCGCCAGGCCATCCAGTCGGTCCCGGAGCTGGAGCCGCTGGCGCAGAACCTGATGATCGACCAGACGCCGGAAGGCCTGCGCATCCAGATCGTCGACCAGGACCGCGTGTCGATGTTCCCGGGCGGCTCGGGCCAGATGTATCCGCAGACCCGCCAGCTCGTCACCCAGGTCGCCAAGGCGCTGGCGAAGCTGCCCAACAAGCTGTCGATCAGCGGCCACACCGACGGCACCCCCTTCCCCGCCGGCTCCGGCCGGGACAACTGGGACCTGTCGTCGGAACGCGCCAACGCCACCCGCCGGGCGCTGATCGCCGGCGGCATCGACGAATCCCGCATCCAGGACGTGGTCGGCCGGGCCGACCGCGAGCCGCTGGTCGCCGACCAGCCGGGCAGCCCGCGCAACCGACGGGTCAGCATGGTGCTACTGCGGGAGACCCAAACGGTCCCGCCCGCGCCGGGCGGCGCCTCCGCCTCCGGTGCAGCGCCCGCGACCAAAGCCTCACCGGCGCCAGCACCTAAGCGCTAGCTTCCTGGCGGGCCGCATCGCAATTCTCCTCTTTTGACATTGCGTCGCACAATGACGGGCGTGTTTCACCTGTTCAAGGCGCGCGGCGATAGGTCATACTCCTTAACGCAAGCCTTGCCGATCGGCCGGCTGACCATGGTCCGTGACTAGCGCGGGGGAGTCCGTGAGCGTACCCGAGGCCAAACCTACTGACCTTTTGTCGTCCTACGATCCCGGCCCTTACCATGACGAGCTGTTCGGCGGCCGGGACTGTCCCGCCGACCACGCCGCCCTGATCCGCCAGCGATTGTCGGGGCTCGATTTCGAGGAGCTGCGCCGCCGCGCGCAGGATGCGGAGCGGGAGCTCTACAACCTCGGCATCACCTTCCTGGTCTATTCGGACAAGGAGGCGGTCGACCGGATCCTGCCCTTCGACATCATCCCCCGCGTGATCTCCGCCGCCGAGTGGAGCCATCTGGAGGCCGGGGTCAAGCAGCGCGTCGCGGCGCTGAACCTCTTCCTCCACGACATCTACCACGACCAGAAGATCCTGAAGGACGGCGTCGTCCCGCGCGACCTGGTGGAGCGCAACGCCAATTTCCGCCCGCAGATGGTCGGGCTGGACGTGCCCTTCGACACCTACATCCACATCATGGGCACCGATCTGGTGCGCGACCGCCAGGGCACCTTCCGCGTGCTGGAGGACAACGGCCGCGTGCCGTCCGGCGTCTCCTACGTGGTCGAGAACCGGCACATGATGCAGCGGGTCTTCCCCGACCTGATGCAGGACATCGGCATCCGCCCGGTCGACAATTACGGCCACAAGCTGCTGGAAGCGATGATGGAGATCGCGCCGCAGGGGGTGGTCGACCCGCAGGTCGTGCTGCTGTCGCCCGGCAGCTACAACTCCGCCTATTTCGAGCACATCTTCCTGGCGCGCGAGATGGGCGTGCCGCTGGTCGAAGGGCGCGACCTGGTGGTGGAGAACGACCGCGTCTACATGAAGACGACCAACGGCCTCGCCCCGGTCCATTCGATCTACCGCCGCCTGGACGACGCCTTCCTCGACCCGCGGGCCTTCAACCCCGACAGCCTGCTGGGCGTTCCCGGCATCCTGGAGGCCTACCGCAAGGGCAACGTGGCGCTGGCCAACGCCATCGGCACCGGCGTCGCCGACGACAAGGCGGTCTATTGCTACGTGCCGCGGATGATCAAGTACTACCTGGACCAGGAGCCGATCATCCCCAACGTCGACACCCGCATCTGCCGCGAGCCCGACGCGCTGCAGTACACGCTGGACCATCTGGCGGACCTGGTGGTCAAGCCGGTGGGCGAGGCCGGCGGCTACGGCATCACAATCGGCCCGCGCGCCAGCAGGGCCGAGCTGGAGGAATGCCGGGCGAAGCTGCTGGCCGATCCGGCCAACTACATCAGCCAGCCGGTGGTCGACCTGTCGGTCTGCCCGACCGTGACCGACGACGGGATCGAGCCGCGCCACGTCGACCTGCGTCCCTTCGCCATCACCGGCAGGAGCACCTGGGTGCTGCCCGGCGGCCTGTCGCGCGTCGCACTGAAGAAGGGCACGCTGATCGTCAACTCCTCCCAGGGCGGCGGTTCCAAGGACACCTGGGTTCTGGAAGGGGGTGCGGCATGAACCTG
Source organism: Azospirillum thermophilum (assembly GCF_003130795.1). Lineage (NCBI taxonomy): Bacteria > Pseudomonadati > Pseudomonadota > Alphaproteobacteria > Rhodospirillales > Azospirillaceae > Azospirillum > Azospirillum thermophilum. The sequence continues at coordinate 26,663 of NZ_CP029352.1, forward strand.
CTCGCCCGGTATGCCGAGTGCATTTTCTGGATGGCCCGCTACATGGAGCGGGCGGAGAATCTCGCCCGCATCCTCGATGTGCACGAGACCTTCGCCCGCGACACCCGCGGCGCCACAAACTGGTTCTCCATCGTCCAGCTCAACGCCGACGAGAAGGACTTCTTCAGCCGCCACGACCGGCCGACGGCGGAGGCGGTGATCCACTATTACATGTTCGACCCGCAGGCGCCCAACTCGCTGCTGTCGATGCTGCGGATGGCGCGGGAGAACGCCCGGACGCTGCGCCCCTGGATCTCGACCGAGATGTGGACGCAGATCAACGTCTTCCACAAGAAGCTGCAGGAGATGTCGGCGCGGGACGTCCCGATGCCGAACCTGTCCAAGGTCTGCACCTGGATCAAGGAGGAGTGCCAGACCCACACCGGCATCACCGAGGGCACCTTCTACCGCGACCAGGGCTGGTACTTCTATCAGCTCGGCAAATACATCGAGCGGGCCGACCAGACCACGCGGCTGCTGGACATCAAGTACCACACGCTGCTGCCCTCGCCGATGGAGGTCGGGTCGACGCTGGACATCAGCCAGTGGATGACGGTGCTGCGCTGCACCGCCGGCTACCACGCCTTCCGCCGCGTCTATCCGCGTGGCATGACGCCCGCCACGGTGGCCGGCTTCATGCTGTTCAACGAGGGCTTCCCGCGGTCGGTGGTGATGTGCGTCCGCCAGATCGACGGGGTGCTGACCCGGCTGCGCTCCCGCTACGAGCTGCGCGGCGGCAGTGCGGCCATGGAGCGGGTGGACGAGCTGCTGGCCGGCCTGCTGTCCCGCCCGATCGAGGGCGTGCTGCGCGACGGGCTGCACGAGTATCTCGACTGGATCCAGCTTCAGATGAACGGCGTCACCAACGAAATCGGACAGGCCTTCTTCGGGCTGGACGCGCCGCTGGCCGTAACGGAACAGTCGCAGTAATCTGGGAGCCGTGGGTCCAAGCACACCGTAGGCGAAATGTCGGTCATCCAGCCGCCGCAACGCCCGTTGCAGCAATTCTTCCGGTCGGGGCCGATGCCCTGCCCCTACCTGCCGGGACGGGTGGAGCGCAAGCTGTTCACGCGGCTGATCGGCCCGTACGCGGCGGAGGTGAACTCCACCCTGTCGCGTGCCGGGTTCCGGCGCAGCCACGACATCGTCTACCGCCCCGTCTGCCCCAACTGCCACGCCTGCGTGCCCGTCCGCGTCCCGGTGGCGGAGTTCGAGCCGACCCGCTCGCAAAAGCGCGTGCTGAAGCTGAACCAGGACGTCCGGCTGACCGAGCGGCCGGCCTACGCCACGGCGGAGCAGTACCGCCTGTTCGCCGGCTACCAGGCCTCGCGCCACGGCGATTCCGACATGGCGCGCATGGCCATGGGCGACTTCGCCGCCATGGTGGACGAGGGACGGGCCGACACCGGCCTGCTGGAGGCGCGCGACGCCACCGGCCGGCTGATCGGCTGCATGCTGATCGACCGGCTGACCGACGGCTTCTCGGCGGTCTACAGCTTCTACGACGCGCGGCAGGAACGGCGCAGCCTGGGCACCTTCATGATCCTCGGCCTGATCGAGCGGGCGCGCGCGGAAGGGCTGCCGCACGTCTATCTCGGCTACTGGATCGAGCAGAGCCGCAAGATGGCCTACAAGGTGCGGTTCCAGCCGCTGGAGGCGCTGGGACGCGACGGCTGGTACCGGATGAAGGCCGATCCCGCCCCTGACCGGCACCTTGGCAGCAGCGGCAAGCGTCACCTCTACGGGATTCTACGTAGCTCCTTCGTATCCCTTGCGTGAACCGGCCGCGCGGGGAATAGTCCTGCGGTTTCATGCCACTTAGTGGTAGTCTGTCCGGCCGAATGGCCTCTGACGCCGGGCCTAGCCGACGTCGCGAAAGTGGACATTACAAAAGGCAATGCGGCACAAAGAGCCGCAGCAATAAACAGGGAGGTCCTCCGTTGAGAGTCCTGCTCGCGCTCAGCAGGCTGATCGATGCCGTCAACGATGGGATCGGGAAGCTGACCTATTGGCTGGTGCTGTTGGCCGTCCTCGTCAGTTCCGGCAACGCCGTGATCCGCTACAGCCTCAACCACAGCTCGAATGCGTGGCTGGAACTGCAGTGGTACCTGTTCTCCGCGGTGTTCCTGCTCTGCGCCGGCTACACGTTCCTGCGCAACGAACATATCCGGATCGACATCATCCTGGGCCGCTTCTCCAAGCGGGTGCAGGCCTGGGTCGACATCTTCGGCATCCTCGTCTTCATGTTCCCGATGACGATCCTCATCATGGTCCTGTCCTGGCCGATGTTCATGGACAGCTACCTGACGAACGAGATGTCGAGCGACGCCGGCGGCCTGATCCGCTGGCCCTCCAAGTTCCTGGTCCCGGCCGGCTTCTTCCTGCTGACCCTGCAGGGCGTGTCCGAGCTGATCAAGCGCATCGCCTATCTCGCCGGCGCGATCGACGAGCCGGGCGAGAAGATGCACGGCCACTCCTGACGGCGCGGGATTTCAGACGATGACGCATTTCCTGATCGAGAATATGGCGCCGCTGATGTTCGCGGCGCTGATGCTCTTCCTGTTGATGGGGTTCCCCGTCGCCTTCGCGCTGGCCGCCAACGGGCTGGTCTTCGGCCTGATCGGCATCGAGCTGGGGCTGCTGACGCCGGCCCTGTTCCAGGCCCTGCCGGAACGCGTGTTCGGCATCATGCGCAACGACACGCTGCTGGCGATCCCCTTCTTCACCTTCATGGGACTGATCCTCGAACGGTCGGGCATGGCGGAAGACCTGCTCGACACGATCGGACAGCTCTTCGGGCCGCTGCGCGGCGGCCTCGCCTATGCGGTGATCTTCGTCGGCGCGCTGCTGGCGGCGACCACCGGCGTGGTGGCGGCCTCCGTCATCTCGATGGGCCTGATCTCGCTGCCGATCATGCTGCGCTACGGTTACGACCGGCGCATCGCGTCTGGCGTCATCGCCGCGTCGGGCACGCTGGCGCAGATCATCCCGCCGTCGCTGGTGCTGATCGTGCTGGCCGACCAGCTCGGCCGGTCGGTCGGCGACATGTATGCCGGCGCGCTGATCCCCGGCCTGGTGCTGACCGGCCTCTATGCCGGCTACATCCTGGTGATGACCATCATCAAGCCGGAGTGCGCCCCCGCCTTGCCGCCGGAGGCCCGCTCGCTGCGCGGCGCCCAGCTCCTGCTGCGCGTCCTGACCTCGCTGGTCCCGCCGCTGGTGCTGATCTTCCTGGTGCTGGGCACCATCTTCATCGGCGTCGCCACCCCGACCGAGGGCGGCGCCATGGGCGCCACCGGCGCCATGCTGCTGGCGCTGGCCAAGCGCAAGCTGAGCTTCGGCCTGCTGAAGCAGGCCATGGACAGCACGGCCAAGCTGTCGAGCTTCGTCCTGTTCATCCTGATCGGCTCCACCGTCTTCGGCCTGGTGTTCCGCGCGGTGAACGGCGACCTGTGGGTCGAGCATCTGATGACCAGCCTGCCGGGCGGCCAGCTCGGCTTCCTGATCGTCTGCAACATCCTGATCTTCCTGCTGGCCTTCTTCCTCGACTTCTTCGAGCTGGCCTTCATCATCGTGCCGCTGCTGGGGCCGGTGGCGGACAAGCTGGGCATCGACCTGATCTGGTTCGGCGTGCTGCTTGGCGTCAACATGCAGACCAGCTTCATGCACCCGCCCTTCGGCTTCGCGCTGTTCTTCCTGCGCAGCGTCGCCCCGCGCACCGACTACATCGACAAGGTGACGGGCAAGCTGACGGAGAAGATCACCACCGCGCAGATCTACTGGGGTGCCGTGCCCTTCGTCGTCATCCAGGTCATCATGGTGGCGATCGTCATCAGCTTCCCCGAGCTGGTCAGCGCCGGCCTGGACAAGCAGGCTCCGATCGACCTCGACAAGGTGAAGATCGAGATCCCCGCCTTCGACAGCGGAACGGACGGCCCGCCGGCCTTCCCCGGCCAGCAGGAGGATGATCCGAACGCCGACATCATGAAGCAGCTTCAGCAGAAGTAACGCTGCGATCCAACCGCCAGAGGGCTCAGGAGCGATCCTGGGCCCTTTTCCTTTGCCGCCATCCGGTGCAGCGCCGCCATCCGGCACGGCCACGAACGGAAGAGGGGCAAAAAGAAAAGCCCCGCTTTCGCGGGGCCTTCCAGGTCGCTCCGGAGAGCGGCTTACTTCTTCGCCAGCGGCGGAGCGCTGTAGACGAAGCGGTCGAAGCTGTATTCGGCAACGCGGAACCACAGGTACTCGTCCTCGCGGAACTTGCGCCACTGCTCGTAGACCTTGCGGAACTTCTCGTTCTTCGCAGCCTCTTCCTCGTAGGTGTCGATGGCCGCCTGGAAGCAGGCCTGCAGCACCTCGTTCGGGTAGGGCCGGAGCTGCGTGCCGGAGGCGACGAGCCGCTTCACCGCGAGCATGTTCTGGACGTCGTACTTGCCGGTCATGTCCAGGGTCGCCTCGGCGCAGGCGGCCTCCAGCGCGGCCTTGTAGTGCTTCGGCAGCGTCTCGTACTGGCTGATGTTGGTGAGGAAGGAGACCTGCGGCCCGCCTTCCCACCAGCCCGGATAGTAGTAGTACTTGGCGACCTTGTTGAAGCCGAGCTTCTCGTCGTCATAGGGGCCGACCCACTCGGCGCCGTCGATGGTGCCCTTCTCCAGCGCCGGATAGATGTCGCCGCCGGCGATCTGCTGCGGCACGACGCCGAGACGCGACATGATGGTGCCGGCATAGCCGCCGATGCGGAACTTCAGGCCCTTCAGATCCTCGACGGTCTTGATTTCCTTGCGGAACCAGCCGCCCATCTGGGTGCCGGTGTTGCCGGCGGCGAACTGGATGATGTTGTAGCCCTTGAAGAACTCCCGCATCAGCTCCCGGCCGCCGCCATGGGTCATCCAGGCGTTCTGCTGGCGGGCGTTCAGGCCGAAGGGCATCGCGCTGTCGAAGGCGAAGGTCGGATCCTTGCCGACATAATAGTAGGAGACGGTGTGGCCGCACTCCACCGTGTTGTCCTTCACCGCGTCCAGCACCTGCAGGCCCGGGACGATCTCGCCGCCGGCGAACACGCGGATCTGGAACTTGCCCTCGGTCAGTTCGGCGACGCGGCGGGCGACGAACTCGGCACCGCCATAGATGGTGTCCAGGCTCTTGGGGAAGCTGGAGGCGCACCGCCACTTGATTTCGGGGTTGCTCTGGGCGATGGCCGGAGCGGCCAGCGTGCTGGCGGCGACACCGACGCCGGCGGAGGTCAGAAAGGCGCGACGTTTCATTCAAAGGCTCCCTTGTTCATTCTGTTCTTCGCGTGCGTCCGAAGACATCCATGCCCGATGCTCCGGCAACCGCGCGCAGCGGCCGGGATACGGGACGAGCAGTGAAGGCGGGGAGACATAAGGATGCACACTCGGCCATCCCGGACGGCGCACCGCCGCCGGCCACGGCCGCTGTGCACCACCCGTGGTGGCGCACCAGACCGCACGCAGTCCCGGTGGTCATGCGTCTCCTCCCTGTCCGTCCGGGCTAACCGCCGGCCTCGCGACCGATCCGTCCCAGCTTCGTTTTGCCGACCCAACTATGCAGGAAACAAGCAGATCCGATCAAGGCCAACCGACGAGTCCATGCCTGATTCCAGTGACTTATTGGCCGGGTACGAAAAGGCGGAAACGAACTCGCCCCGCCGGCGGGGGCCGGCGGGGCGATTCGCGCGTCCGATGTGGCGGAGCGGCGGACTGAACCGCCCCGGCGGATCAGGTGAAGCGGTTCACCTTGGGGAAGCCGTTGGGCGGCATCTTGCCGACCCCGGCGCGGTCGCCCAGCCAGCCGGTCAGGTCGGTGACGCGGAACTCCCGCTCGCCGTGCTTCCAGCTCAGCCCCTCGGCCAGCACGAAGGTCTTCAGGTCGGACAGGCTGGCGTCCTTGTATTTCTGAAGCTGCACCCCCTTGCCGCGGGCCAGCACCGGCACCTGCTCCAGCGGGAAGACCAGGAGCTTGCGGTTGTTGCCGATCACCGCCACATGGTCGCCCTCGACCGGTCGGCAGACCTTGGCCTCCTTGCCGGACTCCAGGTTCAGCACCTGCTTGCCGCTGCGCGTCTGGGCGACGACCTCCGCCTCCTCCACCTGGAAGCCGCGGCCGTCCTCCGACGCCACCAGCAGCTTGCGGCCGGGCTGGTGGGGGAACAGGGCCACGATGTCCGTGTCGTTGCCGAGGTCGATCATCAGCCGCACCGGCTCGCCGAAGCCGCGGCCGCGCGGCAGCTTGTCCACCGCCAGCGTGAAGAACTTGCCGTTGGTGGCGAAGACCAGCAGCTTGTCCGTCGTCTCGCAGGGGATGATGAAGCCCTTGGAGTCGCCGTCCTTGTACTTGACGTCGTCGCGCTCGGCCTCGGTCAGGTGGCCGCGCACGGCGCGGATCCAGCCCTTGGAGGAGCAGATGACGGTGACCGGCTCGCGCTCCACCATGGCGTCGAGCGGCACGTCGACCAGGGCCGGGGCGTCGGCCACGTCGGTGCGCCGCTTGCCGAGCGCGCCGCTGCCGAACTTCTTCCTGATCTCGGCGATCTCCTCGCCGATGCGCTTCCAGCGCCTGCCCTCGTCGGTCAGCAGCTCGGTCAGCGCCGTCTTCTCGGCGGTCAGCGCCTCGTTCTCGCGGCGGATCTCCATCTCCTCCAGGCGGCGCAGGTTGCGCAGCCGCATGTTGAGGATGGCCTCGGCCTGCACCTCGGTCAGCGAGAAGGCACGCATCAGCTCGGCCTTCGGCTCGTCCTCCTCGCGGATGATGCGGATGACCTCGTCCAGGTTCAGGTAGGCGACGAGATAGCCGCCCAGCACCTCCAGCCGGTGGTCGATCTGGCCCATCCGGTAGCGGGACCGGCGGACCAGCACCTCGTGCCGGTGGTCGAGGAAGGCCTGCAGCACCTCGCGCAGGTTCATCACGCGCGGGACATGGTCGGCGTCCAGCACGTTCATGTTCAGCGAGAAGCGGATCTCCAGGTCGGTCGCCTGGAACAGGGAGGCCATCAGGACCTCCGGATCGACGTTCCGGCTCTTCGGCACCAGGATCAGCCGGACGTCCTCCGCCGATTCGTCGCGGATGTCCTCCAGCAGGATCAGCTTCCGGGCGGTCAGCAGCTCGGCGATCTTCTCGACCAGCCGGGCCTTCTGCACCTGATAGGGGATCTCGGTGACGACGATCTGCCAGGTGCCCTGCCCCAGCTTCTCCACCGCCCAGCGGGCGCGCAGGCGGAAGGCGCCGCGGCCGGTGCGGTAGGCCTCCACCACGCCGTCGCGCGGCTCGACCAGGATGCCGCCGGTTGGGAAGTCCGGGCCGGGCATGAAGCCGACCAGCGTCTCGATCGACGCGTCGCGGTCCTTGATCAGGTGGCGCAGCGCGTCGCAGATCTCGCCGACATTGTGCGGCGGGATGTTGGTCGCCATGCCGACCGCGATGCCGCTCGACCCGTTGGCCAGCAGGTTGGGGAAGTTGGCCGGCAGGACCACCGGCTCGTCGCCGTCGCCGTCGTAGGTGGGGCGGAAGTCGACCGCGTCCTGCTCGATCCCCTCCAGCAGGGCCTTGGCGACCTCGGTCAGCCGGGCCTCGGTGTACCGCATGGCCGCGGCGTTGTCGCCGTCGATGTTGCCGAAGTTGCCCTGCCCGTCGATCAGCGGGTAGCGCACGGCGAAGTCCTGCGCCAGCCGGACCAGCGCGTCGTAGACCGAGGCGTCGCCGTGCGGGTGGAACTTGCCGATCACGTCGCCGACCACGCGGGCCGACTTCTTGGGCGGGGTGGTCGGCTCCAGCCGCAGCTGGCTCATGGCGAAGAGCAGCCGCCGGTGCACCGGCTTCAGCCCGTCGCGCACGTCGGGCAGCGACCGCGACATGATGGTCGACAGGGCATAGCTGAGGTAGCGCTCGCCGAGCGCGTCGGCCAGCGGCTTTTCCTGGATGTCGAGAGCGGGTTCTTGGGACTTCATGACGGTTCGATACCAGATCTAGGGCAGGCGCGCCACCGCATGCGCGTAGCGGTCCCGCAGACGGGTCCGGGCCGGCGGCAGCGGCCCGTTCAGCAGATGGCGTTCCAGGAAATGGGCGGTCAGGCGCAGCCCGCGCTCCACCTCCAGGGGGCCGCCGCCGCCCCGCCCGGCCAGGAAGTCGGGCAACGGCAGCAGCCGGTCGCGGTAGGGCTCGCCCGCCACGGCGGAGACGGCGCGTCCGGTGCGCGGGCTGACATAGGCGAGGTAGTCGTTGGCCCCGGTGACGGCGCAGCGGTCGAGGTCGAGGCCGAACCCCAGCTCCGCCAGAAGCCCCAGCTCCCACCGCACATAGGCCTCCGCCCAGGCCGGGGTGTCGAGCAGGCCGAACAGGGCGAGCATGCCGTCGAACAGGGCGGGGTGCGGCTCATGCTCCGGCAGGGCCGCCTCCACCAGGGCGCAGGCGCTGGCCAGCGCCGCCAGCACCAGCGGGTCGTCGAGCCAGGCGGCGGAATAGCCCTTCACCGGCTCCAGCGTGAAAGTGCCGAGATGCTCCGCCAGCCGGCCGCGCCAGCGGGCGGCGACCAGGGTGCCCGGCTCCAGCGTGCCGCGCTGGCGGCTCGACCGGCCGCCCATGACCAGCCCGCCGTGCCGCCCGTGCTCGCGGGTCAGCAGCGTGGCGACCGCCGATCCCTCCCCGTGCGGGCGGGCCGACAGAACGATGCCCTGGTCGGACCATTCCATAGGCCAAGCTCTAGCAAGAGTAACGGCGCCCCGCCAGAGCCCTGCGGCCGGACGGGGAAGGCTTCGTGGAGCCGCGACTGCCGCGACTGCCGCGCAACGCGAAATCGGTGATCGCGACGGTCTTCATTTCTTGTTCACACCGCCTTCATTAAAGTGGCCTTTACAACGGTGAAGTGCGGGTTAACCCTCCGCCGGGCCGGGGACAGGATCGGGCGAGAGGATGGCAGGCGGCAGCATCGATCGCTATCTGCTGGCGGAAAAGGCCGGATCGGAAGGCGTGTGGGATTGGGATCTGCGGACGGATACGCTGTACCTCTCCCCCCGCTTCAAGGATTTCCTCGGCCTGCCGCCGGCCGTGACGGGTGGTCCGGACAACCGTCCCGACGACTGGCTGGCCCTCGTCCACCCCGACGACGTCGACTGGCTGCACGCGTCCTTCGAAGGACAGATGGTCGGCCTGTCCGTCCCTTTCCAGATCGAGCACCGGGTGCGGCGGGCCGACCAGCCGGATCTGGCGCTGAAGTCCGACGGCTGGCGCTGGCTGGCCTGCCGCGGCACGGCGGTGATGGACGACACCGGCGATCCGGTGCGGCTGGTCGGCTCCGTCTCCGACATCACCGAGCGCAAGCGGGCCGAGCGGGAGCTGCGCCGCAGCGAGGAGCGCTACGCGCTCGCCGCCGCCGCCAGCAACGACGGGCTCTACGACTGGGACCTCGCCGCCGGCCGGGTCTACTACTCGCCGCGCTGGCGGTCGCTGCTCGGCCTGTCCGAGGCCGAGGTGGGCGACAGCCCCGCGGAATGGCTGGACCGCGTGGCGCCGGAGGACCGGCCGGCCCTGCTGCAGGCGCTCGACCGGCTGGGCGAGCGGCGCGACGCCCCCTTCGAGATCGAATACCGCATCCGCCACGCCGACGGCGGCCTGCGCTGGATGGCCTGCCGCGGCGTCGCCGTGCTGTCGGCCGAGGGGCGGCCGGTCCGGCTGGTCGGCAGCCAGGCCGACGTCACCGACCGCAAGCTGGCAGAGCAGAGGCTGCGCGACAGCGAGGAACGCTACGCGCTCGCCGCCGCGGGTGCCGCCGACGGGCTGTGGGACTGGCGGATCGACACGGGCGAGGTCTACTACTCCCCCCGCTGGCGGGAGATGATGGGCTGCCGGGACGAGGCGCTGGCCGGCACGCTGGTGGACTGGATGAAGCGGGTCGAGCCGCTCGACCGGCCGGGACTGAACACCGCCATCTCGCTGCATCTCTCCGGCCAGCGGGAGCATCTGCAGCATGAATGCCGCATGCGCCACGCCGACGGCGGCACGCTGTGGGTGCTGATCCGCGGGCTGGCGGTGCGCGGGGCCGACGGGCGGGCCGTGCGCATGGCCGGATCGATGACCGACATCACCGCGCGCAAGCGGGCGGAGGAGCAGCTGCTCTTCGACGCCGTCCACGACACGATGACCGGACTGCCCAACCGGACCCTGCTGCTCGACCGCATCAGCCAGGCGCTGGACCGCAACCGGCGCGGCGGCGGCCGGCTGTTCGCCGCGGTGATCGTCGATCTCGACCGCTTCAAGTCGATCAACGACGCGCTCGGCACCCCGACCGGCGACCGGCTGCTGAAGGCGATCGCCGAGCGGCTGAAGGAGGTCCGGCGCATCGGCGACACGCTGGCCCGCCTGTCGGCCGACGAGTTCGGCGTCCTGATCGACGACATCGGCGACGCCAGCGACGCCGTCGAGGCGGCGGAACGCATCGCCCAGGCCATCGCCCGGCCGGTGACCCTCGACGGTCACGATCTGGTGGTCACCGCCTCCATCGGCGTCGCCCTCAGCGCCACCGGCTACGACCGGGCCGAGGACATGCTGCGCGACGCCAGCCTCGCCATGTACCGCGCCAAGTCGGGCGGACGGGCGCGCATCGACCTGTTCGACGCCAACCTGCGCCGCCAGGCCATGGCGGTGATGCGGACGGAGGCCGAGCTGCGCGCGGCGCTGGAGCAGGGGCAGCTCCGCCTCCACTACCAGCCGATCGTCACGCTGGAGGACGGCGCCGTCGCCGGCTTCGAGGCGCTGATGCGCTGGGAGCATCCGGAGCGCGGCCTGGTCCCGCCGGGGGACTTCATCCCGCTGGCCGAGGAGTCCGGGCTGATCGTGCCGATGGGCCGCTGGGCCCTGCGCGAGGCGGCGCGGCAGGCCGCCTGCTGGCAGGCGCGCTTCCCGCGGCCGCAGCCCCTGTTCATCAGCGTCAACGTCTCCTCCCGGCAGTTCCGCGACGACGACCTCGTCGGGCTGGTGCGCGAGGTGCTGGCGGAGAGCGGCATCGCGCCGTCCAGCCTGAAGCTGGAGCTGACGGAAAGCCTGCTGATGGAGGATCCCGACCGCTGCCGCGAACGGATGATGGAGATCCGCGCCATGGACGTGCGGCTGTCGATCGACGATTTCGGGACCGGCTACTCCTCGCTCGCCTACCTGCACCGCTTCCCGGTGGACACGCTGAAGATCGACCGCAGCTTCGTCCGCGCCATCAGCTCGGGCGAGAGCAACGCCGCCATCGTCCAGGTCATCGCCACGCTCGCCAGCATCCTGCAGCTCGACGCGGTCGCCGAAGGGGTGGAGACCGCAGAAGAGGCTGGCTTCCTGCAGGACATCCGGTGCAAATACGCGCAGGGCTTCCACTTCGCCCGTCCGACCCCACCTGAAGGGATCGAACGGCTGCTTGCCGAATGCCCGGCGCGGTACGCCGCCCCGGCCGGCTGACGGTTTCATCAACGGAGAATTGGTCATCATGTCGGACCGCGGCTGCGGAGAATGCACCCTGTGCTGCAAGCTGATGGGCGTGCCGGAACTGAAGAAGCCGTCCGCCAAATGGTGCGCGTCCTGCGACCAGGGCAAGGGCTGCACCATCTATGACGAGCGGCCGCAGTCCTGCCGGAACTTCCAGTGCTTCTGGCTGATGGACGAGAATTTCCCGGAGGAGTTCCGCCCGGACCGCATCCATGCGCTGGCCGCCTTCAACGACACGCCGGACAGTTGCGTCCTGCACGTCGACCCGGCCAAGCCCCGCGCCATCTCCAGCCCGGAGGTCAATGCCCTGACCGACGCCCTGCTGAAGAGCTACAAGCGCGTCTTCGTCATGTGCGGCAAGGAAAGCGCCATGCTGCAGGCGTGACGCCCCGGAAGGGCGCCCGGCCGACCCGGAACGGACGGCGGGACGGACCCGAAAGAAACAAGGCCGGCACGGGCATTCTCCCCTGCCGGCCTTTTTCGCGCCCGCCCCCGGAGTTGCCTTACTCCGGCGTGGCGGCGTCGGCGTCGGCTTCCGGGGTGCCCATCATGGCGTCGGCGACGAGGCCGGCATTGCCGCGGATCTTCGCCTCGATGGCGTCGGCCATCTCGGGATTGTTGCGCAGGTAGGTCTTCGCGTTCTCGCGGCCCTGGCCGATGCGGGTGCCGTCATAGCTGAACCACGCGCCGGACTTCTCGACCACACCGGCCTGGATGCCGAGGTCGAGCAGCTCGCCCACCTTGGACACGCCCTCGCCGTACATGATGTCGAACTCCACCACCCGGAAGGGCGGGGCCATCTTGTTCTTCACCACCTTCACGCGGGTCTGGTTGCCGACCACCGTGTCGCGGTCCTTGATCGAGCCGATGCGGCGGATGTCCAGGCGGATGGAGGCGTAGAACTTCAGCGCGTTGCCACCCGTCGTCGTCTCCGGGTTGCCGAACATCACGCCGATCTTCAGGCGGATCTGGTTGATGAAGATGACGAGGCAGTTGGACTTGGAGATCGAGCCGGTCAGCTTGCGCAGCGCCTGGCTCATCAGGCGGGCGTGCAGGCCGACGTGGCTGTCGCCCATCTCGCCCTCCAGCTCGGCCCGCGGCACCAGAGCCGCCACCGAATCGACCACCAGCACGTCGATGGCGCCGGAGCGCACCAGCGTGTCGGCGATCTCCAGCGCCTGCTCGCCGGCGTCGGGCTGGGAGATCAGCAGCTCGTCGATGTTGACGCCCAGCTTGCGGGCATAGGCCGGGTCCAGCGCATGCTCCGCGTCGACGAAGGCGCAGGTGCCGCCGTTCTTCTGGGCCTGGGCGATGGCATGCAACGCCAGCGTCGTCTTGCCCGAGCTTTCCGGCCCGTAGATTTCGATGATGCGGCCACGCGGGAAACCGCCGATGCCGAGCGCGATGTCGAGGCCGAGCGAGCCGGAGGAGATCACTTCCGTCTCGACCGTGTTCTCACGCGCGCCGAGCTTCATGATCGAACCCTTGCCGAAGGCACGTTCGATCTGGCTCAGGGCGGCGTCGAGGGCCTTCTGCTTGTCCATGGAATCCTTCTCGACCAAACGAAGCTGTGCGGACGACATGCCCGGTTCCCCTCTCTTAGACCATACGGCCGGCGCTCATGCAACGAGGCTGAACGTGCAACGAGAGTGAATGTACTCTCTTTGTTCTCGTTTGCAAGGACCAATGTTCCGCCGGCGTTCCGGTTCCGCGAGGGAGGTCGCGAGGGGGGCAGGGAGAGGAGCCGGGAGGGGCTCCGGCGATGGTCCGCGGGTATCGCGTATGGCAAGGGAGAGGCGCTATTTCCCCTCCCGGATGACCTCCTTCACCTTGCTGGCGAGCTGCTTCAGCGAGAAGGGCTTGGGCAGGAAATGGGCGACCTCCACCCCGTCGATGTCGCCCAGCCGGTCCTCGGCATAGCCGGAGATGAAGATCACCCGCATGTCCGGACGCAGCCGGCGGACGTGGCGGGCCAGCGTCGGGCCGTCCATCTGCGGCATCACCACGTCGGTGATCAGCAGGTCGATGCGCGAGCCGTTGGATTCGATCTGCTGCAGCGCCGCCTCGCCGTTCTTGGCCTCCAGCACCTGATAGCCCTTGTTGCGCAGGGCGCGGGCGGAGAAGACGCGCACCGCGTCCTCGTCCTCCACCAGCAGGATGGTGCCGGTGCCGGTCAGGTCGCTGCCGCGGCGCTCGCGCGGCTCGCCGCTGTCCACCGGCCGGATCTCGCCCTGGTGGCGGGGCAGCAGGATGGTGAAGGTGGTGCCCTCGCCCACCGCGCTGTCGACGAAGACGAAGCCGCCGGTCTGCCGCACGATGCCGTAGACGGTGGACAGGCCGAGCCCGGTGCCCGACCCGACCTCCTTGGTCGAGAAGAAGGGCTCGAAGATGCGCTGCAGGTTCTCCCGCGGGATGCCGCAGCCGGTGTCGATCACCTCGACCGAGACATAGTCGCCGGGCGGGATCGTCTCGTGCTCGCGGCGCTCGGCGTTGGCGACGGCGTAGTTGGAGGTGACGATGGTCAGCCGCCCGCCGCCGGCCATGGCGTCGCGGGCGTTGACCACCAGGTTGATGATCACCTGTTCGAGCTGGTTCTGGTCCACCTTGATGAGGCCGAGGTCGCGGCCGTGGATCATCTTCAGCTCGATGTTCTCGCCGATCAGCCGGCGCAGCAGGTTCGCCAGCTCCGCCAGCACGTCGGTGACGTTGATCACCCGCGGCTGCAGCGTCTGCTGGCGCGAGAAGGCCAGGAGCTGCCGCACCAGGTTGGCGGCCCGGTTGGCGTTCTGCTTGATCTGCATGATGTCGCTGAAGGACTGGTCGCCCGGCTTGTGCCGCAGCAGCAGCAGGTCGCAGAAGCCGATCATCGCCGTCAGCAGGTTGTTGAAGTCGTGCGCCACGCCGCCGGCGAGCTGGCCGACCGCCTGCATCTTCTGCGACTGGGCGAACTGCGCCTCCAGGCTCTTGCGCTCGGTCATGTCGATGAAGTGCAGGATCAGCCCGGCGGCGCCGTCCGGCCCCACCCCGCCCAGCCGGCGGGCGTAGAGCTGGGCGCTCAGCTCCCGCCCGGCGGACAGGCGGATTTCCAGCGGGGCCGCCGGATCGCCGCCGCCCTGCACCTCCTTCAGCCGCTCCGCCACCATGTCGCGCTCGGCCGGGACGATCAGGTCCGGCATGGGGCGGCCGATCACCTCCTGCGCGGCGCTGCCGATCAGCGCCAGGAAGGCCTCGTTGCATTCCGCCAGCCGGCCGTGCTCGTCCACCAGGGCGATGCCGATCGGCGCGTCCTCGAAGAAGCGCTGGAAGCGCTGTTCGGACAGGCGCAGCGCCTCCTGCCACTCGCGCTCCGGCGTCAGGTCGCGCACCACCGACCGGGTGTGGACCTGCCGCCCGTCCTCCGCCCGCACCACCGTCTGCGCCACCGAGGCCTGGAAGCGCCGGCCGCCCGGCCCGCGCATCGCCAGCTCGCCGCGCTGCTCCGGCCCGCCGCCCTCGAACAGGTCGTAGGGCGCGGCGCCCGCCGGCGGCGTCGCCAGCATCTCGTGCAGCGTCCGCCCGCCTTCCACCAGATCGGTCGGGGAACAGCCGAGCCACTTGGCCAGCGTCGCGTTGACGAACAGGAAATGGCCGTCCTGGTCGACGGAGAAGAAGCCAACCGGCGCATGGTCCATGAAATCGACCAGCTTGGCCTGCTCCCGCAGCATCACCTGCTCCAGCTCGCGCCGGGCGGTGATGTCCTCGACCCGCCAGTGGACCGAGCCGGGAAAGCCGTAGACCGGCTGGCCCTGCAGGCGCAGCCAGACCGGCGGGCGCCCCTCGTACGGCACGGCCAGCTCGGCCGAGGCCGCGGTACCGGCCCGCACGCGCTCGCGCAGGCGGCGGAACTCGGCCAGCCCGTCGGGATCGCCGGCGAAGCGGCGCTCCAGCGCGTCCAGCGGCCGTTCGCCGTCGCGCCAGCCCGACAGCTCGCGGAAGGCGCCGTTGATGAAGACCACGTTGTCGTCGCCGTCGCACAGCAGCTGCCCGGCCGGCAGCCCTTCCAGCGCGCCGCCCAGCAGAAGGCCGAGCCGGCTCGACCGCCGCGTCGCCGAGGCCGCGCGCCCGACCAGCAGGGCGACCCCCGCCGCCGCCGCCAGCGTACCGGCCCAGGCCACCGGATCATTGTCGATCAGCAGCCCGCCGGCCAGCCCGGCCAGCCCGAGCGGAGCGAGCGCATACAGCAGCGCCGTGGCGACGGGGTGCCCGGACCCGGACCACCTCCCGCCGCGCCGGGGTTCATCGACAAGAGAGGTTGCGTCGTTCACCGGAACTCCAGACCAGCCGTTCACCACCCATAACACTTCAACCAAGGTGGCGTCCGGTGCCTCAATGACGCAAGGACCGCCCCTTCAGTTTGAACACGTAAGTGATCACCTCCGCGACCGCACGATAGTGCTCGGACGGGACTTCCTCGTCGATATCGCATGCGGCATAGAGCGCACGGGCAAGCGGCGGATTCTCCACCACGGGCACCTCGTTCGCTTCCGCGACCTCGCGGATTTTGAAGGCGACCTGATCCACGCCTTTCGCGAGCACGAGAGGCGCACTCATCTTGGTGGGGTCGTACTTCAGCGCTACCGCGAAGTGGGTCGGGTTGGTCACCACCACGTCGGCCTCGGGCACCGCCGCCATCATGCGCTTGCGCGCCCGCTCGAAGCGGATCTGGCGGATGCGGCCCTTCACCATGGGGTCGCCTTCCTGCTGCTTGTGCTCGTCCTTCACCTCCTGCTTCGTCATGCGCATGTTCTTGTTGTACTCGTAGCGCTGCCAGAACAGGTCGCCGGCGGCGATGACGGTCAGCACCGCCAGCACGCCGGCCAGCAGGCGGAAGGCCAGCACGTCCATCTCCCGCACCATCGCCATCATGTCGATGCCGATGAAATGCTCGATGCCCGTGAACATCGGCTGCAGGCAGAGGTAGGAGACCGCCCCCACCACCGCCAGCTTGGCGAGGCTCTTCAGAAGCTCGACGCCCTGCGTGCTCAGCTTGAACATGCGGCCGAACCCGGCGATGGGGTTCAGCTTTTCCAGCTTGGGCTGGATCAGCTCCCACGAGACGCTGAACCCCTTCTGGCTGACGGTCGCAAGGACGCTGGCGATCACCAGCAGCACGATCGGCAGCCACAGCGCCCACAGGGTATCCGACATCACGCGGAACAGGACGGCTCCCACCCCGCCGCGGTCCAGCGTGATTCCGTCGACGTTCTCCAGGTAATAGTTCAGCCGTAGCATCAACCCCTTCAGGGTTCCCGGCACCACGGACAACAGAAGGACCAGCATCGCCGCGACCATCAGCCAGTTGCCGAGTTCGCGCGTCATCGCGTACTGGCCCTTCTTGTGGGCCTCGTCGAGCTTCTTCTGTGTCGGCTCTTCTGTTTTGGAGGACTCGTCCGCGTCTTCGGACACCGGCAGTCTCCTTTCGCGCTCAGGTCGGCTTCAGGAAGTCGACGAAGGTCGACTCGAAGTGGCTCAGCCAGAACATCATCATCGCCGCCAGCGTCAGGGCGAACATGAACAGCCCGAGCGCCACCTGGACGGAGGTGAAGAGGAAGAACACCTGGATCTGCGGCGCCAGCTTGTTCAGCAGCCCCAGCGCCAGCGCGAACAGCAGCCCGGTGATCAGGAAGGGCGCGGACATCTGCACGCCCAGCAGGAAGCTCTTGGAAACGAGCTGCGAGACCACGTTCGCCATGTCGTCCACCGCGATCGCCCCGCCCGGCGCGAAGGTGGCGTAGCTGTCGATCACCGCCATGATCAGCAGATGGTGCAGGTCGGTGATGAACAGCAGCAGCAGCCCCAGCCAGCCCATCAGGGCGCCCGGCAGCGATCCCTGCGTCGCCATCGCCGGGTTGAAGATCTGCGCGTTGGCGAGGCCGGCCTGCAGGCTGATGATGGTGCCGGCCACCTCCAGCGCCCCCATCAGCAGCCGCGCCACGGTGCCGAGGAAGATGCCGACCCCCATCTCGCCCACCAGCAGGACCAGCAGGCGGAACAGGTCGGTCGGCACGGGCGGGATCTGCGGCCGCAGGACCGGCGCCACCACGACCGAGACGGCCAGCGAGAACAGCAGGCGCGTGCGGGCGGAGACGAAGGCGTCGCCGATGGTCGGCATCACGCTGAAGGCCGTGCCCACCCGGGCGAAGACGAGGAGCCAGACGAAGAGCTGGTCGCCCACCAGTTGCGACAGCGCGTTCATCCGCCGGGATCGGTGACCGGGGCCGGCGTCACGCCGGTGCCGGGCGTGACCGGAACGCCGTTCGCCCCGGCCCCGGGATTGGCCCCCACCCCGATGGCGACGATGCGGTCGGCGACCTCGTGCTGGAAGAACTCCGTCAGCTCGCCCAGCATGAAGGGCATCAGCAGGATCGACAGGCCGAAGACCAGCAGCACCTTCGGCACCATCGCCAGCGTCTGCTCGCTGATCTGGGTCACCGCCTGGAAGACGGAGATCACCGTGCCCACCGCCATCATGATGACGAGGATCGGCCCGGCGACCATCACCAGCGTGATGATCGAGGTGCGGCAGATCTCGATGACTTCCGTTTCGCTCATGACGGCGGGACCGGGGACAGGCGCGCCGTCAGATCGGCATGCGCAGGATTTCCTGGTAGGCGTTCAGCACCTTGTCGCGCACCGCCGTGACGGTCTGCAGCGTCACCTCGGCGTTGCTGACCGCCTGGACGACGTCGGTCAGGTCGGCCTTGCCCACGGCGGCCAGCGCCGACATGGTCTCGCCCTTCTGCAGGGAGCCGACGGCCTCCTTCGCCACCTCCTCCAGCGCGTCGCCGAAGCTGGCGCCGTCGCGCGGCGCCATCCCCCCGCCGACGGTCTTGGCGGCGGTGGCGGCGTAGGCCGCGGCGGCATTGACGGGGTTGACCATGGGACCGGCTCCGTGACTGGGGTGGAGTGCTGCCGAGCGGCTCAGCTGCGCAGGATGTCTATGGTGCGCGTCAGCATCTGGCGCGCGTTGTCGATGGCGGACAGGTTGGCTTCGTAGCTGCGCTGGGCCTCGCGGATGTCCATCGCCTCGACCACCGAGTTCACGTTGGGCAGCAGCACGTAGCCGTCGGCGTCGGCCGAGGGGTGCGAGGGGTCGTAGCGGCGCTGGAAGTCCCTCTTGTCCACGTCGATCTTGGCGACGCGGACGGTGTCGACCCCCATCTGGCGGTCCAGCACGTTCTGGAAGACCACCACCTTGCGGCGGTAGGGCAGATCGCCCGGCGTTTCCGCCGTGGTGTTGATGTTGGCCAGGTTCTCCGCGATCACCTTCAGCCGGGTGCCCTGCGCCTTCATGCCGGCGGCCGAGGCCGCCATGGCCTTGTAGAGGTCCATCCCTCAGCCCTCCTGCCGTCAGCTGCCGGTGCGGATCGCGGATTTGATCATCGCGACCTGCTTCTTGTAGAGGTTGGTGATGGTCTGGTAGTCCATCACCGTCTGGCCCTGGCGGATCATCTGGTCCTCCAGGATGACGTTGTTGCCGTCCGGCGCCGTCTCGTAGGGGTCGCGGACCTTCTGGTCCTTGGCGATTCCGCCGGGGCCGCGCGTACCGGCCAGATGGGCGGCGTTGGTCGCGGACGGCGTCAGGCGCCGGTTGTCGGTCAGCGCGTCGCGGAAGGTGAAGGGCTTCAGGTCGCGCGACTTGTACTCCGGCGTGTCGGCGTTGGCGATGTTCTGCGCCAGCACCTCCTGCCGCTGGGTCAGCCAACCCATCTTGCGCGACATCAGCTTGAAGAGGCCGAGATTGCCGAGGTCCATGGCCGTCCACCGAAAACAGGCGACGGCACCCGCCGCAGACCGGCGGATGCGTCCATCAGGCCCGATGGTCGTCCCTTTGCGTTAATGAAGGATGAATCCGGACCGGCGCGCGATGCCCGGCCATGCCCTTCGGCCGTCTGGACCTGCAATCTCCGGCTGGCTAGGGTGGCCGGCGTCCAAGAAGAACGCAACCGGGAACCAACCATGATCGCCAGACTTGCCGCCGTCGCCGTCGCCGCCACCGTTGCCCTGGGCGCCCTGTGCGGACCGGCCGCCGCCGCCGAGGGCGTGGCCGCCACCGACGCCTGGGCGCGCGCCGGCGCCCCCGCCGCCAAGGCCGGGGCCGCCTTCCTGACCCTGACCAACCAGGGCGCCGCCGCCGACCGGCTGGTCGCCGCCGAGAGCCCGGTGGCCGACAAGACCGAGCTGCACACCCACCTGATGGACAACGGCGTGATGAAGATGCGCCCGGTCGACGCCATCGAGCTGCCGCCGGGCTCCCCCGTCATGCTGAAGCCGGGCGGGCTGCACGTCATGTTCCTCGGCCTGAAGCAGCCGCTGACCGAGGGGGCGCGCTTCCCGGTCACGCTGGTCTTCGAGAAGGCCGGACGGCTGACCGTCGACGTCACCGTGCAGGGCGCCGCCGCCATGGGACCCGGCGGGATGGGCGCCGGGGCGATGGGCCAGGGCCACATGAACCCCGGCCACATGAACCCGGGCCACATGAACCCGGGCCATATGGGGCAGGGCGGCATGATGAACCAGGCGCCGGCCGGCACGCCGCAAAAGCAGTAGGCCTGACCTTCGGAGGAGGCCTTCATACTTCATTAAGCCTGTTGGGCCAGGATGCGCGGATCGCATCTGGCCCAACGGCAGGTTTTCCTTGGCCGCGTCGCCCCGAGACTCCGTCGCTTCCCGCCAGTCCCGTCCGGCTGGCCGCCCGGCCCCCCGGCCGGTCGCGGTGGCGCTGAAGTACGAGCTGGGCACCAACACGCTGCCGCGGATCGTCGCCACCGGCAAGGGCACGGTGGCCGAGCAGATCCTGGAGATCGCCTTCGCCAACGGCGTGAAGGTGCGCGAGGACGCCGATCTGGTGGAGGTGCTGGCGGCGGTGGACGTCGACAGCGACATCCCGGTGGAGGCGATCGCCGCGGTCGCCGAGATCCTCGCCTATGTCTACCGCGCCAACGGCACCTTTCCGCCCGAACCGGGGCCGCCCGAACCGGAGCCGCCCGAACCCGGAGACGACGCATGACCGCGCCCGCTCCGCTGCTGCGCGACATCGCCACGCTGGCCGCCGCCCTCGACGAGGCGCGGACCCAGGCCGAGTCCGGCGCCCCGCTCGACCTCTCGGGGCTGGAGGCGCGGGCGGCCGAGCTGTGTGCCGCCGCGCAGCGGCTGCCGCGGGCGGAGGCCGCCCCGGCCGTCGTCCATCTGCAGAACCTGCTGGACGCGCTGGACGCCCTGGGAAAGGCGCTGTCCGCCCAGCACGCCGCGCTGGCCGCCGCCCTCGCCGAGGCGGCCGAAGGCCGGCCCGACCCGCACACCGCCCGGCAGCGCGCCTCCGCCCTCTACCGCCGCGCCGCCGCGCCGGACGGCAGCCCGGGCGCGGCGAGCGGCTCCGGTCCCGACCGTCCCGCCCCTCCCCCGCAAGACACGCCGTCCTGACCCATGGACCTTGACCAGTACGTCCGTTTCGCCGCCGCCCTTCTCTTCGTCGTCGCGCTGATCGTCGCGGTGGCCTGGATGATGCGCCGCATGGGGCTGGGGGGTGCCACCACCGCCGCCGCCCGGCACCGCCGCCTCGGCGTGGTGGAGATCCTGCCGCTGGACGCCAAGCGGCGCCTGGTGCTGGTCCGCCGCGACAACCGCGAGCACCTGATCCTGCTGAGCGCCGCCGGCGACCTTCTGGTCGAATCCGGCGTGCAGGAGGAGTTCCTCCACGCCCTGGCGGAAGCGGCCCCGCATGCCCGGCCGCACGGCGAGGAGGACGGCGCGCCATGACCGGCCGCGACCTCGGCAAGAGGCTGGCGCTGGCCGGCCTGCTGGCGCTCGTCCTCGGGACGGCGGGCGCCCTGCTCGCCCCGCCGGCCCTGGCGCAGAGCGTGACCTTCGACCTGGGCGACGCCGGCGGCACCACCACCGGGCGCATCGTCCAGCTCATCGCGCTGATGACGGTGCTGTCGCTCGCCCCGTCGATCCTCATCATGATGACGGCCTTCACCCGCATCGTGATCGTGCTGTCCTTCCTGCGCTCGGCCCTCGGCGTGCAGCAGGTGCCGCCGAACACCGTCATGGTGTCGCTGGCGCTGTTCCTGACCTTCTTCGTCATGGCCCCGGTGTTCGAGCGCAGCTACACCCAGGGCATCCAGCCGCTGATCAACCAGGACATCGACGAGATGGAGGCCTTCCGCCGCACGACGGCGCCGCTGCGGGAGTTCATGCTGAACCACACCGGCGAGAAGGACCTGCGGCTGTTCCTCGACATGGCGCGGATCGAGACCTTGCAGGAGCCCTCGCAGACCCCGCTGCATGTGCTGGTGCCGGCCTTCATGATCTCGGAAATCAAGCGGGCGTTCGAGATCGGGTTCCTGCTGTTCCTGCCCTTCCTGATCATCGACATGGTGGTGTCCTCCATCCTGATGTCGATGGGCATGATGATGCTGCCGCCGACCATGGTGGCGATTCCCTTCAAGATCATCTTCTTCGTCCTGGTCGACGGCTGGCATCTGATCGCCGGCTCGCTCGCCCGCAGCTTCGGGACGGTTTAGCGTCAAGATGGTATATCCGGGCGGCTGCGCACTTCGTCGCAGCCCCCGCCCCCGCCCGGCGGCGGGTGCAAGACTCGCTGGCGTCGACCGGCGGAAACGCGTATGAGGTTCAGACGGGCAGGCGCCGTCCCGCAGTCCGGACACCGGTCCGGCAAGGGTTCGGGGTGGTGCCGGCCGCAAGATCCGAGGTTATCTTCGTCCCGGTGGTTATCTTCGTCCCCGTCTGGGCAAAACACGGACCTCATCCGACCGCATGACAGACTCTACTTTGAAGGCCGCGGCGCCCGATACGGGAAAGCTGGCGACGTTGACGCTCGGCGCCTTGGGCGTCGTCTTCGGCGACATCGGGACGAGCCCGCTCTATACCCTGCGCGAATGCTTCGGGGGGAGCACGGGCTGCCGCTGACGCCGGACAACATCATGGGGATCATGTCCCTGGTGTTCTGGGCGCTGATCATCGTCGTGACGGTGAAGTACGTCCTGTTCGTCATGCGGGCCGACAACAAGGGCGAGGGCGGCATCCTGTCGCTGCTGGCTCTGGCGACCAACAGCCGGCCGGACTCCACCGGGAAGCTCAGCTTCCTGATGATCCTCGGCCTGTGCGGCGCGGCGCTGTTCTACGGCGACGGCATGATCACCCCCGCCATGTCCGTGCTGTCGGCCGTGGAAGGGCTGGAGGTGGCGGAGCCGGCGCTGGAGTCGGTGGTGGTCCCGCTGACCATCGCCATCCTGATCGCGCTCTTCACCATCCAGAGCCACGGGACCACCCGGGTCGGCGCGCTGTTCGGCCCGATCATGATGACATGGTTCACCACGCTCGGCATGCTGGGGCTGATCGAGGTCGTGCAGCAGCCGGGCATCCTCGCCGCCTTCGACCCGCGCTATGCCGTCGGC
Organism: Azospirillum thermophilum; assembly: GCF_003130795.1. Classification (NCBI taxonomy): domain Bacteria; kingdom Pseudomonadati; phylum Pseudomonadota; class Alphaproteobacteria; order Rhodospirillales; family Azospirillaceae; genus Azospirillum; species Azospirillum thermophilum. The sequence goes on from NZ_CP029352.1 coordinate 49,639, forward strand.
TTCTTCCAGGCCAACGGGGCGGTCGGCTTCCTCGTGCTGGGCGCGGTCGTGCTGGCGGTGACCGGCGGCGAGGCGCTCTACGCCGACATGGGCCATTTCGGCCGCCTGCCGATCAAGCTCGCCTGGCTGTGCGTGGTGCTGCCGGCGCTGCTGCTGAACTATCTCGGGCAGTGCGCCCTGCTGCTGACCGATCCGGAAGCGGTGCGCAGCCCCTTCTATCTGCTGGCGCCCGATTGGGGGCTCTACCCGCTGATCGCGCTGTCCACCGCGGCGACCGTCATCGCCAGCCAGGCCGTCATCTCCGGCGTCTTCTCGCTGACCCGGCAGGCCGTCCAGCTCGGCCTCTGCCCGCGCCTGCACATCCGCCACACCTCCAGCGAGGAGGAGGGGCAGATCTACATCCCGCGCGCCAACTGGGGCCTGCTGCTCGCCATCATCGGGCTGGTCCTGTGGTTCCAGTCCTCCAGCAAGCTGGCCGCCGCCTACGGCATCGCGGTCACCGGCGACATGATCATCACCACCATCCTGGCGCTGGTCGTCGCCCATATCCGCTGGAAGTGGAGCCTGCCGCTCTGCCTCACGCTCGGCGCCCTGTTCCTGTCGGTGGACCTGTCCTTCTTCGCGGCCAACGCGGTGAAGATCCCGCATGGCGGCTGGGTCCCGCTGGTGATCGCCGCCATCACCGTCGGGCTGATGTCCACCTGGCGCCGCGGCCGCGCGGTGCTGGGCCAGCGGCTGGCGGAGGAGTCCCTGCCGCTCGACGCCTTCGTGCAGCGCCAGGCCAAGTCGACCGACATCCACCGGGTGAAGGGCACGGCGGTCTTCATGACCTCCAGCTCCAACACCGTGCCGATCGCCCTGCTGCACAACCTGAAGCACAATCAGGTGATGCACGAGCGCGTCGTCTTCGTGACGGTGGTGGTGGAGGACGTGCCGCGCGTCCCGGCCAAGGAGCGCGTGGTGGTGGAGGGGCTGGCCGACGGCTTCTACCGCCTGACCGTCCGCTACGGCTTCTCGCAGGAGCCGAACATCCCCAAGGCGCTGCGCCTGTGCAAGGCCTTCGGGCTGGAGTTCGACGTCATGCAGACGTCCTTCTTCCTCGGCCGCGAGACGCTGATCCCGCAGATGAACTCGCAGATGGCGCTGTGGCGCGAGAAGCTGTTCGTCCTGATGGCCCGCACCTCGGTCAGCGCCACCGACTTCTTCCGCCTGCCGCCCAACCGGGTGGTGGAGCTGGGCACGCAGGTGCAGCTGTAGCGGGCGACGCGGCTGCCGGCGGAGCCGCCGCGCAGCCGCCCCACGCAACCGGCGCCCGACCCGGCACCCGACGCGCCGGCCCGGCTCAGCTCGTCGGCTTGTTCGGGGTCTGCCTGCCCCGATAGTTCTTCAGGAAGCTCTTGAACATATCCACTTCCGCGACGCGGGAGCGGATGGTGCCGACGTCGATCAGGCCCATCGCCTGTTCGGGGCGGGTCAGCACGCGGAAGGCGTCCTCGTTCGGGCCGCCCCTCATCGCACCCTCGAACTCCTTGCGGAGCTGGTTGAGCCCGGTGCCGTCGCCGGCCAGCGCCAGGGCGACCGCGCGGTTGAGCACGAGCTGCGACTTGCCGGCATCCATCGGCTGGCCGGGGGCCGGCGGCGGGCCGATCACCTTGGCGAGCGCGATGGCCGCGGAGTCCCACTTCTGGCCCTTCCAGGCGATGTCGATGCGCAGCAGGTTGGCGTTGGTGCTGTCGTCCTGGGCGAGGAGCTGCATCGCCTCATCGCCGCGGTTCAGTTCCGACAGGGCCTTGGCCTGCATCAGCCGGCGCTCGGCCAGCAGATCCTCGGGCATGCCCGGCACGTTCGACAGCTCCAGCGCCTGCAGCGCCTGCTCCGGCTTGTTGTCGAGCAGCCGGATGGAGGCGAGGCGGGTGCCGAAGCGCGCCTTGTCCATGCCCGACAGCCGGTATTCCACCTGGTGCTGGATAAGGTCGGCGGCCCGGTTCAGCAGATCCACCGCGATCAGCCGCTCGGCAAGCTGGCGGATCACCTCGTCGCCGGCCTCGCCGACCGGGGTCAGCTCGCGGAACTGGTCGTAGAGCTGCAGCGCCTCCAGCGTCGGCAGCTTGGATGCACCGTCCTTGAACAGATCGGCGAAGATGCGCGACATGTCCCGGGTGATCGCCTCGGCCCGCGGCGTGTCGGCGAGCAGCGCCGCCGTCTCCTTCATGCTGTTGAAGCCTTCGGCATATTTGCCCCCGGCGATCAGCACCTCGCCCATGCGCTGGCGGATCTGCACCTCCAGATCGTCGCCGCGCCAGGTGAAGGTCAGGCCGGCGAGCTGCTCGGCCGCGGCGGACGGCGACATCCGGCCCTCGCCCACCTCCAGGTTGACCAGCGCCAGCCCGGCCTTGGCGCGGTAGAACCGGTCGAAGCTGTTGTAGGCGGCGGTCAACTGCTCGCGCGCCCGCTCCGTCTCGCCGGTCTGGGCGAAGTAGAGCCCGCGGAGATACTGCACCTCCGGCCGTTCCTCGGATTCGGGGTCGCCGCGCTCGACGATGCGGTCGAGCAGGCGCTTGGCCGTGGCGGGGTCGCGGGTTTCCAGCGCCGCCTCGGCCGCGCGCAGGGCGAGCTTGCTGAGGATCGGTTCGGGATAGGAGTTGAGGATCGCGCTGCCCGCCTTGAAGCCGGCCTGCGCCGCCGGCCAGTCGCGCATATCGGCCGACACCGCCGCGCGCCACAGCGCCGCCTCCGGATTGTTCGCCAGATCCGGAGAGTTCAGGTCGGCCAGGGCGCCGGCCGTGTCGCCGGCCAGCACCCGCGCCGCGCCGCGCAACGCCCGGAACTCCGGCCAGCCCTCCAGGTCCGGCTGGTTCTGCTGCAGCACGTCGAGCATGCCCAGCGTCTCCTGCCCGAATCCGTGGGCGAAGTAGAAGCGCGCGAGGTCGAGCTGCGCCTTCGGCCGCTCGGACTCCGGGGCGTTGACGATGGCGAGCTGCAGGTTCTGGCGCGCCTCGGTGTAATGGTCGAGGTCGCCGTGCTTCCAGGCCGGCAGGTTGAACAGCCGGCGCCCCTGCGGCTGAGGGGCCGCGGCCTTCGGCGGCTCCAGGCTGCGCGAGGCGCCGCCCTGCGGCGGAGCGGCGGCGGTGGCGACCGCCTGCGGCGGGGTGGCGGGAAGCGGGGCGGCGGGCGGAGAGATGGCCGGGTTGCCGGCGTCGGCCATCGGCGACATGTGCAGGCCGCCGGCCGCCGTCAGCTCCACCCCCTCCTTCACCGGCCGCACCGTGATGTTGTCGGAGATCGGGCGTATCGCCACGCCCTGGAAGGAGCTCAGCACCTCGAGGTCCGGGTAGCGCCGCGCCTCCACCACCGCCGATCCCGGCGCCGGCAGCGGCACCACCTGGATACGGTCGCCGACCTCCGGATCGGACAGTTGCACGACCGACGCCGCGTCGGGCGCACGCACCAGCAGGCGGGCGCCCAGCAGGAAGTCCGGTTCGGCGTCGATCCGCAGGTCGCCCAGCCCGACGCTGGCCAGCCGCGTCGACGGCACGATGCGCCAGACCGTCCCCTGACGCTCCACCTTCGGCCAGATCATCGGCCCGATCTTGGTCCGGAAGGCGGTGCCGCCGGTCGCCGGAACCGGCTCGACCGATCCCATCAGCTCCGCACCGGCGCCGACGATCCTGCCGGCGCCGATCGGCAGCGGCCGGTCGAACACGATGTAGAGATGGCCCGCCCGCGGATAGACGGCGATGGAGGCCGGCCCGCCGGTGTCGAAGACCAGGGTCGGCCCCTTCGGCGCCTCGGCCTGCGGCTTGGCTTCGGTCTGGCTGGCGGCAGGCGCCGGCTCGGCGGCCTGGGCGGCGTTGGCCCCCTGGCTGGAGGAGCCGGACAGGGTGGAGGCGATACCCGTCGGCGCCTTCGGCACGGACTCGCGCGGCGGAGCGGCCGGAGACTGTGCAGCGGGTGGCGGGGCGGCGGGTGGCGGGGCCGCCGGTTCCGGCCGCACGCCGGTCGTGGTGGCACCGGCCGGGGACGCAGGCTGGGCGGACGGTTCCGTCGCCGGGGCGGCCTTGTCGGCAGCCTTGCGCGTACCGGCGTTCAGCACGTCCAGCACCACCGTCCTGCCGGAGCGGCTGTCCTTGACCTCCGAATCCTGAGGGACCGCGAAGGTGACGGCCAGCCCGCCGTTGGGCAGGCGGAACTGCTCGATGTTGCGGACGTTGCGCAGCGCCGCCTTGGCGGCGCGCGACAGATCCGCGGTTCCCCCCTTGGCGAATTCCACCGTGACGGAGGCGCCGTCGCGCTTGACCGAGTAATCCACCGGGGCCGGCCAGTCGAAGGCGACGCGGCTCTGGTTGGGATCGTCGCTCGCCCGCACCGCCACCCGCCCGGCCGAGGGGACCGGCTTCGCCGCCTCCGCCGCGGGCTGGACCGGAGACTGCGCGGGGGGTTGAGCCTGTGCCGGCGCCTGCGCCGCCGCGGACGACGCCCCGGAGGCGGGCGCCAGATCCACGGCGACCGAGTTGCCGTTGCGGAAGCTCTTGACGGTGACCGGCCGCTTCAGGTCGAACTCGACCGTCCTGCCGTCACCGGCGATGCGGCCGGCGGCCAGATAGTCCGGCAGCGCCGCCACCGCCCGCTCCACCGGCGCGTCCACCGGCCGGTCGAAGCTCAGCACCAGCTTGCCGCCCTCGGCCCTGGCGGAGAACTCCACCCGCTCCGGCCAGTCGAAGACCATGCGGCCGAAATCCTTGTGGGCGGCGGCACGGAGGGGAACGGCGGCCAGCGTCACCTGCGGCAGGACGAGCAGGGCCGCCGCGGCCGCGAAGCCGCCGAGCCAGTGCCGATATGCCGCCCCACGCCGTGCCATCGCGTCAGTCCGCTCCGTCCTCGCGCACCACCACATCGACCCGCACCCGGCCGGGCGCCGCGGCCGGGGCCATCACGCTGCGGGCGACCAGATCACGGCGGTATCCCGTCTCGCGCAGCGCCGCCGCCACCGCCACCGCGCGGGTCAGCGCGCGTTCCCAGGCGAAGCCGCCGCTCTGGTCCTCGCGCTCGGCATGGCCCACCACCTCGATCCGGTTGCCCAGCCGGGCGACCACCGCGCCCAGCAGGTACAACAGGCGGCGCCCCTCGTCGGTAAAGGCGCCGCCGCTCGCATCGAACATCCGCTCGCCCGGCAGGCCGATCACCACCCGGTCGTCCTCGCGCCGCACCTCCAGCACCGCCAGTTCGGCATTCGCCGCGGTCTGGGCGCGCAGCAGGGCGCCGAGATAGTTCAGGTCCATCGCCGCCTTCGGCTCCACCGCCTGCGCGTTGAAGGCGGCATGCGGCTCGGCGGGCAGGCCGGTCGGCGTCTGGGCGGTCGAGCGGGCGGCCGGCACCCGCTCCGCCAGCCCCTGGACCAGACCGACCCAGCGCTGGGTCTCGGGCTCGCCCATGGAATACATCAGCACGAAGAAGGCGAGCAGCAGGGAGATCAGGTCGGTGAAACTGATCAGCCACATGGTCCGGCGGGCGCCGGCATGGCGGTCGGTCGGCTTCGGGACGCGGATCAGCGGGCTCTGCAGCATCAGCCCCCCTTCCGCCGGGCGGTCGCCGCGGTACGCGGCTCGTCGGCGAGGCGCAGGCTGAACAGCAGGCGGGTGGAGCCGGGCTCGCCGCGCTCGATCCCCACGGTCACCGCCCCGGGCGGGGCGCCGTCCTCGACCAGGGCGCGGGCAAGGGCGCCGGCACGCGCCACCGGTCCGGGCGGCTGGCTCGGCTGGCCGGTCGGGCCGATCGCCAGCAGGGCGTCCAGCTCGATCCGCTCGCCCTGGCGGGACTCGCGGAGCGCCAGCACCACGCGGTCGATCAGCCCCTGACGGTCGGGTCGCAGGGTCGCGGTGCCCGGAACGAACAGGTCGTCGGCCGGCAGCCGCACTTCCAGCAGGCGGCCGGGCGACACCACCTCGACCTTGGCGACGGCGACGGCGGTGGCGAACAGGGTGCCGACGCCGTCCAGCCGTTCCACCGCGAAGACGGTGCCGGCGCGCGAGGCCACCGGATCGCTGCCGTGGCGCAGCCGCGGATCGACGGTGAAGGAGGGGAAGCTGCGCTCCAGCGAGGCGGCGACCGCCTTCACCTTCTGCACGGTCTGCACGGAATGGGCGTTGAGGACGATGAAGAAGACCAGAAGCAGCAGGAACAGCGACAGCAGGAGCACGATGCTGCCGTTGTTCGGGTTGCCGGCGGCAACCGCCCCCCGGCCGGACGCGCCGCCCGGCAAGCCACCGCCCGGTTTGGCGCCGGGAAGGCCGGCGCGGCCGGAAAGGGGGGAGCCGGCGGCGGCCATGGCGTCAGTCGAAGCTCGCCAGCAGGCGGTCGATCTCGTCCTGGTCCATCGCGTTGCCCGGAAGCTGCGGCCCGTGGAGGAGCTGCTGGTCCGCCTCCTCCTCGCTCATCGGGGTGAAGGCCGGGGCCGGGGCCTCCGCCCCCTGCTCCGCCGCCAGCCGCGCGATGCGCGGGGCGTGGTTCTGCCGGACCTCGCTGCCGAAGGCGGCGACGATCATGTCCACCTTGGATTCGATGTATTTCAGCGTGCGCACGACCTTGCTGATGCGCTGGCCGGTAATGTCCTGGAAGTTGCAGGCCTCGTAGATCTTGGTGACCTGGTCGTTCAGCAGGGCGGCGGTCTCGGGGTCGGACTTGCCGGCGGAGGCGCTGATCGCGTCGCAGGCGTCGAAGATCGCGAAGGTCGCCTTCTCCGTGGCGCCGATCACCGCGTCGAGCTCGTCGGTGGCGCTGCGGATATGCTCGTCCTTGATGTCCTCGGGCTGGATCGCGGCCAGCTCGCGCTTGGCGTTCTCGATGTACTTCGCGAGGTCGACCACCTCCTTGTAGAGGCGCAGGTCGGTCGCGGAGATGTCCCCGTCCATGCTGCCGAGGATGGAGCGGACGATCTCCGTCACCTCCTCGCGCGACAGGGGCTGTGCGGCTTCGGCCAGGGCAGCATCCAGGCGCTGTCTCAAGAGCTTCTGCTCCATCACGGAAGACTGGGCGGAAATCGTCATTGGCGTGTCCAGCAGGGCTTTTCCAGTGAAGGGGCAGAACCGGGCGGGACAAGCCGACCAGGCGATACGGCCCCGACGACAGGACGGGGCGTCCGCCAAGACGCACGAAGATGTGCGCCAGGGCCTGTCCATGCCATTTTAACCTAATTTCGCTGGGTTAATAGCCCGTAAACGGGATCCGGCCTCGGCCGGCTTTCACGACACCCCGGGTGCCCCGATCATGGCCCCGGGCTGCCTGGGTTGCGACACACCCGGTGCCTGGGTCGGCCCTGCCGCGCAGGGTCACGGCGGACTATTGCAGGATTGCAACAGTCCGATGCTGCCTCACAGCAAGCCGATGGTCACCGGGCCGCCCAGGACGACGGCGAGCACGATCAGCAGCGTCACCGCCGCGAGCCTCTCCGCCGGCGACCAGCGCTGCCAATCCTTCTTGAAGCTCTTCAGTTCGTTGGTCATGGCACGTCCCCGCCGGTCCTGACACTGAGTATGTGCGAAGCAATAAACGCCTTACCAGTTGATGTGTGGTTAACGTACCGCACCGCAAAACTCTTCCCGACGGAGTGACACCAAAATGCCACATGACCTGCGCGATCGATCGGGGTAGAGGACCATGTCGGGCCGGGACGGCCGCGGCGCAAGCCGCCGGCGGGGGACCGGCGCCGGTGCGGGCGGCGTGCCCCGAATGGCACCTTCCGCCAAGCCCAGGCTACTCTTAGATAGAGAACGGGCGGATAGAGGACGGGCCCATTCGCGGAGACCGGAGGAAGCACGGGTGAGCGGCTTGAAGATCGGGCTTGCGCTCGGCAGCGGGGCGGCCCGCGGCTGGGCCCATATCGGCGTGCTGCGGGCGCTGGAGGAAATGGGCATCAAGCCGGAGATCATCTGCGGCACGTCCATCGGCGCCGCGGTCGGCGCCGCCTACCTGACGGACCAGCTCGACGAGCTGCAGGGCTGGGCGCAGAGCATGGGGCTGCTCGGGCTGCTCGGCATCATCGACCTGACCTTCCGCAAGGGCGGCCTCGTCTCCACCGAACGCGCCTTCGAGCGGTTCCGCAACGACCGCAGCAGCGTGCGGATCGAGGATCTGCCGCGCCCCTTCGCCACGGTGGCGACCGACCTGTCCACCGGCCGCGAGATCTGGCTGCGCGAGGGGCCGCTGCTGGAGGCCGTCCAGGCCTCCGCCGCCATGCCCGGCCTGTTCCCGGCGGTGCGGCTCGACGGGCGCTGGCTGGTCGACGGGGCGATGGTCAACCCGGTGCCGGTCTCGCTCTGCCGGGCGCTCGGCGCCGACGTGGTGGTGGCGGTCAACCTGAACAGCGAACTGGCGCCGCTCGCCCGGCCCGGCAAGGCGAGCCGCGCCGAGATGGCCGCGAAGGAGGCGGCCGCCAAGGCCGCGGCAGCGAAGGAGGCGGAGAAGGAGGCCGCCCTGGACGAGGTGGCGGTGCCGGCCGCCGCCGCGGGCGATGCCACCTCCCCCGCCCTGTCGCAGCTCACCGGGCAGATTTCCTCCTGGCTCGGCCGCCGGCCCAGCCGCCGCACCCGCTTCCTCGCCGACCAGCTCGACCATGCCTGCGAGCCGGTGCCCAACGTGCTGGAGGTGATGGCGGGCTCGATCGACATCATGCAGGACCGCATCACCCGCTCCCGCCTCGCCGGCGAACCGCCGGACGTGCTGATCGCCCCCGGCTCGGCCATGTCGGCATCCTGGAGTTCGACCGGGCGGAGGAGGTGGTGGAGATCGGCTATGCCGCCGCCTCGATGCTGCGCCCGGCGATCGACCTGGCGTTGCGCCGGCTGTAGGGCCGGTCGAAAAGCCGGGCGGGCCGGGAAACCAACGGGACCTCGGCCGGTTGTAGGAGGCAGCGCCGATCACGGCCGACCGACAACCGGAAGGGGACCCGCCCATGACCAAGCAGCCGCACACCGAAGAGACGGTCAAGCACACCGACGACCAGCAGAACACCGGCAACCACAAGAAGCCGGACGCGCCTGACGCCAAGGGCGCCGACCGCTTCGGCGGCACCCGCGCCGGGGCCGGGAACGTGGAAGGCGGCTCCGGCGGCTCCCGCAAGGGCTGACGCCCTCCGGCCGGGCGGGGGCTTGCCTGCGGCGGGGCTGCCATGCGACACCGGAGCATCGGATCCGAACGCCACCGCCCGCGACGCGGAGGCAGCCACAAGGAATGACGCGCCGTGGCGCACGCGATGTTCAAACGCTTCCGCATCCATTTCACCCGCCCCCTGCCCGGCCTGCGCCCCGGCCGGCCGGAACGCGACGCGATGGTCGAGCGCGTGAAGCGCTTCGCCGGCGAGAACGGCATGGCGGGCGACCTGCACGCCATCGCCCCCAATGCCGGCTTCGGCATCCTGGAAATCCTCTGCACCGAGAAGCTCGCCCGCCGCCTCTCCGACCTGCCGGAGGTCGAGACGGTGATGGAGGGGTGAGGGGGAGGCCCGCTGGGCCATCCCCCACCGGCACCGCCGCCCTCCCCCGTCAGGCGACTTGACGGCACCCCCGCACGCGGCACCCTTGCCAGACGGGGCGGGCGGTCCCATTTGCGGCCCCTGACCGCGTTTACCATATGTGGACGGACGGATAGCCGGCGGGACAGGTCGCCCGCTGCGCTGTTTTGCAATGGTAACGCGCTTCCGGCCGACAGACGTGCCCAGCCCGAGGACCGCCGCCATGGACGAAACCCTTCTTGCCGAATTGCTGGAGCCGGTGCTCGGCGCCGCGGACCAGGAGGATGAGGATCTGTCGGAGGCGGTGAACCTCTCGGCGGAGGCGCTGGCGGCTCTCGGCGCCGTGGTGCTCGACCCCGACGGCCAGCCCGCCCGGGGGGTGAGCGACGAGCGGGCCATCGTCGCGGCGCTGAACACCCACGCCCACAACCTGATGCAGGCCGGCCGGCTGGACGACGTGGTGGAAGCCCTGCAGGTGGCGGAACGGATCGGCAAGCTCGCCCGGCTGCCCCACCACCCCCGGACCGTGTAGGAGTCCACCGGCCATACCACCTGTCTTTCGGCGATAGTCTTTTTGCCCGTGCGGGAGGAACCGTCACCTGAAGTGTTGAGCGAGGGCCGTACAAGCGCTCAACACGGAGACGTCTCTTGCCGACCGCGCCCAAACCGAACGCTTTCCCCGGCCCGCTGGAAGGGGAGGCGCTGTCCCTCCTCCAGGACACGCTGCTCCCCGATTTCCTGCTGACGCGCCGCTGGTATGCGGCGAAGGATGCGGGACGGCCGGTGGTGCGCGTGGTCGATGCGCTGCCCCTGCCGCTTCCGGGCGGGTCGGCACAGCTCTGCCTCCTGCGGGTGGAGCCGCCGGGGCGCGACCCCCAGCTCTACCAGCTTCCCCTGATCCTCGACCGCGGCGGCAGCGGCGGCGATCCCGCCACGCTGGTCGCCGCGGCCGACGCCCTGCCCTGGGCCGGGGACCTGCGCGACGGCTATGGCGAGGATGCGGTGATCCGCGCCTTCCTGGAGGCGATCCGCAGCGGGGCCGCCCCCTCCGCCGGGCTGAGCGGCCAGCGCACCGGCGCCTGCGAGGCGGTGCTCGACCGCATCGGGCCGGAGGCGCCGCTGCGGCGGTCGAGCGCCGAGCAGTCCAACACCTCCATCCGCGTCGGCGACGCCGCCATCCTGAAGGGCATCCGCAAGCTCGAACCCGGCATGCATCCGGAGCTGGAGATGTCGCGCTTCCTGACCGAGGTCGCGAAGTTCCCCAACACCCCGCCGCTGCTCGGCTGGGTCGAGCGCACCAGCAGCTCGGGCAACACCACGCTGTGCGTGCTGCAGGGGCTCGTCCAGGGGGCGGAGGACGGCTGGAGCCGGGTGACCGGACGGCTGAGCCGGCGGGTCACCCGCTTCGACGATTCCGACGCGGCGCAGGACCAGCAGGCGACCGCCCTGCTCCGCCTGCTCGGGCGACGCACGGCCGAACTGCACCGGGCGCTCGCCACTCCCGGCGACGATCCCGCCTTCACGCCGGAGCCGGCGACCCGCGAGACGGTCTCCGCCTGGGCCGACGGCGTGCGGCGGCTCGCCCGCCGGGTGATGGAGCAGCTCCGCCAGTCGATCCCGCGGCTCGACGGGGCGACCGCCGCCTATGCCCGCTCGCTCGCCGACGCCGAGGGGACGGTGATGGCGCAGATCGACGCGCTGACCCCGGCACGGGCCGCGCTGGCCGCCATGCGGCTGCACGGCGACTACCACCTGGGGCAGGTGCTGGTCGCCGGCGACGACGTGCAGATCGTCGATTTCGAGGGCGAGCCGATGCGCCCGCTGGCCGAACGGCGAGCCAAGCACTGCATCCTGCGCGACGTGGCCGGCATGCTGCGCTCCATCGCCTATGCCGCGGCCACCGCCCGCGCCGCCCTGCCGGACGACCTCGACGAGCCGTCCCGCGCCTCCCGCGAGTCCTGGATCGCCTGGTGGGAGGGGGCGGCGACCAACGCCTTCGTCGACGGCTACCGCGAGGCCATCGGCGACTGTCCCGGCTATCCGCGGGACGGCGAGACGGCGAGCTGCCTGCTCAAGCTGTTCCTGCTGGAGAAGGCCTTCTACGAGATCGGCTACGAGCTGGCCAACCGGCCGGACTGGGTGGCGATCCCGCTGGCCGGCGTGCTGGGCATCCTGGGAGCCGACGCCGGACCGGACGTCGCCGACCATGTCGCCGTGCGGTCCGCCGGGACGCGCAGCCACTCGATGCCCTATGGCGCGCAGGTGCTGCCGGACGGCTCGGTCCGCTTCGCGCTGTGGGCGCCGACGGTCGACCATGTGTCGCTCTGGCTGGAGGAGACGCACGCGCTGCTGCCGATGATGCGGCGCAGCGACGGCTGGTTCGAGTGGACGACCTCCCAGGCCCATGCCGGCACCCGCTACAGCTTCGAGTTGCCCGACGGGCTGCGCGTCCCCGACCCGGCCTCGCGCTACCAGCCGCAGGACGTGCATGGCCCGTCGGAGGTGATCGACCCCACACTCTACCGCTGGGGCGACACCGCCTGGACCGGCCGGCCCTGGCACGAGACCGTGCTTTACGAGCTGCATGTCGGCACCTTCACCCCGAAGGCACCTTCCGCGCGGCCATCGAACGGCTGGACGATCTGGTGGAGCTCGGCGTCACCGCGATCGAGCTGATGCCGGTGGCCGATTTCCCCGGCGAGCGGAACTGGGGCTATGACGGCGTGCTGCCCTTCGCCCCGGACTCCCGCTACGGCCGGCCGGAGGACATGAAGGCCCTGGTCGACGCCGCCCACGAGCGGGGGCTGATGGTCTTCCTCGACGTCGTCTACAACCATTTCGGGCCGGACGGGAACTACCTGCACGCCTACGCCGACGCCTTCTTCACCGACCGGCACAAGACCCCCTGGGGGGCCGCCATCAATGTGGACGGCCCGCGCAACGCGGCGGTGCGCAACTTCTTCATCCACAATTCGCTCTACTGGCTGGAGGAGTTCCATCTGGACGGGCTGCGCTTCGACGCCGTCCACGCCATCCTCGACGACGGACCGAAGCACTTCCTGGAGGAGCTGGCCGAGCGGGTGCACGACCGCTTCCAGGGCCGCCGCCACGTCCATCTCGTGCTGGAGAACGACGCCAACCAGGCGCGCTTCCTCGCCCGCCACGCCGAGGGCGATCCGCACTGGCACACCGCCCAGTGGAACGACGACCTGCACCACGCGCTGCACAGCTTCGCGAGCGGCGAGGCCGGCGGCTACTACAGCGACTATGCCGACGACCCGACGAAGCTCGCCCGCGCGCTGGCCGAGGGCTTCGCCTTCCAGGGCCACCCCTCCGCCTATCGCGACGGCGAGGCGCGCGGCGAGCCGTCCGCCCACCTGCCGCCGACGGCCTTCGTCGGCTTCCTGCAGAACCACGACCAGATCGGCAACCGCGCCTTCGGCGACCGCATCACCGCCATCGCCAAGCCGGAGGCGGTGCGCGCCGCCGCCTGCCTCTATCTGCTCGGCCCGCAGGTCCCCATGCTGTTCATGGGCGAGGAATGGGGCAGCGCCCGGCCCTTCCCCTTCTTCTGCGACTTCGGCGAGGAGCTGGCCGAGGCGGTCCGCCAGGGCCGGCGGGAGGAGTTCGCCAAGTTCCCCGAGTTCCAGGATCCGGAGGCGCGCAAGCGCATCCCCGACCCGACCGCGCCGGACACCTTCCAATCCGCCATCCTCGACTGGGAGAACCGCGACAAGGCCCCGCATGCCCGGTGGCTCGACTGGTACCGCCGGATGCTGGCCCTGCGCCGGAGCGAGATCGTGCCGCGGCTGGCCGGCGCGCCGGGCGGCACCGCCCGCTTCGAGGTGGTGGGGAACGGCGGGATCCGCATCTGCTGGCGGCTCGGCGACGGCAGCCGGCTGCATCTGATCGCCAACCTGTCGGATACGCCGGTCCCCGGCCTGACCGAACCGTCGGGCCGCATCCTGTGGACCGAGGGCGGCGGGGTGCGCGACGGCGTGCTCGACCGCTGGTCGGTGGTCTGGTCGCTGGAGGACACCTCGGCGCTCGACCGGCTCGGCGAGCGGATGGGCATCGAGACGGAGTTCCGCAACGCCGCCGGCGAGACCGTCCGGGCCAGCGAGGAGACGATCCGCGCGCTGCTGTCCGCCATGGGGGTGGACGCCCCGGACGAGCAGGCGGCCGGCCGCCATCTGGAGGCGATGGAGCGGGCGGAGCTGTCCCGCGTCCTGCCGCCGGTCGTGGTCCAGCGCGTCGACCAGTCGCCCTTCGCCGTCCCGGTGACGCTGCCCCAGGGCGCCGGCGCGCTGCGCTGGACCCTGACGCAGGAGGACGGCACGGTGCGGCAGGGCGACGTGCCGTTCGCCGACCTGCCGCTGATCCGCACCGCCGCCCTCGACGGCCACCCGGTGGAACTGCGCCGTCTGCCGCTGGGCGAGGCGCCGCCCGCCGGCTATCACCGGCTGTCGGTCGAAGCCGGCGGACGGCAGGCCGCGACGACGCTGGTCGCCACGCCCGAGCGCTGCCACCTGCCGGCGCCGATCGCGCTCGGCGAGCGGCTGTGGGGCCTGTCGGTCCAGCTCTACACCCTGCGCAGCGCCGGCGACTGGGGGATCGGCGACTTCGGCGACCTGATGCGGCTGACCGACATCGCGGCGGCGCGCGGGGCGGCGGTGATCGGGCTGAACCCGATGCATGCGCTGTTCCTCGACAACCCGGCGCATGTCAGCCCCTATTCGCCGGCGAGCCGCCTGTTCCTCAACCCGCTCTACATCGACGTCACCGCCCTGCCGGAGCTGATGGCGTGCGAGCCCGCCCGCGCCCGCATCGCGTCGGAGGCGTTCACCCGCGCGCTGGAGGACGCCCGCCGGTCGGAGCTGGTCGACTACGCCGCGGTGGCGTCGCTGAAGCTGCCGGTGCTGGAGATGCTGTTCGACGCCTTCGAGGCCGGCGCCTCCCCCGAACGCCGCGCCGCCTTCGACGCCTTCCGCGCCGAGCTGGGCGAAGGGCTGGAGCGCTTCTGCCGGTTCCAGGCGCTGCGCGAGCATTTCGCCGCGCAAGGCAAGGCAGACTGGCACGGCTGGCCCGAGGGCTGCCGCGACGCCGCCGGGCCGGAGGCCGACCGCTTCGCCGCGGAGAACCGGCGGCGCATCGACTTCTTCGCCTGGCTGCAATGGGTGGCGGACTGCCAGTTCGCCATGGCGGCCCGGCGGACGGAGGACACCGGCATGGCGGTCGGCTATTACCGCGACCTTGCGGTCGGCGCCGACCGGTCGGGGGCGGAGACCTGGAGCAGCCCCCAGGTGGTGGTGGACCGGGCGGAGGTCGGCGCCCCGCCGGACCTGTTCAACCCCGCCGGCCAGGGCTGGGGCCTGCCGCCCTTCCATCCCCACGCGCTGACCGAGGCCGGCTACGGCCCCTTCATCGAGCTGGTGCGGGCCAACATGCGCCATGCCGGGGCGCTGCGCATCGACCATGCCATGGCGCTTCAGCATGTCTATTGGATACCCGAGGGCAAGCCGCCCTCCGATGGGGCGTATGTCTCCTACCCGATGGACGACCTCGTCGGGATCCTGGCCCTGGAGAGCCAGCGCAACCGTTGCCTCGTCGTCGGGGAGGACCTGGGCACCGTGCCCGAGGGCTTCCGCGACCGGATGACGGAGGCGGGCATTCTGAGCTACCGGGTGGTCTTCTTCGAATGGCGCGAGGACGAGAGCCTGAAGGGGCCGGACGAGTACCCCGCGCTGGCGCTCGCCACCGTCGGCAGCCACGACCTCGCCACGCTGCGCGGCTGGTGGGAGGGGCACGACATCGCGCTGAAGGAGGAGAAGGGCCTCTATCCCGGCGAGGAGGAGGCGGACCGCCAGCGCGACCGCCGCGCCAAGGACCGCACCCGCCTGATCCAGGCCCTGCGCGACGCGCGCCTGCCGCTGACCGCCAGCTTCGGCCCCGACAGCCCCTATGACGACAGCCTCGGCCATGCCGTCCATGCCTTCCTGGCGCGGACGGACTCGGCCCTGGCGGTGGTCCAGCTCGACGATCTGACCGGCGAGCGGGAGCAGGTCAACCTGCCGGGGACCGTCGACGAGTACCCGAACTGGCGCCGCAAGCTGTCCATGACGCTGGAGGAGTTCGCCGATTCTCCCGAAGCCGCGGCGGTCGCCGCGATCCTGGGTGCGGCGCGCCCCGCCGCCGTGCCCGACCACCGCCCGCCCGCCCCCTGACCCGTCTGCTGAACTGGCGCACCCCAACACCAGGAGCCCCCATGCCGTCCACCGCCGGCAAGCCGATCCCCCGCGCGACCTACCGCGTGCAGCTCAATGCCGACTTCGGGTTCGACCGCACAGCGGAGATCGCCGACTACATCGCCCGCCTGGGGGTCAGCCACCTCTACGCCTCCCCCTACATGAAGGCGCGGCCGGGCAGCACCCACGGCTATGACATCGTCGACCACAACGCCCTGAACCCCGAACTGGGCGACGAGGGCGCCTACCGCCGGCTGGTGGAGGCGCTGAAGCGCAACGGCCTGGGCCAGATCCTCGACTTCGTGCCGAACCACATGGGGGTCGGCGGAGCGGACAACGGCTGGTGGCTCGATACGCTGGAATGGGGGCCGGACAGCCCCTATGCCGGCTATTTCGACATCGAGTGGGAGTCCGACCGCCGCTACCTGCAGGGCAAGGTGCTGGTGCCGATGCTGGGCGACCAGTATGGCGCGGTGCTGGAGTCCGGCGGGCTGGAGCTGCGCTTCGACGCCGCCGCCGGCTGCTTCGCCGTCTGGGCCTACGGCACGCACAAGCTGCCGGTGCGGCCGGGCGACTATGTGATGGTGCTGGGCACCGACCACCCGGACCTGGAGCGGATCGGCGATGCCTTCGCCAACCTCGCCGTCGCCCAGCCGCACCAGCGCAACCGCGCCGCGGCGCTGAAGGCCGAGCTCGCCGCCCTGGTGGCGGAGCGTCCCGACGTCGCCCAGGCGGTGGAGCGGCGGCTGGAGGCCTTCCGCGGCGAGCCGGGGGACCTGGAGAGCTGGAGCCGGCTCGACGCCCTGATCGCCCGGCAGAACTGGCGGGTCGCCTACTTCAAGGTGGCGGCCGACGACATCAACTACCGCCGCTTCTTCAACATCAACGAGCTGGCCGGCCTGCGCATGGACGAGCCGGAGCTGTTCGACGTCGCCCACCGCTTCGTCCTGCGGCTGGTGGAGGACGGCACGCTCGACGGCATCCGCATCGACCACATCGACGGGCTGTACGATCCCAAGGGCTATTGCTGCCGTCTGACCCAGGCGACCGGCACGCCCTTCTACCTCGTCGTCGAGAAGATCCTGGCGCGGCACGAGCGGCTGCGCGAGGACTGGCCGATCGACGGCACCACCGGCTACGAGTTCGCCAACCTGATGGGCGGCCTGTTCGTCGACGCCAGGGGGGAGGAGGCGTTCTCCCGCCTCTACGCCGGCTTCATCGGCGACCGCACGCCGTTCGAGGAGGTCGTCCGCCTCGCCAAGATCCGCATCATGGAAAGCGAGATGGCGAGCGAGCTTCTGGTCCTGGCGCGCGAGGCGGCGCGCATCGCCCGCTCCAGCCCGCGCACCGCCGACTTCACCGCCAACATCCTGCATCAGGCGCTGAAGGAGGTGATCGCCCGCTTCCCCGTCTACCGCACCTACGTCGACGGCGGGAAGCCGTCCGAGCTCGACCGGCGCGACATCGACTGGGCGGTGGCGCAGGCCCGGCGGGCGGAGCCGGGGCCGGACGGCTCGGTCTTCGACTTCGTGCAGAAACTGCTGACCACCGACCTGGTGGGCGAGCCGCGCAGCGGCTACAGCCGCCAGCGGGTCATCCGCTTCGCCATGCGCTTCCAGCAGTACAGCGGTCCGGTGATGGCCAAGGGGCTGGAGGACACCGCCTTCTACCGCTACAACCGGCTGGTCGCCCTCAACGAGGTGGGCGGCCACCCCGACCATTTCGGCGTCACCGTCTCCGCCTTCCACCGCGCCAACCAGGACCGGCTGAAGGGCTGGCCGCACGCCATGCTGGGCAGCACCACCCACGACACCAAGCGCGGCGAGGACACCCGCGCCCGGCTCTACGCCCTGTCGGAGATGCCGGAGGAGTGGGAGCGCCAGCTCCAGGCCTGGAGCCGCCTGCTGCGCGCCCGCCGCGGCGACGTCGAGGGCACCGCCCCGCCCGACCGCAACGACGAGTATCTGTTCTACCAGCTCCTGCTCGGCGCCTGGCCGGCCGGGTTCACCGGGGCGGACCCGGACCGGCTCGATCCCCAGGCGATGACCGAGTTCGCCGAGCGCATCGTCGGCGCCATGACCAAGTCGATGCGCGAGGCGAAGGTCCGCTCCACCTGGGCCTCCCCCAACGAGGCCTATGAGGGCGCCGTGATCGCCTTCATCCACGACGCGCTGGACGTCACGCGCCGCAACGCCTTCCTGGAGGCCTTCCTGCCCTTCCAGGCGGCGCTGGCGCGCGCCGGCATGGTCAACGGCCTGTCGCAGACGCTGCTGAAGCTGACCTGCCCCGGCGTGCCGGACATCTACCAGGGTTGCGAGCTGTGGAACCTCAGCCTCGTCGACCCGGACAACCGCCGCCCGGTCGACTATGCGCAGTGCAGCCGCCTGCTCGACGAGGTGGAGGGCCTGCTGGAGCAGGGCGAGGGCGCCATCGCGACGCTGCTCGACCGCTGGCAGGACGGGGCGGTGAAGCTGGCGGTGACCCGGCGGATACTGGCCCTGCGGGCGGAGCGGCCGGACCTGTTCGGCCGCGGCGACTACACCCCGCTGGAGGCCACCGGCAGCCGCGCCGAGCACGTCGTCGCCTATGCCCGCTGCCTGGAGGATCAGGCGGTCGTGGTGGCGGTGCCGCGGCTGGTCGCCACGCTGGGTCCCGCGCCGGACTGGGCGGATACCGCCATCCCGTTGCCCCGCGGCGTCCGCTGGCGCAACGCGCTGACGGGCGCGGTGCTGGACGGGGGGACGCCGTGATGGCGGCGGCGCTGTTCGACCGCTTCCCGGTCGCCCTGCTGGTCAGGGAGGGATGAGAAAAGGGGGAAGGCGCCGCCCGCCCGCCCCCCGTTCCCGTGACCGGCCGGCGCCCTACTGGCCGCTGCCGCCGCCGGTCATGCCTTTGGAGGAGCCGGAGCCGCCCGCCGGGCTGTCCCCGCCCGTGGCGCCCGGCCTCATGTCGCCCTGCGGGGAGCCGGTCGGGGAGTTGTCGCCGGAGTTGCCGCTGGAGCCGCTCGTCCCCGTCGCGGTGCCGGTGCCCGAGGTGCCGGGCGTGCCCGGCGCGCAGCCGGCGTCGGCGGTTCCGGGGATGCAGGGAGTGTTGGACAGCGCGCGGCTGGCGCCGCTGCTCTGCGCCGCCGGCTGCTGAGCGCCGGAGGTCGAGGTGCCCGCGGCGAAGGCCGGACCGGCCATCAGGGCGAGCGCCGTCGCGGTACCGATCATCCACCTTGTCATTGCGCAATCCTTCTGCTGTGGCCGCGCCGGCGCCCGGCGGCCGCCAGGCTGAAGCGGTGCGGCGGACCCGGTACGGGGGCGGGCCCGGCGAAGCCTGACGGGCAAAGCCGGCACCCGCCCCGCGGATCCGTCACAACAGCGGTTCGGCCCGATCGTCGCAGACTCCCCGACGGCAGGCCCCTGATGATTATCAACCGAATGATTGGGGAAGTGAACCTATCGCCTCTTCGCCTGTTGTCCTGGTCCGGGAGAACTTTTCACGCGATGGAGCCGCCATGAGCCAGGATCGCCAATGGGTCATTCTCGACCCCGCCAACGGGGCCGAACCCGAGACGCTCGAGGACAAGGCGCAGGAGGCCGACCTGCCGGGCGGGCCGGCGACGGCCGTTCCCGCCACCGCCGTCGATGCGGACAGGCCCGCCGAATAGGCGGGCCTTGCCGTTCACGGCCTTTCCGTTCGCAGAGGTGGCGGCGCCGGACGCCGCGTTCCCTTCAGGCGCTGTGCGCCCGGTGGGCGCCGGCAGGCTCCGCCGTCATCTCGGCCAGGGCCGCCTGGGACCGGAACAGCTCCAGCGACGGCGGGATGTAGCTGGGGCGCAGGCCCCCCAGGAGTTCGCCGACCGCGCCGATGGCGTCGACCAGCGCATCGGGCATCACCGGCTTGCGCAGCAGGCCGATGGCGAAGTCGCGCGCGGCTTCCCCATGATGGTCGAAGCCGGTGAGCAGCAGCGAGGGGATCCTGTTGTCCTCCCACAGGCGGCGGGCCAGCGTCAGCCCGGTCTCGCCCCCGGCGAGATAGACGTCGACGAGCGCGAGGTCCGGACGCTCCCTGGCGCCAAGGCGGGCGGCTTTGTTCGCATCACGCAGCGGCCCGACGACCGTGTAACCGGCATTCTCCAGCACAGCCTTCACGGCCGGACCGATCAACGGATCGTCTTCCACGACGAGCAGCTTCAAGGCACGTGCTCCCAAAAGGAATTCCCGGACCCGGGCCGCGCCCCGTCGCATCGGGCAGGGCGGGTCGAACCGCCCATGTTTGTCGCGGCCTGTCCCGGTTCAAGAGGCCGGAGGGGTATCACCCTTTGAACCGGCCGGGGTCGGGAGCAAAACACACCATCCGCCTTGTTTGTTGCTTCTGAGGAACGACGCTTCGGAACAGCGTCGCCTTGGCAGAACGACAGGGGAGCAGGGCATGAGGTTTGTCGAGCTGACCGATACCGCCGGGGCCGCCGTGATGCTGAACGGGGCCGGCGTGCTGTTCCTGCGCGCCGCCGCCGACGGCATCACCGAGATCCATCTGTCCGGCCGTGCGGAGCCGCTGCGGGTCGCCCTGCCGCTGGACGACGTGGCGAGGGCGCTGGAGGATGCCGTGCCGGAACCGCGGGAGCCGCCGGACCCGACGATGGCGCTGCTCTCCTGACCATGGACGGCCTCACCTGCCGGTCTCCAGCGCCTCGGCACGGACCGTCGACACCATCGGGAACCCCATGGCCTCCCGCCGCTCCTCCCCCCGCATGCGGATGCGCAGCAGATGGCGCTGCCGGTCGCTGAAGGCGGTGCGGGCATGCAGCGCCCGGTGGTTGTCGGCGACCAGCAGGCTGTCCCGCGGCATGGCGAAGCGCACGGCATGCGGGGTGCGGACCAGTTCCGCCTCCAGGACCCGCACCGCGGCCTCCGCCTCGGCGCTGCGGTAGTCCGGAAAGTGGGACCAGCCGTCGAGCAGCGTATCGCGGCGGTAGCGCACGCCGGGGCAGGAGGAGAAGACCGGGGCGACGGTGGCCTGGACCACGCCCGGCCGCCGGTCGGTGGAGAAGACGCTGGGCACCCGGAAGGGAAGCGGCTGGCCTTCCAGCACCTGCCGGGCCCAGCGGGTCTCCGGCCCGTCCAGCGCGTCGCGGACGGCCTCGCCGTCGCACAGGATCGACAGGCCGCCGCCGCAGCGGGCGGGCGTCATCACATAGAGCGCGATCCAGCGCTCCGGTGCCGGATAATACTGCGTGTCGGTGTGGAACGCCGCCTCGCCGTCATGCTCCGAGAAGGTGGCGTAGTAATCGCCCGCCGTGCGGCGCGGCACCACGTCCCAGACGATGCGGCCGTCGCGGGCATCGGTCGGCGACGGCATGCCGATGCAGGCGGCCAGGGCATAGAGCAGCCGCGCCCGCCGGTCGGCGTCGAACCCGCCGAGCCCGAGTTCCGGCACGAAGGCCGCGCAGCCGGCGGCCTGGAGGTTGGCCTGCAGATGGTCGACGAAGGCCGCCATGCTGGGGGCCACGCTGCGCAGGTCGTCCCGCAGGGTGGCGGCCACCTGCTCCGACCGCAGGCCGGTGATCTCCTGGTAGGGAGCGGCGTAGCGGTGGTAGGAGTCGAGCGTTTCCAGGATCACCGCCGCTTCGGCATCCCATCGCGGCACGAGGTGGGGCGCCACCACGGCGACGCCCGCGCGCATGAAGTCCTGCATCGGTTCCCCTCCAGTTTCAGGCCTTGCGCTTGTCGGGGCGGCGGGTGCCGCCCGCCGCCGGCGCGGCCCAGGCCAGTGCCGCCAGCGACAGTTGCAGCGCCGCGACGAGGCCGAGGCAGCCCGCCCAGCCGAAGCGCGGCCACAGCAGGGCCGGAGCCATCGAGCCGAGGCTGCCGCCCAGATAGTAGAAGAAGAGATAGCCGCCGCTCGCCCGCGCCCCGGACGCCGCCGGGCAGAGGCTGAGCGCGTGGGCCAGCACCGCCTGCACGAAGAAGACGGCGGTGCTGAAGGCCACGAGACCGGCGATGATCGCCGCCGGCAGATCGGTCAGCGTCGCCAGCAGGCCGCACCAGGCGACCGCCGCCGCCGCCGCGACCGCCCGGGCGTGGCCGATCCCGGTGACCACCTGCCGCGACCCGTGCACGAAGGCGAGCGACGGCAGGAAGACGAGGTAGAGACTGCCGAGCGCCGCCGTGCTCCAGCCGAAGGGCGGCTCCGCCAGCCGGAAGGCGATGTAGGTGAAGACCGCGATCTGCGAGAAGAGCAGGGCGAACCCGCCGGCATAGACCGCCGTCAGCGTCGGCCCGCCCCCCTGCCGCCGCTCCCGCGGCGCCGCCCCACGCCGCCCCGCCGGACCGCCGCGGAAGCCGGCGAGCGCCAGCAGCACCGCCAGCCCGTGCAGCGCGGCCAGCGCCAGGAACGCCGGGGCCCAGCCGAACGCCGGCACCAGCGACGCCGGCAGCAGCCGCCCGATCACCCCGCCGCAGACCGTCCCCATCACGTAGGTCGCGGAGATGCCGAGCGCGGCGCGGGCGGAGGGCTGCCGCTCAATGCTGGTCAGCAGGGCGGACAGCACCATCGGCATGGCGATCCCCTGCACCGTCCGCAGCACCAGCAGCGCCGGGAAATCACCGGCCACCGCAAGCCCGGCGTCGAGCAGCCCGAGCAGGGCGAGCCCGGCGAGCAGCGCCCGCCGCGGCCCCGCCCGCTGCACCAGCAGTCCGGCCAGCGGCGACGCCACGGCGAGGCCGAGGGTCGTCGCGGTCAGCAGGGCCGCGCATTCCTGCACCGACAGCCCGTGCAGCCTCTGCAGCTCGGTCCCCAGCGATTGCGTGAGGTAGAGGCTGCTGAAGCCGACCATGGCGCAGCCGAGCATCACCAGATGGTCGCGCCACCGTCCGGTGGAGCCGGTTGCGTCAAGGCCGGCGAGGCTGTCGGGTGAGGCGGTCATGCGGCGATGCTAGACACGCGCCGAAGCCTGTGTGAAATACTACCTTTGATGGCTGTGAGACGGAAATCGGATCACCGGGACGGCCCTGATGGACTTTCGCCAGATCACCTGCTTCGTCGCCGTGGCGGAGGAGCTGCATTTCGGGCGCGCCGCCGCCCGGCTGAACCTGTCGCAACCGCCGCTGAGCCAGCAGATCAAGGCGCTGGAGGACCAGCTCCGCGTCCGCCTGTTCGACCGCAACCGCCGCGGCGTGCGGCTGACCGCGGCGGGGGAGGCCTTCCTGCGCTACGCCTACCAGGTGCTGCGCACGGCCGACGCGGGGGCGGAGGCGGCGCGCCGGGCGGCGAGCGGCGAGGTTGGGGCACTGCGCATCGGTTATTCCGCCTCGGCGCTCTATTCCGACGATGTGCTGCGGGCCATCGTGCGCTACCGCCGCCGCTATCCGGCGGTGGACATCCGGCTGGCGGAAGGCACCACCCGCGCCAACACGCACGAGCTGGAGGCCGAGCGCATCGACCTGGCCCTGGTCCGCGGGCCGCTGCCGGAGCTTGTCCGCGACTGGCCGGCGGAGCGGCGGGTCGTCGTCTCGCGGGAACGGCTGCTGGTCGCGCTGCCGCAGGACCATCCCCTGTCGGACCGCGACACGGTATCGCTGGAGGAGTTGCGGGAGGAGCGTTTCGTCACCATGGCGCGGCATCTCGGCACCGCGCTCAACGACCTGCTCGACCGGCTGTTCGACGCCGCCGGCATCCGCCCGCAGGTCGCGCTGGAGACGGCGGAGATGGCGTCGCTGCTGGGGCTGGTCGGAGCGGGGGCCGGCATCGCCGTCGTGCCGGCCGCGGTGGCGCGCCACCGCTCCCACTACATCGTCTTCCGCCCGCTCACCGACCGCGATGCGGAGGTGGAACTGTTCCTGCTCCTGCCGCCCAACCCGGTGCCGACGGCCTGGAACCTGCGCGCGGAGCTGGCAGCCGGGAGCGAAGGCGCGACGCCCCCGCCCTGACCGGTCCGGCATCCATGGCCGCCGGCATCACACGTCGTAGACCGGACCCGGCGTGTTCTTGTTCTCGCCGCCGCGGCGCTGCTCTTCCTTTTCGGTCAGGCTGCGCTCGCCGCCGGTCCGGTCCTTCTGCGGCTTGTCGGTCTGCGGCTGCTGGTCCGGCTGCTTGGGCTTGTCGGACATGGTGACGGTCCTCCTGGAGGTTGCGGGATCATTCCTCCGTCCAACAGGCGGACCGCCGCTGTTGTTGCCCCCGGATCGCCGCCGGAGGTTATCGCCGCACCACCGCCGACAGCCGGTCGATCGCCCGTTCCGCCTCCGCCTCCAGCCGGGCGACGATGGCGGCGAGAGGCTCGATGCGGTCGGCGAAGGCGACGGAGTGGCCGACCGACAGGGCGCCGCGGCTGGTGTCGCCCGTCTCGTAGGCGACCCGGCCGAGCTTGCCCGAGACATGCGGCAGCAACGTCTCCAGGCTGCCCTCCCCGGCCGCCTCGATGGCCGCCACCTGCCGGCTGGTCTCGTTGCGCAGCACGCGCATGGTGTTGCGCAGGCTCGACAGGATCAGCTCGGTCCCCGTCTCGTCCGTCTCGATCAGCCGCCGCTTGAAGTCGGGGTGCGCCCAGATCTCCTCGGCGACCAGGAAGCGGGTGCCGATGGTCACCCCCTCCGCCCCCATGGCGAGCGCCGCGACGAGCTGCTCGCCCGTGCCGATGCCGCCGCCGACCGCGACCGGAACCGGCACGTCGCGCGCCGCCAGCACCGCCTGCACGATGCTGCCGACGAGGTCGAGGCCGGGATGGCCACCGCATTCCGCTCCGACCACCGTGACGGCGTCGGCCCCCACCGCCGCCGCCTTGCGGGCGAAGCGGACCGCCGGCACCTTGTGGATCACCTTGATCCCGGCGGCGTGCAGACGGGGGATGTAGGCCTCCGGACTGCGGCCGGAGGTCTCGACGAAGCGCACCTCCTCCCGGACGATCAGGTCGAAGATGGCGTCCGTCCGCTCCCCCTGCACCAGCTTGGGCAGCATCGAGACGTTGACGCCGAAGGGCGCGCCCTCGCACAGGTCGCGGCAGCGGCGGATCTCGTCGCGCAGGCCGGCGTCGTCGGGAAAGCTGGCGGCGGTGATGAAGCCGATCATGCCGGCCCGGCCCGCCGCCGCCACATAGTCGGCGTTGGCGAGCCAGTGCAGCCCGCCCGCCACGATGGGCAGGCGGATGCCGAACAGGTCGGTCAGGCGGGTGCGGAACTCCATGCCGCTCACCCCCGCGGGAAGCGGGCCGGCCGCTTCTCGAAGAAGGCGGCGATGCCCTCGGCCGCCTCGGGATGGCGCAGCGCCTCGGCGAAGAAGTCGGCCTCGCGGTCGAGCTGGGCGTCGGGCGCGCCGAAGCCGGCCTCGATCAGCGCCTTGGCGCGGCCGATGGCGACCGCCGGCCCGTCGGCCAGCCGCTCCGCCCAGGCCATCGCCTCCTGCAGCGCCGTGCCCGGCGCCACCACCCGGTTGACGACGGCGAGCTGGGCCAGCCGCTGCGTACCGATCCGCCCGCCCTCGAACATGATCTCGGCGGCGAGCTGCGGCGTCACCGCCCGCGTCAGGAAGGCGGAGGCGCCGCCATCCGGGTTCAGCCCGACCTTGACGTAGGCCAGCGTGAAGACCGCATCCTCCGCCGCCACGATCAGGTCGCAGCCGAGCGCGATGGAGAAGCCGGCCCCGGCCGCCGCCCCCTCGATGGCGGCGACGATCGGCTTCGGGCAGGTCCGCATCGCCCGCACCCAGCCATGGAAGCGGTCGAGATTGCCGCGGATCACCGCCGGGTCGGCCTGCGCGTTCTTCATCAGCCGGCCGAGATTCCCGCCGGAACAGAAGGTGCCGTTGGCCCCCGTCAGCACCACCGCGCCGATCCCCGGATCCTCGGTCGCCCGGATCAGCGCGTCGCGCGCCGCCTCCATCATCTCCGGACCCAGCGCGTTCTTGGTCTCCGGCTGGTCGAGCGTCAGAACCAGAACCCGCCCCGCCTGCGTAACCGTCACCTGCCCCGTCATAGCTGCGTTCCCTCCGCCGATTCGCTTCCCGGCCTGTATTTGAACATGCCCTCCGCGGTGGCCAGCAGGGCGCCGGTCCCGCGGTGGCGGACCTCGCCGGCGGCGCCGATGATCTTCCGGCCTCCCCCGCGCAGTCGCCCTATGACGTATACGTCACCCTCGCGCGCCTGGCCAAGGAAACTTGTGGACAGCGACAGCGTCACCACCCGGCGGACGCGGCCGGGAAAAGGGCAATAGGTCGCCGAGAAGCCCATGGCGGTGTCGAGCAGCGTGGTCAGCACCCCGCCATGCACCACGCCGGCGCGGTTGAGGTGCCGCTGGTCGACGGGCATCTCCAGCTCCGCCTCGCCCTCCTGCCAGCGGACCAGCCGGTAGCCCAGCAGCTTCTGGAAGCCGGACGGCTCCTCCCCGTTCAGCAGATCCACCAGCTCAGCGGTCATGGACGCTTTCCCCTCAGGCAGCCGTTTCATGCGCGAAGTAGAGCGCATGCAGGCGATCCAGATCCACCCGGTCGCCGCGCTCCGACATCACCACCTTGCCCGACTGCATCAGATAGACCTGGTCGGCGATCTTCAGCGCCCGGCTGGTGTTCTGCTCCACCAGCACGATGGTCATGCCCTGGTCGCGCAGGCGGCCCAGGATGCGGAAGATCTCGTCCACCACAACGGGCGCCAGCCCCAGCGACGGCTCGTCGATCAGGCAGACGCGCGGCTGTTCCATCAGCCCGCGGCCGATGGCGAGCATCTGCGCCTCGCCGCCCGACAGCGTGCCGGCGATCTGGTGGCGGCGTTCCACCAGACGGGGGAACATCTCGAACACCATCTCCTTGTTGCGCTTCCAGTCGCGCCGGCAGCCGCGCGGGAAGGCCCCCATCATCAGGTTGTCCTCCACCGTCATGTCGGGGAAGATCATCCGGCCTTCCGGGATCATCACGATTCCGCTGGCCACGGTGTCCCAGGTCTTCGCCCCCCTGCGGCTGGCGCCGTCGACGCGGATGTCGCCGCCCTCGACCGGGATCAGCCCCATGACGGCGCGCAGCAGCGTCGTCTTGCCCGCCCCGTTGGGGCCGACGATGACGGTGGTCTTGCCGGCCTCCACCGTCAGCGAGACGTCCCACAGCACGTTGATCGCGCCATAGCCGGCGCGCAGGCTTTCGATCTCAAGCAGCGGCTTCACCGGTATAGCTCCTGATCACTTCGGGGTCGCGGAAGACGGCGTCGGGCGTGCCGTCGGCGATGATCTGGCCGAAATTCAGCACCAGCACCCTTGGGCACAGCGCCGTGACGGTGGGGATGTCGTGCTCGATCACCACCATGGCGAGGCGGAAGCGCTCGCGCACCGCCGCCAGACGCTCCATGAAGGCGCGCTTGCTGTTGGTCTCCAGCCCGGCCAGCACCTCGTCCAGCAGCAGCAGGCTGGGGTTGGTGGCGAGCGCCTTGCCGACCTCCAGCGCCTTGTGCTCGGTCAGCGCCAGCTCGGTCGTGGCGTCGCGGTCGGCCTTGCCGGCGAGGTTCAGGATGTCGAGGATCTCGTCGATGCGCTCGGGATCGACCGTCCCGGCGCCGAAGCGCTGGGCGACGATCAGGTTCTCGCGCACCGTGCAGTGACCGAGCGGCCGGGGAATCTGGAAGCTGCGCCCGATGCCGAGCCGCGCCCGCTTCCATTCCGGCAGCGTCAGCAGCGACCGGCCGCGGAACTCCAGCCGGCCCTCCGTCGGCTTCACCACGCCGGAGATGACGTTGAACAGCGTGGTCTTGCCCGCCCCGTTCGGCCCGACGAGGCCGATGGTCTCCCCCTCGGCGACCGAGAAGCTGGCGCTCTTCAGCGCCTGCACGCCGCCGAAGCGGACCTGCACCCCCTCAAGCGTGAGCATGGGCCTGCACTCCTTCCTTCTTGCGGCGGCGGCGGCGGACCAGCAGAGGCATCAGGCCGCCGGGGCTGAACAGGATCATCACGCACAGCAGGGCGCCGAGGACGAGCTGGTGCCCGTGCGGCATCAGCTCCTTGAAGACGAGCTGGTCGAGCAGGTAGATCGCCAGCGACCCCACCACCGGCCCCCACACCGTGCGGTAGCCGCCGAAGATCGCCGCCGCGATCGGCAGCACGGTCCAGGTCGAGGCGAAGGCGTAGTCCGGCTGCAGGAAGCTGATGAAGTGGGCGTTGAAGGCGCCGACCACCCCGGTGATGAAGGCCGACAGCACCAGCATCGCCGCCTTCAGGTGCGTGCTGGGCACCCCGACGACGCGGGTCGCCTGCTCGGTGTCGTGCATCGCCTTCAGCGCCAGCCCCCAGGCGCTGCGCCGGATGGCGTCATAGGCCAGCGCCGCCAGCACGACGATGGTCAGCACGATGAGGTAGCCGCCGGTCTTCTCGCCGAACTCCACCCCCATCACGGTCGGGAAGCGCGGGATCGACAGCAGCCCGCCGGCGCCGCCGGTGACCGGGGTCATCTCGGTCGCCAGGATCTGGAAGATGTGGGCGTAGGCCAGCATCGCCAGCGCGAAGTAGGGCCCCTTCAGCCGCAGCGCCGGCATGGTGGCGACCGAGGCGACGGCCGCCCCGACCCCGCCCAGCACCATCGCCGCGAAGACCGGCACCCCCAGCTTCATCGCCAGCACCGCCGAGACGTAGGAGCCCACGCCGAAGAAGGCGGCGTGCCCGAAGCTGACCATGCCGCCCAGGTTGCCCAGCAGCGCCCAGGCCACCGAGACGCCGGCGATGGTCAGGGCGGCGACGATCAGGCCGAGGATGTAGGCGTTGCCGCCGAAGACCAGCGGCACCCCGACATAGGCGAGCGCCAGGACCGCGATCAGAACCACTGCTTTCATCGGGCGAGCGCCTTTCTGCCGCCGAACAGGCCCGAGGGCGAGACGAACAGCACGACGAGGAAGAGGATCATCCCGGCCAGCTCCTGCAGCGAGGCCGAGAAGAAGGTGACGGTGAGCGATTCGATCACCCCGATCATCAGCGCGCCGACCAGCACGCCGGGGATGGAGCCCAGTCCGGCCAGAACGGTGATGATGAAGGCCTTCACCGTCATGACGTGGCCCAGCGCCGGGAAGATCGTCTTGCCGGTGTAGATCGCGATGCCGGCGAAGGTGGCGAGCAGGGCCGCCAGCAGGAAGGACAGCACCTCCGTCTGCCGCGGGTTGACGCCCATCAGCTTGGCCGCGTTGCGGTTGGACGACAGCGCCCGCACGGCGCGGCCCTGCCAGCTGTGGTTCAGCCACCAGTAGACGCCGGCCATCAGCGCGAGGCCGCCGACGAAGAAGACCACCTCCGCCCGCATGGCGAACAGCGTGTCGGCGATCACCATCGAGTCCTGGAACCAGGCGTCGGTCGTCGAATGGATGTCGGCCGCCCAGATCATCAGGATGGCGTTGGTCAGGATGATGCCGATGCCGAAGGTCAGGATCAGCGAGTTGATCTCGCGGTCCTCCTCGATCCGGCTGAGCAGCCCGTAGATCGCCGCCGAGGTCGCGCCGACGATCAGCAGGGCGAAGGGGATCGCCGCGACCGGGTTCATCCCGTAGCGTGACTCCGCCGCATAGGCGATGTAGGCGGCCAGCAGCACGAGTTCGCCGTGGGCCAGATTGATGACCCGCATGGTGCCGAACACCAGCGCCAGCCCGACCGCCACCGTGGCGTAATAGCCCCCGGCGAGCACGCCGGAGAACAGGGCCTGAAGGATCAGTTCGAACATGTTGCGCCTTTCGCTGAGCGCTGCGTCACCTCTGTGACGGGGGCGGGACGAGGGGGACGTCCTTGCGGGACTGGCGGGGTCGCGCCGGTGCCGCCCCCTCACCCTCCCTCTCCCCCTGGCGGGGAAGAGGGGGACCGGATCACCACGGAACGCCGGGGAACCTCATCGCGCCGTTGGCGGCGTCCTTCGGCCACACCAGCACGACCTTGCCGGTCTGGTGCTGGCCCATGCGGTGGGAGAAGTTGGTGTTGTCGCCCTTGGCGTCGAAGGTGACGCGGCCGATCAGCGTCTGCGCGTCGGTCCTGCGCAGCTCGTCCGCCAGGCCGCCCTTGGCCAGCGTGCCGGCCTCCTCGGCGCGGACGATGGCGTCGATCAGCAGGCGGGTCTGCACATAGCCGAACTGGCCGAGATAGTCCGGCTCCTTGTTGAACAGTTTCTTGTATTCGGCCGCGAACTCCAGCGCCTCGGGCTGGGTGAACTCCACCGGGTAGGGCAGCATGGAGGTGCCGTAGACATTCTCCATCAGGTCGGGGAATTCCTTGGCCATCTGGGCGGTCGCCAGCGACCAGACCCCGACCACCGCCTTGACCTGGGGCTTCAGCACCTTGGCGGCGCGCAGAATGCCGACATAGTCGTTCTCGTAGCCCACCATGGCGATGGCCTCGGAGCGGTCCTGCAGCTTCACCTTGTTCAGCAGCGGCTTGAAGTCGCTGGTGGCGGCGTCGAACTCGTGCATGCCGACAGTGACGCCCTTGGCCGACAGGGCGGACTGCACCTGCTTGGCGAGGTTGGTGGTGGCGTCCTTGTTCAGATAGACGACCGAGACCTTCTTGACGCCCATGTCCTCCAGCAGGCCGATCATGGCCTTGGCGTAGCCCTCGGAGTTGTTGATGCGGAAGAAGGTGGGATAGCCGCGGGCGGTCAGCTCCGGCGTCACGCCGCCCGAGGTGATGTAGACGACGCCGGCCTTCTGCGCCGCCTCGGACGCCGGTCCGATGATGTTGGAGCCGTAGCCGCCGGTCAGCGCCACCGCCCCGTCGCCGATCAGCCGCTCCACCGCGGCGACCGCCTTGGCCGGATTGGTCTCGTCGTCGATGGTCGAGACCTTGAAGCTGTGCTTGCCGGCATAGGCACGGTTGGCCATCTCGATCGCCACGGCGATGCCCTCGTGCATGCCCTGGCCGACGCGGGCGAGGTTGCCGGTCAGCGGCAGCTCGGAGCCGAGCAGGAACTCCTTCGCCTGGGCCAGCGAGGAGGCGCCGAGCGCCACGCCGAGGGCGACGGTGGCGGCCAGTTGGGTGAGCGTCCGTTTCATGCAGCTTTTCCTTCCCGGTCTGTCGTGCACCCGTCGCGCGGGCGCGTAATTATTGATTGCGGGCGCCGCGTCAGGCGCCGTTTCCCGCTCCTTGCGCCATCACCTCGGCGGCGAGGCCGCGCAGGCCGCTCTTCAGCAGCTTGCCGGTCGGGCTGGCCGGCAGGGCGTCCAGCGCGACGATGCGCGCCGGCCGCTTGTAGGGGGCCAGCCGTTCGGCGGCGAAGGCCTTCAGCTCCTCCTCGGTCGCGCCGCGGCCGGGAACGAACTGCACGAAGGCGACCACCTCCTCGTTGCCCGCCGCGGCGACGCCGACCACCGCGGCCAGAGTCACCGCGGGGTGGCTGGTCAGCACGCCCTCGACCTCCTCCGGGTAGACGTTGAAGCCGGAGCGGATGACGATCTCGCGGATGCGGCCGACCACGGCGATGCAGCCGTCCGGCTCCTGCCGCGCCACGTCGCCGGTCTTCAGCCAGCCGTCGTCGGTCAGCACCTGGCTGGTCAGCGCCGGCTCGTGGTAGTAGCCCAGCATCACGTTGGGCGCCTTCACCCACAGCTCGCCCGGCTCGCCGGCCGGCATGTCGCGGCCGGTGGCATGGTCGACGAAGCGCACCTCGATCAGCGGCAGCGGCGGACCGATGGAGGTGTCGGCGCGCGGCGCGTCCAGCCGGGTCTGCGTCACGGTGGGGGAGCATTCCGTCAGGCCGTAGCCGTTGTGCAGCGTCAGGCCGAAGGTCGCCTCGACCTCCTGCTTCAGCTCCAGGTCCAGCACCGAACCGCCCGACGACAGGTAGCGCAGGTGCGGCGCCTGCGGCGGCGAGCCGGTGACCTTCAGATGCTCGATCAGCTTGGCGTACATCGCCGGCACGCCCTGGAAGACGGTGATGCCGTCCTCGCGCAGCGCCCGCCACACGTCGGCCGGGGCGAAGCGGGCGATGGTGTGCAGGCAGCCGCCGGCATAGAGCGTGCCGAGGCAGGTGGAGGCGAGGCCGAAGACATGGCTGACCGGCAGCACCCCATAGGTGTGGTCGGCCCCCGTCAGGCCGCGCATGTGGCCGGACACCGCCGCGACGAACAGCAGCCCGCGGTGGGACAGCATCACCCCCTTGGGGTGGCCGGTGGTGCCGGAGGTGTAGATCAGCGCCCCGACCTGCCGCGCGCCGTCGAGATGGACCGGTTCCGGCTCGGCCTCCAGCAGCGGGCCGACCGCCATCGGCGGCAGGTCGCCGTCGCCGAGCGGCTCCGCCCCGCTGCGCCGGGCATGGGCCGCCGCGTCGGGGGAGATGGCGTCGGTGAAGACCATCCGGCGCGGCCGGCAATGGTCGCGGATGGTGTCGATCTCGCGGTCGGACAGCCGGGCGTTGACGATCACCGGCCAGGCGTTGCGCTCGCTCGCCGCCATGATCAGCGTGACCAGCGCCAGCCCGTTCTCGCCGACGATCATCAGCCGGTCGCCGCCGCGCACGCCCAGCCGGTCGAGGTGCCCGGCCATCCGGCGGATCGCCTCGCCGAAGCGGCGGTAGCTCCACTCCTCCCGGCCGTCGTTCAGCGCGGGGGCGTCGGGGGTCGTCTCGGCCCAGGCGAGGGCGGGGTGGCTGATGCGCCGCGGCAGCGCCGCCACCATCTCGGCGAAATCGGGGGCGGCGAAATCGGGAGTTTGCGCGGCCACGGTCACCGGGCCTCCCGGATCATGTTGCGGGCGATGACGAGCTGCTGGATCTGCGTCGTGCCCTCGTAGATGCGGAACAGCCGCACGTCGCGGAAGAAGCGCTCGATGCCGTAGTCGGCGATGTAGCCGGCGCCGCCATGGATCTGCACCGCCCGGTCGGCGACGCGCCCGACCATCTCGGCGCAGAACAGCTTGCAGCAGGCGGCATCGGTGCTGACGGTCTGCCCGGCATCCTTCCTGCGCGCCGTCTCCAGCACCATGCAGCGGCCGGCATAGGCCTCGGTCCGGCTGTCGGCCAGCATCGCCTGGACGAGCTGGAATTCGGCGATCGGCTGGCCGAACTGCTTGCGCTCCATGGCGTAGGCGAGGCTGTCGCGGATCAGCCGCTCGGCCGCCCCGACGCAGACGGCGGAGATGTGCAGGCGGCCGCGGTCCAGTACCTTCATCGCCGTCTTGAAGCCCTGCCCCTCCTTGCCGCCCAGGATGGCGCTGGCCGGGACGCGGCAGTCCTCGAAGATCACGTCGCAGGTGTGGGCGCCCTTCTGGCCCATCTTCCGGTCGTTGGGGCCGAGCGACAGGCCGGGGGTTCCGGCCTCCACCAGGAAGGCGCTGACGCCGCGGGCGTCCCGGCTTTCCAGGTCGGTCCGGGCGAAGACGGTGAACAGGCCGGCGTGCGGCGCGTTGGTGATGTAGCGCTTGGTGCCGTTCAGGACGTAATGGTCGCCGTCGCGCCGGGCGGTGGTGCGCAGCGAGCCGGCGTCGGAGCCGGCCTCCGGCTCGGTCAGCGCGAAGGAGCCGATGATCTCGCCGGCGGCCATCCCGGGCAGGTATCGGCGCTTCTGCTCCTCGGTGCCGTCGATGACGATCCCCTGCGAGCCGATGCCGTTGTTCGTCCCGATCAGCGAGCGGAAGGCCGGGGAGGTCTGGCCGATCTGGAAGGCGACCTGCACCTCCTCCTCCATCGACAGGCCGAGCCCGCCATACTCCTCCGGGATGGACAGGCCGAACAGGCCCATCGCGCGCATCTCCTCGACGATCGCCGGGGGAATCTCGTCCTCTTCCGCGACCTTGTGCTCCAGCGGCACCAGCCGCTCGCGCACGAAGCGCGACAGCGTGTCGAGAAGCTGGTCCAAGACGTCCTTTTCCAAAGCCATTCTCGTCTCCGTCCCGGGAGCGCCGGCGCCCCGTCCCCGTCTGCCGCCCCAGTGTCCGGGTGCCGGCAAGGACGCCGCTCCTTTGTTCGCTGGGGACACTGACAGACCGCCGGAGCCGAGTCAACGGCAATGAAATTTAATTCCGTATGGTGAAACTTGTTCCGCTTTACCGTCGGATTCGCCGGGACGACAGGGGGCGCAGGGCCGCCCCGCGTCCGGCCGCTCTTGCCAGGAGGCGGCGCGCTGCTACGCTCTTGCGCAATTCCCGGACCACCGGGACCACAGGAGGGACAGGCATGATCGAGCTGTATTACTGGCCGACGCCGAACGGCCATAAGATCACGATCTTCCTCGAGGAGGCCGGCCTCGATTACGAGATCAAGCCGGTGGACATCCGCACCGGCGACCAGTTCAAGCCGGAATTCCTGGCCTTTTCGCCGAACAACCGCATGCCGGCGATCATCGACCGCGCGCCGGCCGACGGCGGCGAGCCGATCAGCGTCTTCGAATCCGGTGCCATCCTGCTCTATCTGGCGGAGAAGACCGGCAAGTTCCTGCCCTCCGACATCCGCGGCCGGAAGACGGTGACGGAGTGGCTGTTCTGGCAGATGGGCGGGCTCGGCCCGATGGCCGGGCAGAACCACCATTTCACGCAGTATGCGCCGGAAAAGATTCCTTACGCCATCGACCGCTATGTGAAGGAGACCGGCCGGCTCTACGGCGTGATGAACAAGCGCCTCGCCGACAACGCCTATCTGGCCGGCGCCGATCTCTCGATCGCCGACATGGCCTGCTATCCCTGGATCGTCCCGCACGAACGCCAGCAGCAGAACCTGGACGATTTCCCCCACCTGAAGCGCTGGTTCGAGGGGATCAAGGCGCGCCCGGCCGTGGTCCGCGCCTATGAGAAGGGCGTGGTGCTCGCCACCACCCCGACGGTGACGGAGGAGAGCAAGAAGATCCTCTTCGGCCAGTCCGCCTCGACGGTGCGCTGACCGGCGCGGTCCGGTCCCTCTCCCGCCCCGCCCGCGCGGGGTGCGGGAGGCCCCGGCTCACCCGTTGGCGCCCAGCCCCAGCGAGACCATCCGCTCGTAGAGCGAGGCGCGGGAGATGCCGAGCAGCTTGGCCGCCCGCGCCTTGACTCCGCCGGTCGCCTCCAGCGCCGCCGCGATGGCCGAGCGCTCGGCGTCGTGCAGCACCTCCGACAGGGGCCGCGCCCCGGCCTGGAGGGGAAGGCCGGCCGGCCTGGCGCCCTGGCCGCCCGGCAGCACGCCGCGGATATGCTGGGCGGTCAGGATCGGCGCGTCGGTCAGCGCCATCACGCGCTCCAGCGTGTTGTAGAGCTCGCGCACATTGCCGGGCCAGTCATACTCCCGCAGCACGTCCACCGCCGATTCCAGCAGCTCGCGCGGCGGCGTGCCCTGCTGGATGGCAAGCTGCTCCAGGATGCGGTCGGCGATG
The DNA here is from genome assembly GCF_003130795.1 of Azospirillum thermophilum. Classification (NCBI taxonomy): domain Bacteria; kingdom Pseudomonadati; phylum Pseudomonadota; class Alphaproteobacteria; order Rhodospirillales; family Azospirillaceae; genus Azospirillum; species Azospirillum thermophilum. The sequence goes on from NZ_CP029352.1 coordinate 84,644, forward strand.
CTCTCGATGTCCTCCGGCCGTTCGCGGAGCGGCGGCACGGTGATCGGCACCACGTTGAGGCGGTAGTAGAGGTCGGCGCGGAACTGCTTGTCGCGCACCAGCGCATGCAGGTCGCGGCTGGTCGCGGCGATGATCCGCACATCCACCCGCATCACCTTGTTGGAGCCGAGCGGCTCGATCTCCCGCTCCTGCAGGACGCGCAGCAGCTTGGCCTGCAGCGGCAGCGACATGTCGCCGATCTCGTCGAGGAACAGCGTGCCGCCGTTGGCGAGCTGGAACTTGCCCTCGCGGTGGCGGCGGTCGGCCCCGGTGTAGGCGCCGGGCGCCACGCCGAAGAACTCCGCCTCCAGCAGCGTCTCGGGGATCGCCGCGACGTTGACCCCGACGAAGGGACGGGAGGCGCGCGGGCTGGCGGCGTGGATGGCCTGGGCCAGCAGCTCCTTGCCGGTTCCCGTCTCGCCGAGCAGCAGGACGGTCGAGTCCATCTGCGCGGCGCGGCGGCCCAGCCGCTTGATCTCGCGCACCGCCTCGCTGGTGCCGATGAACTGGGAGAAGGAGTATTTCGCCCGCCGCTCCTGCGCCAGCTCGGCCTGGGCGCGGCTCAGCTCCTCCTGCAATCTCTGGTACTTGGAGACCACAGGGCGGAGATATTCGGCGCGGTCGAACAGCACATAGCCGATCGCCCCGATGGTCGAGCCGTCGGCCCCCAGCAGCGGCAGCCGGATCACCACGAAGGAACGGTCGCCGAAATCCATCAGGTCGATGGGCATCGGCTGCCCCGTCTCGATCACGTGGCGCAGCATGCTGTTGGGGATCAGCTCCTCGATCGGGCGGCCGCGCGGATCCTCCGCGACGCCCAGCAGGGCCTTGTACTTCTCGTCCATCCAGGCGATGCGCCCGTTGCGGTCGACGGTGACGGCGCCGACGCACATGCCCTCCAGATGTTCGGAAAGGGACTGCACGGCGCGCTGGCGCAACGCCTCGTAATCCGCGTCACTGTCCACCCCATCCTCCCAGATCGGACCTGTATTCGTCTTATCGGCGCCGAGTTTCGCCGCATCACGGCGAATTCGCTCAACAAGGTCAGACGTCAACATCGTAATCCATCCCGGAAAGACAAGGGAAGCCACGCCTCCGGCAGGCCCCCGGCATAGGCCGGGGACTTGACGGAACCCGCTCCAGTCCCGGCGGATGCCGCCGGGCATCTCGCCGAAAGTGATACAACCGGAAATCCGGACGGCCCGGCGCCCGGCCTATCGCCGGGGCAGGCGGGCCAGCAGCTCGCCGACGATGCCCCGGCGGAAGACCAGCACGCAGACCACGAAGATGGCGCCGATCACCACCGGCACCGGCAGGCTGGTGGAGGCGAGATAGCTTTCCAGCGTCACCACGATCGCCGCCCCGACCACCGGGCCGAACAGGGTGCCCATGCCGCCGAGCAGCGTCATCAGCACCACCTCGCCCGACATCTGCCACGTCACGTCGGTCAGCGAGGCGAGCTGGAAGACGATCGCCTTGGTCCCGCCGGCCAGCCCCGCCAGTCCGGCCGACAGCACGAAGGCGAGAAGCTTGTAGCGCTCCGTCCGGTAGCCGAGCGAGACCGCCCGCGGCTCGTTCTCGCGGATCGCCTTCAGCACCTGGCCGAAGGGCGAGTTCACCGTCCGCCAGATCAGCGCGAAGCCGGCCACGAAGATCGCCAGCACCGTGTAGTACATGGCGAGCGGCTGGTTGAGGTCGATGGCACCGAACAGCAGGCCGCGCGGCACGCCCTGGATGCCGTCCTCGCCGCCGGTGAACTTGAGCTGCAGCGCCAGGAAGAACACCATCTGGCTCAGCGCCAGCGTGATCATCGCGAAGTAGATGCCCTGCCGGCGGATGGCGAGCGCACCGAACACCAGCCCCATGGCCGCCGCCACCGCGGTGCCCAGCAGGATGCCGAGCTCCGGCGCCAGCCCCCACACCTTCACCGCATGGGCGGTGACATAGGCGGCCGAGCCGAAGAAGGCGGCATGGCCGAAGCTGAGCAGCCCGGCGAAGCCGATCAGCAGGTTGAAGGCGCAGGCGAACAGCGCGAAGCACAGCACCTTCATCAGGAAGACGGGATAGAGGGCGAAGGGGGCGGCCACGGCGATCAGCAGGCCGGCCCCGCAGAGCAGCGCGGCGCGCATCAGGCGCCCGTTCTGGTCGGGAAATGTGGTCACGGGCGAAACATCCGATTGTGCGGTCATGGCTCAGCGCTCCCGTCCGAACAGGCCGGCAGGCTTGATCATCAGCACCACGGCCATGATGACGAAGACGACGATGTTGGAGGCCTCGGGGTAGAAGACCTTGGTCAGCCCCTCCAGAAGCCCCAGCGACAGGCCGGTGACGATGGCGCCGAGGATCGAGCCCATGCCGCCGATCACCACCACCGCGAACACCACGATGATCAGGTTCGAGCCCATCAGCGGGCTGACCTGGTAGATCGGCGCCGCCAGCACCCCGGCGAAGCCGGCCAGCGCGACGCCGAAGGCGTAGGTCATCGACACCATCACCGGCACGTTGATGCCGAAGGCCTGCACCAGCGTCGGGTTCTCGGTCGCCGCCCGCAGATAGGCGCCGAGCCGCGTGCGCTCGATGGCGTACCAGGTGCCGAAGCACACCACCAGCGAGGCGACCACCACCCAGCCGCGGTAGTTGGGCAGGAACATGAAGCCGAGGTTCTGGCCGCCGCGCAGCATCTCCGGGATCGGGTAGGGCTGGCCGGAGACGCCGTAGAAATGGCGGAAGGCGCCCTCGAAGATCAGCGCCAGCCCGAAGGTCAGCAGCAGGCCGTAGAGGTGGTCGACCTTGTAGAGCCGGCGCAGCATGGTGCGCTCCAGCACCAGCCCGATGGCGCCGACCACGATGGGCGAGAGGATCAGCGCGATCCAGTAGTTGATGCCGAGATAGGTCAGCAGCAGCCAGGCGACGAAGGCGCCGACCATGTAGAGGGCGCCGTGCGCCATGTTGACGACGTTCAGCATCCCGAAGATCACCGCCAGCCCGAGGCTGAGCAGCGCGTAGAAGGAGCCGTTGATCAGCCCCAGAAGAAGCTGGCCGAACAGCGCCTGGGGCGGAATCCCCAGAATGGTGGACATGTCCGTCTCCCTGCAGTCTTTATGGTGATTTGCCGGAGGGGCGGGACCGGCGCGCCGGTCCCGCCCCTCCGGATCGGTCGGTCCGTTACTTCACCAGCGGGCAGCCGCTCTTGGCCGGGTCGAGGTAGGCCTGTTCCGCCGGGATCGTCTTGACGATCTCGTAATAGTCCCAGGCGCCCCTGGACTCGTTCGGCTTCTTCACGCGGACCAGATACATGTCGTGGAACATGCGGCCGTTGGCGGCGACCTTGCCGTTCTTGGCGAACATGTCCTGGACCGGCAGCTCCCTCATCTTGGCGGCCACCTTGTCGGGATCGTCGCCACCGGCCGCCTCGACCGCCTTCAGGTAATGGCGGACCGCGGAATAGACGCCGGCCTGGACCATCGTCGGCTTCTTGCCGGCCTTCGCCTCGAACTTCTTCGACCACTCGCGGGTCTGGTCGTCGAGGTCCCAGTAGAAGCCCTCGGTGAACATCAGGCCCTGCGCCGCCTGCAGGCCCAGCGCATGGATGTCGGTGATGAACAGCAGCAGCCCGGCGAGGCTCTGGCCGCCCTGGGTGATGCCGAACTCGGCCGCCTGCTTGACCGCGTTGGTCGCGTCGGCGCCGGCGTTGGCGAGGCCGATCACCTGGGCCTGCGACGCCTGCGCCTGCAGCAGGAAGGAGGAGAAGTCGGCGGTGCCCAGCGGATGGCGCACGCTGCCGGCGACCGTGCCGCCGAGCTGCTTGACCATCTTGGTGGTCTCCTCCTCCAGCGACTGGCCGAAGGCGTAGTCGGCGGTGACGAAGTACCAGCTCTTCTTGCCCTGCTCCATCAGCGCCCGGCCGGTGCCCGCCGCCATGGCGTAGTTGTCGTAGGCCCACTGGAAGCCGTAGGGGCTGCACTGGGCGCCGGTCAGCGCGGTGGCGCCGGGACCGGACATCAGGAAGATGCGCTTCTTGTCGCGGGTGATGCCCTGCACCGCCAGCGCCGCCGCCGAGTTCGGCACGTCGGCGATGACGTCGACATTCTCGGCGTCCACCCATTCGCGCGCCTTGCTGGCGGCGATGTCGGCCTTGTTCTGGTGGTCGGCGACGACGATCTCGATCGGCGCGCCGGCGACCTTGTTGCCGAACTCCTCGGCCGCCATGCGGGCGGCGATGGCCGAGCCCTCGCCCGCCAGGTCGGCATAGATTCCGGAGCGGTCGTTCAGCACGCCGATCTTGACGGTGTTGTTGGACACCTGCGCGGTGGCGGCGGTGGAGGCCAGGGCCATCAGCGCGGTGCCGGCCAGAAGAAGCATACGCATGGTTCGTCTCTTTCCCTCGGTTTTCTCGGGTGTCGTTGCGGTCAGCGTCGGCAAGGCCCGGGGTGCCGCGCCGCCCTCCCGTCCCGCGGGAATGGCGGCGCGCCCTCGTTCATCCTGTCGTTGGAAAGGGCCCGACCTCAGACGCCGAGATAGGCGTGGAGCTTGTCCATGTTCCGGTCGAGCTGGTCGTTGGGGATCATGTCGACGACATGCCCCTCCTCCATCACGTAATGGCGGTCGGCGATGGTGGAGGCGAAGCGGAAGTTCTGCTCCACCAGCACGATGGTGAAGCCGCGCGCCTTCAGCGCCCGCACCGCGACGCCGATCTGCTCGATGATGACCGGGGCGAGGCCCTCGGTCGGCTCGTCCAGCAGGATCAGGTTGGCGCCGGTGCGCAGGATGCGGGCGATCGCCAGCATCTGCTGCTCGCCGCCCGACAGGCGGGTGCCCTGGGTGGTGCCGCGGCCCTTCAGGTTGGGGAACAGCTCGTAGATCTGCTCCACCGTCATGCCGCCTTCCTTCACCACCGGCGGCAGGGTCAGGTTCTCGTCGACGTTCAGCGAGGAGAAGATGCCCCGCTCCTCCGGCACATAGCCGATGCCGAGCCGCGGGATCCTGTGCTGCGCCATGCCGATCAGCTCCTTGCCCTGGAAGCGGATCGAGCCGCTGCGCTTGGACACGATGCCCATGATGGCGCGCATGGTGGTGGTCTTGCCGGCGCCGTTGCGGCCGAGCAGGGTCACCACCTCGCCCTGCCGCACCTCCAGGCTGACGCCGTGCAGGATGTGGCTCTCGCCATAGAAGGCGTGGAGGTCGCTGACCTCCAGCATGGCGGTCTTGGTCATCGCGCCGTCAGGCATGTCCCGTCCCCATGTAGGCTTCCATCACCTGGGCGTTCTTCGAGACCACCTCGTACGGCCCTTCGGCCAGGATTTCGCCGCGGCGCAGCACGGTGATGGTGTCGGACAGATGCGCCACCACCGACAGGTTGTGTTCGACCATCAGCACGGTGCGGTCGGCGGCGACCCGCTTGATGAGCTGGGCGGTGCGCTCGATGTCCTCGTGGCCCATGCCGGCCAGCGGCTCGTCCAGCAGCATCACCTCGGGATCGAGCGCCAGCGTGGTGGCGATCTCCAGCGCGCGCTTGCGGCCATAGGGCAGCTCGGCCGCCAGATGGCCGGACCAGGGGGTGAGGTTCACCGCCTCGATCAGTTCCACCGCCCGGTCGTGCAGGGCGTGCAGGCTCGATTCGGACTTCCAGAAATGGAAGCTGGTGCCGAGCGGCCGCTGCAGGGCTACGCGGACGTTCTCCAGCACCGTCAGGTGCGGGAAGACCGCCGAGATCTGGAAGGACCGCACCAGCCCCATCCGGGCGATGTCCGCCGGCCTGGCGCGCGTGATGTCGCGGCCCTTGTAGAGGATCTGGCCGCTGGTCGGGGTGAGGAACTTGGTGAGCAGGTTGAACACCGTGCTCTTGCCGGCGCCGTTCGGCCCGATCAGCGCATGGATGGTGCCGCGGCGGACCTGGAGATCCACCTCCTTCACCGCAACGAAGCCCTTGAACTCCTTCGAGAGTCCACGGGCCTCCAGAATGATGTCGTCGGTCATGGGTCCGGTCTTCTCCTCCCTGTCGCTCTCGGTTCTTGCGCCTTCGCGTTTTCCGGCCACGTTTTCCGGCCGCGTCTTCCAGCCGGCCCGGCTTCCCCGTCCGGCCGCGGCTGCACTCCCTCGGGACGCTGTGCCGTTTCATAAGCACGCCGCATGCCAAACTATGCGTGCAGGAAACGGATGCCCGAGATTCCTCGACTCCCGCCCGGCCGGCTCCTCTCGTATACAAATCATCAAGTGTCTTGAGTGTCGGTTTCCCGGACACTCTGTCTTGCCAACATGACACCATACGCCACCGTCGGCGCAAGCCCCGCGTGGACCGGCGCCGGCCCGCCGGCCGGATTCCCGGCTTGCCAAACCGGCCACGTCCTGCAATTGTGCCGGACCGATGGTGCCTCGCCGCCCGAATGGGGGGCGGGGGTAAAAGGGAATGCGGTCCGGGTCCGGCGACGGTCCCAAAGCCGCGGCTGCCCCCGCAACTGTGTGCGGCGAGCTCTCCCTTCGCGACGCCGGCGGCCCGACGGGCCGATCGGCAGCCACTGGCCCGGAACCGGGCCGGGAAGGCAGCGAGGGAGGAGCGACGACCCGCGAGCCAGGAAACCTGCCATCGCCACCGTGCAACCACCAGCTCCCGCCGGGTGTGGCGGGAAGGGACCATGACCATGCTGAATTCCGCCATCCGTTCCGGCGCCGCCTCTTCCGTCCAGACCGTCGCCGCAGCCTTCGGCGCCTTCCTGCTGGGCGCCTTCATCCTGTTCGGCGTCGGCTTCGCGCAGCCGCAGGCGATCCACGACGCCGCCCACGACGGCCGTCACTCCTTCGCCTTCCCCTGCCACTGAGCGTCTCTCCATGACGCTGTTCCGGCGGCTCTTCGTAGCCGCCCTGGTCGCGGGCGTGCTCTCCGGCACGGCCGCGTCCGTCGTTCAGCGCGTGACGACCGTCCCGCTGATCCTCGAAGCCGAACGCTACGAGGTGGTGACCACCTCCCCCCCCGTGGCCCCGACCCAGTTGACCCCGGCCGCCCCGGCGCATGCCGGCCATGACGGCGCGGGACATGCCGCCCATCCGGCCCCCGTGCGCGAGCTGGGCGAGGCCGTGCCCGAGACGGCGGAGGAGGCGTTCCAGCGCCTGTGGCTGACGGTGGCGACCAACCTGCTGGTCGGCATCGGCTATGCCCTGCTGGTCGCCGGCGCCATGCTGCTGGTCCGGGCCCCGGTGGATGCCCGCCGCGGGCTGGTCTGGGGCCTCGGCGGCTTCATCGCCTTCGCGCTCGCTCCCGCCACCGGCCTGCCGCCCGAGCTGCCGGGCATGGGCGGGGCGGAGCTGGAGGCGCGCCAGATCTGGTGGCTCGCCGCTGCCTTCTGCGCCACTGCCGGCCTGTTCGCCGTCGCCTTCGCCCGCAACCGGCTGGTGGTGGCCGCCGGCGTGGTCGTCGCCGCCCTGCCGCATCTGGTCGGCGCCCCCCATCCCGAGAGTGCGGCCGGCGCCGTCCCGCCGGAGATGGCGGCGCGCTTCGCCGTGCTGTCGCTGGGCACCGCCGCCCTGTTCTGGGCCCTGCTGGGCAGCGCCTGCGGGGCCATGATGCAGCGGGTGCTCGGCCGCCCGGACGAGGAGGCGTGAGGCCATGGCGATGCTGTCGAAGACACCCGCCACCATCGTCACCGGCTTCCTCGGCGCCGGCAAGACGACGCTGATCCGCAGCCTGCTGGAGCGGGCCGGCGGGCGGCGCCTCGCGCTGATCATCAACGAGTTCGGCGACGTCGGCATCGACGGCGAGATCCTGCGGGCCTGCGGCAACCCGACCTGCACCGAGGACGACGTGATCGAGCTGGCGAACGGCTGCCTGTGCTGCACCGTCGCCGATGATTTCGTCCCGGCGATCGAGAAGCTGCTGGCCCGCCCGCAGCCGCCCGAGCACATCATCATCGAGACGAGCGGCCTCGCCCTGCCGAAGCCGCTGGTCCAGGCCTTCCACTGGCCGGCGATCAAGTCGCGGGTGACGGTGGACGGGGTGGTGGCGGTGGTCGACGCCGCCGCCGCGGCGGAGGGGCGCTTCGCCCCCGATCCGGCGGCGCTGGCGGCGCAGAAGGCGGAGTCCGGCACGGTCGACCACGAGACGCCGATCGAAGAGGTGTTCGAGGACCAGCTCCTCTGCGCCGACCTGATCGTGGTCAACAAGACCGACCTCGTGGCCGCCGCCGACCTCGCCCGCGTCGAGGACCTGATCCGCGGCGCGCTGAACCGGGACGCCAAGCTGCTGCGCGCGGCCAACGGCTCGGTCGATCCGCTCGTCCTGCTGGGGGTCGGCGGCGCGGTGGAGGACGACCTCGCCAACCGCCCGAGCCACCATGACGACGAGGAGGGGCACGACCACGACGACTTCACCAGCTTCGTGGTCGAGCTGCCGGCCCAGCCCGACCCGGCGGCGCTGACCCGCCTGCTGGAGGAGGTCGCCGGGGTCCACGGCGTGCTGCGGCTGAAGGGCTTCATCGACGTGCCCGGCAAGCCGATGCGGCTGCTGGTCCAGGGTGTCGGCACCCGCATCCAGACCCATTACGACCGCCTGTGGAAGCCGGACGAGCCGCGCCGCAGCCGCCTCGTGGTGATCGGCGAGACCGGCCTCGACCGCGAGGCCGTGACCCGCGCGGTCGGCGGGGTGTAGAAAGCGGCGTCAGGCGGAGGGCATCCGCCGAGCGCCGGGTGAGGACGGCTGCGGGGACCGATGATGGTCCCCGCAGCCCCTCGCCCTCCTTCTCCCGGGGCGGGAGAGGGGAAGTTTGGACCGTTTCGACATGCATCTGCTCGCCGCCCGCCAGGACGACCTCGACGCCGGCCCCCAGGCCATCGACCTGGGGCAGACGCCGGCCGACCTGATCGTCCTGTCCTTTTCCGACAGCGACCTGACGGCGCTGGCCGCCGCCTGGCGCGCCGGGCGGGAGCGGCTGCCGTCGCTGCGGCTGGCGAACCTCGCCAAGCTCGGCCATCCCCTGTCGGTCGACCTCTATGTCGAGCAGGTGGTGGTCCGGGCGAAGCTGGTGATCCTGCGGCTGCTCGGCGGTCCCGGCTACTGGCGCTACGGCCTCGACCGCATGGCGGAGGCCTGCCGCGCCGCCGGTGTGGCGCTCGCCGTGCTGCCGGGGGAGGCGCAGCCCGATCCCGCCCTCGACGGCTACGGCACCGTCCCGGCGGAGGCGGCGCAGCGGCTGTGGCGCTTCTTCACCGAGGGCGGTCCGGACAACATGGCGGGCCTGCTCGGCTATGCCGCCACGCTGGCCGGCCGCCCCGCCCCATGGAGCGAGCCCGCCCCGGTCCCGCGCTTCGGCGCCTATGAGGGCTGGCACGCCGAGTCGCCTGCAGGCGCGCCGGCCGCGCCCGTGGTGTTCTACCGCTCCCACCTGCTGGCCGGCGACCTGGAGCCGGTGCATGCGCTGTGCGACGCCCTGGCCGCCCGCGGTCTCGCCCCCCTGCCGCTCTTCGTGGCGAGCCTGAAGGAGCCGGACTGCGCCGCCTGGATGCGCGCGACGCTGACCGCCCGCCGGGCGGCGGTGGTGCTGAACGCCACCGGCTTCTCCGCGGCGCGCGAGGACGGCTCGCCGCTGGAGGCCAACGGCACACCCGTCCTGCAGGTGATCCTCTCGACCACGCCGGAACCGGCATGGCGTGCCTCCGCCCGCGGCCTCGGCCCGTCCGACCTCGCGATGAACGTGGTGCTGCCGGAGATGGACGGCCGCATCCTGACCCGTGCGATCGCCTTCAAGGCGGAGGGGGAGCCCGATCCCGACCTGCAGTTCGCCGCCACCCTGATCCGCCCGATCCCCGACCGGGTGGCCGTCGCGGCGGATCTTGCCGCCGCCTGGGTGCGGCTGGCGCGGACGCCGCGGGCGGAGCGGCGGGTGGCGCTGGTGCTGTCGGACTATCCCGGCCCCGGCGGCGGCATCGGCCATGCCGTGGGGCTGGACACCCCGGCGAGCACCGTCGGGATCCTGGACAGGCTGTCCGCCGCCGGCTACGCGCTGGACGGCCTGCCGGCGGACGGCAAGGCGCTGATGGACGCCCTGACCGGACCCGCCGTCATCGCGCTGCCGCTGGAGGAGTACCGCCGGCTCGCCCCGGCCGAGGCGCTCGCCCGCATCAACGAAGCCTGGGGCACGCCGGAAGCCGATCCGCTGGTGGCGGACGGCGCCTTCCGGCTGCGCATCCTGCGCTGCGGCAACGCGGTGGTGGCGGTGCAGCCCAGCCGCGGCCACGGCCCGCTGACGACGGCGCAGCACCATGATCCCGACACGCCGCCCAGCCACGGCTACCTCGCCTTCCATCTCTGGCTGCGCCACCGCTTCGCGGCGCAGGCCCTGGTGCAGATCGGCGCGCACGGCACGCTGGAATGGCTGCCGGGCAAGGCGGTGGCGCTGTCCGCCGCCTGCTGGCCTGAGATCGTCTGCGGCCCGCTGCCGGTCCTCTACCCCTTCATCGTCAACAACCCCGGCGAGGGGGTGCAGGCCCGCCGCCGTCTGGGCGCCGTGCTGATCGGCCACCTGACGCCGCCGCCGGTCGAGGCCGGGCTGCACGGCGATCTCGCCCGGCTGGAGCAGGCGATCGACGAGTATTCCATGGCGACCGGCCTCGACCCGCGCCGGCTCGGCATGCTGCGCGAAACGATTCTCGACCTCGCCTGGCGGTCCGGCGTCGCCGCCGACTGCAACCTGCGGCCCGACGACGATCCCGACGCCATCCTCAGCCGCCTCGACGCCCATCTCTGCGACATCAAGGAGATGCAGATCCGCGACGGCCTCCATGTCTTCGGCACCACGCCGGAGCCCGAACGCCGCGACCGGCTGCTGGCCGCCGTCGCCCGGCACAGGGAGGCGGACGCGGTCGCCCCGGCGCTGGACGCCTGCGGCGCGGCGGAGATGCGGGCGCTGCTCGACGGGCTCGACGGCCGCTTCGTGCCGCCCGGCCCCGGCGGTTCCCCGGCGCGCGGCCGGGCGGACACGCTGCCGACGGGGCGCAACCTCTATGCGCTCGACCCGCGCGGGGTGCCGACGCCGACCGCCTGGACGCTCGGCTGGCAGGCCGCCGACGCGCTGATCGCCCGCTACCTGCAGGACCATGGCGACTGGCCGAAGCGGCTGGTGGTCGATTGCTGGGGCACGCCGGCCATGCGCACCGGCGGCGACGAGCTGGCCCAGGCGATGGCGCTGCTCGGCGTGCGGCCGCTGTGGGAGAACGGCTCCGGCCGCGTCACCGGCTACGAGATCATGCCGGCCGGCGTGCTGGGCCGGCCGCGGGTCGACGTGACGCTGCGCATCTCCGGCCTGTTCCGCGACGTCTTCCCGCAGCAGATCGCCCTGTTCGACCAGGCGGTGCGTGCCGTCGCCGGGCTGGACGAGGCGGCGGACGTCAACCCGCTGGCGGATGCCGCACGGGCCGACGCCGCGGCGCTGCGGGCCGGCGGCACCGCGGCGGAGCAGGCGCTGCGGCTGGCCACCGCCCGCATCTTCGGTTCCGCCCCCGGCGTCTACGGCACCGCCCTGTCCGGCATGATCGCGCGGGGCGACTGGAGTTCGCGGGCCGATTTCGGCGCCGCCTATCTGGAGGGGAGCTGCCACGCCTACGGCCGCGACCTGGAGGGCGTGCCCCTGCCGGCCCTGTTCCGCCGCCGTGTCGGCGGGGCCGACGCGCTGGTCCATCACCAGGACCAGCGGGAGCATGACGTGCTCTCCACCGACGGCTTCATGCAGTATGAGGGCGGCTTCGCCGCCGCCGCGGCGCTGGAGAGCAGCGACCCGTCGCTCTACCACCTCGACAGCGCGGAGCCCGACAAGCTCACCGTGCGCACGCTGGACGAGGAGATCGCCCGCACCCTGCGCGGCCGGGCGGCCAACCCGCGCTGGATCCAGGGGATGATGCGCCACGGCTACCGCGGCGCCGCCGAGCTGGCGGCCAGCGTCGACACGCTGTTCGCCTTCGCCGCCACCACGCTGGCGGTCCGGCCGCACCATTTCGACCAGCTTTTCGACGCCTATGTCGAGGACGAGGCGGTCTGGGACTTTTTGACCACTGCCAATCCGGCGGCGGCCCGGCACATCCTGCGCCGCATGGCGGACGCCCTCGACCGCGGCCTGTGGCACCCCCGCCGCAACGCCACGGGCGAGGAGCTGCGCCGCCGTCTGGAGAAGGCCGTCTGATGACCTCCCCCCGCACCACCCCACGGAGCGCCCCACGGAGCGCGCCCCGCCGCCGCGGCAGTTGCCCCGGGGTGCTGGCCCCCATGGCGGTGGGTGACGGGTTCCTGGTGCGGGTGCGTGTCCCGGCGGGCGTGCTGCCGGCGGACAAGGCGCGGGCCATCGCGGAGCTTGGCGGCCGCTACGGCAGCGGCCTGATCGACCTCAGCCAGCGCGCCAACCTGCAGCTCCGCGGCGTGGCGGAAACGGATCTGCCGGCGCTGACCGAGGGGCTGCGGATGCTCGGCTACGTCTCCGCCGACGCGGCGAGCGAGGGCGTACGCAACGTCATGGCCTCCCCCGCCGCGGGGCTGGATGGAACGGAGGTGCTGGACGTACGCCCGTACGTGCTGGCGCTCGACGACCGTCTGGCGGCGGACAGGGACCTTCACCGCCTGCCGGCCAAGTTCGGCTGGCTGGTCTGCGGCGGCGGCCGCCTGCCGCTGGCCGGCAGCCGTACGGACGTACGCTTCGACGCGGTGGCGACGGAGTTCGGCCCCTGCTTCCGCGTGGCTCTGGGCGGTACGCTGACCGACGCCGTGCCGCTCGGCCTCTGCCGCCCGGCGGATCTGGTGGAGGTTGCCGCGGCACTCGGCCGGGCCTTCCTCGCGCTGCGCGCCGAACTGCCCGAGCCGCCGCGCCGCATGGCCGGGCTGGTCGCGGCGGTGGGGGCGGAGAAGATCGCGGCGGCGCTGCCGATGCGCCTGCTCCCCCTTCCGGCCGGGGAGGGGGTCGCCGGCCCGGCAGCCTTTCCCGATCCGGGGGCCGCGGATGACCGCTGGCTGCCGGCCGCCTTCCCCTTCGGCCGGCTCACCTGCGCCACGCTGGCCGCCCTCGCCGAACTGGCGGAGGAGCTGCGGCTGACCCCCTGGCGGGGGGTCCTGCTCGTCCGGCCGCGGGCGGGAGCGGCGGAGGCGGCGCGCAGGCTGGGCGCCATCCTCGACCCGGCCGACCCGCGGCTTAAGGTCACGGCCTGCAGCGGGATCACCGGCTGCGACGTCGGCACCACCGACACCCACGCCGACGGCGTCGCCATCGCGGAACGCGCAGGCCTCTTGCTGGCGGCGGCGCGGATGGTGCATGTCTCCGGCTGCGCCAAGGGATGCGCCCATCCCGGCGTCGCCGATGTCACCCTGACGGCGCGCGAGGGGGTGTATGACCTCGCCCTGGCGGCAGCGCCGGGCGCGCCGCCAAGGCTGGCCGGCCTGTCACCGGCCGACGCGGTGGCGGCGGTGGCCGATCTGACTATCGAGGAGGTTTTGTCCGGTGCCTGAGCCGCTCTACGACTACATCCGCGACGGAGCGGCCATCTACCGCCTGTCCTTCGCCACCATCCGGGCGGAGGCCGACCTGTCCGCCCTGCCCGAGGACCTGAAGCCGGTGGCGGTGCGCGTCATCCACGCCTGCGGCATGGTGGACGCGGCGCAGGACCTGCTGTTCTCCCCCGATGTCGGAACCGCGGCGCGCCAGGCCCTGCGCGGCGGCGCGCCGATCCTCTGCGACAGCGAGATGGTCGCCCACGGCGTCACCCGCGCCCGGCTGCCGGCCGACAATGACGTGGTCTGCACGCTGCGCGACCCGGCGGTCCCCGGCCTCGCCCGCGAGGTGGACAACACCCGCTCGGCGGCGGCGCTGGAGCTGTGGCGCGACCGGCTCGCCGGCTCGGTGGTCGCCATCGGCAACGCCCCGACGGCCCTGTTCCGCCTGCTGGAGATGATCCGCGACGGCGCCGCCCGGCCGGCCGCCATCCTGGGCTTCCCCGTCGGCTTCGTAGGGGCGGCCGAGAGCAAGGAGGCGCTGGCCGGGAATCCGTTCGGCATTCCCTATCTGGCGATCCGCGGCCGGCGCGGCGGAAGCGCCATGGCCGCCGCGGCCGTCAACGCGCTGGCGAGCGACGTCGAATGAACAACAGCTTCTCTCCCCGGACGGGCTCTCCCCAGGCCGGTTCTCAACAGGTCGGTTCTCAACAGGTCGGCCGGCTCTACGGCGTCGGCGTCGGCCCCGGCGACCCGGAGCTGATGACCGTCAAGGCGATCCGCACCATCGCCGCCTGCCCCGTCGTCGCCTATTTCTGCAAGCGCGGCACCAAGGGCCATGCCCGCCGCATCGCCTCGGACGCCATCACGGCGGAGCATGAAGAGCTGCCGATGGTCTATCCGGTGACGGTGGAGCTGCCGCCCGACCATCCCGACTATGGCCGCCAGATCGAGGCCTTCTTCGACGAGTCCGCCGAGCGGATCGCGGTCCATCTCGCCGCCGGCCGCTCCGTCGCCGCGCTGAACGAGGGGGATCCGTTCTTCTACGGCTCCTTCATGCACCTGTTCCTGCGGCTCGCCTCGCGCTTCCCGACCGAGGTGATCCCCGGCGTCACCTCCATGGTGTCGAGCGCCTCGCTGCTGCCGCGCCCGCTGATGCTGCGCGACGACGTGCTGTCGGTGATCCCCGGCACGCTGGACGAGGAGTCGCTGGTCCGCACGCTGCGCCACACCGATGCCGCGGTGGTGATGAAGCTGGGCCAGAACCTGCCGAAGGTCCGCCGGGCCATCGCCGCCGCCGGCCTCGCCGACCGCGCCTGGTACGTCGAGCGGGCGAGCATGGCGGAGCAGCGGGTGCTGCCCTTCGCCGAGGCGCCGGACACCGCCCCCTATTTCTCGCAGATCGTCATTCCCGGCGAGGGGAAGCGCGGATGACCGACCACGCTGCCGCAGGCTGGCTGAAGGTCGTCGGGCTCGGCCCCGGCACCGAGGACTGGCTGACGCCGGAGGCCAGCCGCGACCTTGCCGGGGCCACCGACCTCATCGGCTACAAGCCCTATGTGGACCGGGTGCCGCCGGGCCCGCAGGAGCGCCACGCCTCCGACAACCGGGTGGAGCTGGACCGGGCACGCCATGCCCTGTCGCTCGCCGCCGCCGGCCGGCGGGTCGCCGTGGTGTCGGGGGGCGATCCCGGCATCTTCGCCATGGCCGCCGCGGTGTTCGAGGCGCTGGACGATCCCGCCGCCCCGGCGGAGTGGCATCGCGTGCCCCTGTCGGTCGATCCCGGCATCTCCGCCATGCAGGCCGCCGCGGCGCGGGCCGGGGCGCCGCTGGGCCACGATTTCTGCGCCATCTCGCTGTCCGACAACCTGAAGCCCTGGGAGGTGGTGCTGAAGCGCCTGCGTCTGGCGGCGGAGGCGGACTTCGTCATCGCGCTCTACAACCCGATCTCGCGCGCCCGGCCCTGGCAGCTCGGCGCCGCCTTCGACGCCCTGCGCGACATCCGCACGCCGGAGACGCCGGTGATCCTGGCCCAGGCGGTCGGCCGGCCGGACGAGGCGCTGACCGTCACCAGCCTCGGCGCCGTCGATCCGGCGCAGGCCGACATGCGCACGCTGGCGCTGATCGGCGCCTCCCACACCCGCCTCGTCCCGCGCGTGGGCGCGCAGCCGTGGGTCTACACCCCGCGCAGCTACAAGGGGTGAGGCGATGGGGGCCGGGATGACGGGCCGGGACTCACAGCCCCTCCAGCCACGCCAGCGCCGCCGCCGGGTCGTGCAGCTCCGGCACGCCGTTGCCGGGGGGACGCTCCACCATCACCACCGGCAGCCCCAGCCGGCGGGCGGCCTCCAGCTTGGCGTCGGTGGCGTGGCCGCCGCTGTTCTTGCTGACCAGCACGTCGATGCTGTGCCCGCGCAGCAGGGCAAGCTCGCCGTCGAGCGTGAAGGGGCCGCGGTCGAGGATCAGGGTGGCGCGCGGCAGGTCCGGCATCGGCTCCGGCGGGTCGACCGCGCGGATCAGGTAGCGCTTGTCGGGCACCGCCTCGAAGGGGGCGAGCTCCTGCCGGCCGATGGTCAGGAAGACGCCCTCGCCCAGCCCGCGCAGCGCCGCGGCCGCCGCGGCCATGTCGGGAACCGGCACCCAGCGGTCGCCCGGTCCCGGCCGCCAGGGCGCCCGCGTCAGGACGATCAGCGGAACGCCGGTGGCGGCGCAGGCCGCCGCCGCGTTGGCCGACATCCGGTCGGCGAAGGGATGGGTGGCGTCGATCACCGCGCCGATGCCCTCGCGCGCCAGGAAGGCCGCCAGCCCCTCCGGTCCGCCGAAGCCGCCGATGCGGGTGGGCAGCGGGGGAAGCACCGGGTTCTTCGTCCGGCCGGCCAGCGAGACCAGGGCGTCGATCGCCGGATGCCCCGCCAGCAGGCGGGCCAGCGCCGTCGCCTCCGTCGTGCCGCCCAGGACCAGTGCCTTCACCATCGCCATTCCTCCCCCTTCGCCCCCTCCCCCTCCGGAGCGCGCCATGGATAGCACATCGCCCGGCCGCTGGCTCTCCATCGTCGGCATCGGCGAGGACGGGTGGGACGGGTTGTCGCCCGCCGCCCGGGCGCTCGTTACGCAGGCGGAGCGGCTGATCGGCGGCGCCCGCCACCTGTCGCTCGTGCCGGAGCGGCCGGGGCAGCAGCGCGAGTCCTGGCCGTCGCCCCTGTCCGACGCCTTCCCCGCCCTGCTGGAGCGGCGCGGCCGGCCGGTCTGCGTGCTGGCGAGCGGCGATCCCTCCTGGTACGGCATCGGCGCCACCCTGTCCCGGCTGGTCGCGGCGGAGGAGATGCGGGTGATCCCCGCCCCCTCGGCCTTCAGCCTCGCCGCCGCGCGGCTGGGCTGGGCGCTGCAGGAAACGGTCTGCCTGACCGTGCATGGCCGGCCGCTGGATCTCGTCGTTCCGCATCTGCAACCGGGTGCGCGCCTGCTGATCCTGTCGTGGGACGGAACGACCCCGTCCAGGCTGGCCACCCTGCTGTGCCGCCGCGGCTTCGCCGCGTCCCGCCTGACGGTGCTGGAGGCGATGGGCGGCCCGCGGGAGCGGCGCAGCGACGGGACGGCCGCCGGCATGGCCGCCGCCGACCGGATGGCCGACCTCAACACCATCGCGCTGGAGTGCGTCGCCGAGCCCGGCGCCCGCGTCCTGCCGCTCGCCCCCGGCCTGCCCGACGAGTGGTTCGAGCATGACGGCCAGATCACCAAGCGCGAGATGCGCGCCGTCACCCTCTCCTTCCTGGCGCCGCGCCGGGGCGAGCTGCTGTGGGACGTCGGCGCCGGCTCCGGCTCCATCGGGATCGAATGGATGCTGTGCGATCCCGCCAACCGCGCCGTGGCGGTCGAGCATCACGAGGAACGCGCCGCCCGCATCCTGGCGAACGCGGCGGCCTTCGGCGTGCCGGGGCTGGAGCTGGCGCGCGGCAAGGCGCCCGATGCGCTGGCGGGACTGCCGGCGCCCGATGCGGTCTTCATCGGCGGCGGCCTGACCGCGGCGGGCGTGCTCGACGCCTGCTGGGAGGCGCTGAAGCCCGGCGGTCGTCTCGTCGCCAACGCCGTGACGCTGGAGACCGAGGCGGTGCTGATCGAGGCGCACTGGCGGCTGGGCGGCACGCTGTCGCAGATCGCCGTCAGCCGGGTCGGCGCGGTCGGCGGTTTCCGCGGCTGGCGCCCGTTGATGCCGGTGACCCTGTGGCAGGTGGAAAAGCCATGATGGCCGCCGGGATCTTTGCCGGGATCGGCTGCCGGACCGGGTGCGGGGGCGAGGAGATCGCCGGGCTGCTGACCGCCTGCCTGGACGAGGCCGCGGTGCCCGCCGAGGCCCGTGCCGCCGTCCGCATGGCCGCACCGGACCGCAAGCGGACCGAGGCCGGCATCGCCGAGGCGGCCGGCCGCCTCGGCCTCGCCCTGGTCTTCGTTCCGCAGGCGGAGCTGGCGGCGGTGCAG
This sequence comes from Azospirillum thermophilum, assembly GCF_003130795.1. Classification (NCBI taxonomy): domain Bacteria; kingdom Pseudomonadati; phylum Pseudomonadota; class Alphaproteobacteria; order Rhodospirillales; family Azospirillaceae; genus Azospirillum; species Azospirillum thermophilum. The sequence continues at coordinate 102,612 of NZ_CP029352.1, forward strand.
GACCGGGTGGCGACCCGCTCCGCCGCCGTCCGGACTGCCGTCGGCCTCGACTCGGTGGCGGAGGCGGCGGCGCTGGCCGCGGCCGGGCCGGGCTCCCGCCTTCTTTTGCCGCGCCGCGCCACCGCGCGGGCGACCTGTGCGCTTGCCATTTCGGGGGACATGCCATGACCGTCCATTTCATCGGTGCCGGACCGGGCGCCCCGGACCTGCTGACGATCCGCGGGCGGGACCTGATCGCCGCCTGCCCGGTCTGCCTCTATGCCGGATCGCTGGTGCCGAAGGAGATCCTGTCCTATGCCCCGCCGGGCGCCCGGGTGGTCGACACCGCGCCCATGACGCTGGAGCAGATCGTCGCTGAATTCGAAACGGCGCACGCCGCGGGGCAGGACGTGGCGCGCCTGCACTCCGGCGACCTGTCGGTCTACAGCGCGCTCGGCGAGCAGACCCGCGCCCTGCGCGAGCGCGGCATCCCCTACACCATCACCCCTGGCGTTCCGGCCTTCGCGGCGGCGGCGGCGGCGCTGGGGCGCGAGCTGACCCTGCCGGAGGTCAGCCAGACGCTGATCCTGACACGGACGGAGGGACGCGCCTCGGCCATGCCGGCCAACGAGACGCTGGAGGTGCTGGGCGCCTCGGGCGCCACGCTGGCGATCCACCTGTCGATCCACGCCATCGACCGGGTGGTGGAGCGGCTCACTCCGCTCTATGGTGCCGATTGCCCCGCCGCCGTGGTCTACCGCGCGAGCTGGCCGGACGAACGGGTGCTGACCGGCACGCTCGGCGGCATCGCGGCCCGGGTGGCGGCGTCGCCGATGGAGCGCACCGCGCTGATCCTGGTCGGCAGGACGCTGGAGCGGGAGGATTTCCGATGCAGCGCGCTCTACGACGGCTCGCACGTCCGGCGCTACCGGGGGCTGGGGGAGTGACCTCGGCCGGCGCGGCCTCACCAGCCGGGGGCCCGGCCGACGACGGCCCCCTGCCGGTCGGTCACCAGCACCTCGACCGCCACCGGGGCATCCTCCAGCACCGCGAGCGCCGCTTCGCGGGCGAGCGCCGCGACGCGGTCGGCAAGCGGCAGGCCGGCGGCCCGCGCCATGTCCAGCACCTGGGCGGCGGTGTTGGCGGTGCGCGCCTCCGCCACCAGGGCGGGATCGGCGCCCAGCTCGGCCAGCCGCCCGGCCAGCCAGTCGAGATCGACGCTGTTGCGCTTGGAATGCAGGTCCATCAGGCCGCGCGCCAGCTTGCCGAACTTGGCGAAGCCGCCGCACAGGGTCAGCCGCGGCAGCGGGTGGCGGCGCAGGTACTTCAGCGTGCCGCCGACGAAATCGCCCATGTCGATCAGCGCATGGTCGGGCAGGCCGTAGCGCGCGACCACCGCCTTTTCCGACCGGTCGCCGGTGCAGGCCGCGACATGGCCGAGCCCGGCGGCGCGCGCCACGTCGATGCCCCGCTGGATGGAGGCGATCCAGGCGGCGCAGGAATAGGGAACGACGATCCCCGTGGTGCCGAGGATCGACAGGCCGCCGACGATGCCCAGCCGGCCGTTCATCGTGCGGCGGGCCAGCGCCTCGCCATTGTCCACCGACACCTCGACCACCAGGTCGGCGGGCTGGCCGGCGGCGGCGGCGGCATCCTCCACCGCCTGGCGGATCATGCCGCGCGGGACCGGGTTGATCGCCGGCTCGCCGACCGGCAGCGGCAGTCCGGGCCGCGTCACCGTGCCGACGCCGGGGCCGGCGCGGAACAGCACCCCCCGGCCGGGCGCGGCGCGCCACACCCGGCTGCGGATCAGCGCGCCGTGGGTGACATCCGGATCGTCCCCGGCATCCTTCACCACGCCGGCCTCCGCCCAGGGGCCGTCGGCGCCCTGCCCCGTCCGCGTGACGGCCAGCGCGAAGGCCGGCTGCTGGCCGCCCGGCAGGGTCACCGTGACCGGATCGGGGAAACCGCCGGTGAACAGGGCCTCGGCCGCCGCCCGCGCGGCGGCGGCGGCACAGGCTCCGGTCGTCCAGCCCCGCCGCAGCGCCCGCCCGGACTCGTCCGTGCCCCGACCGCTCCCGCCTTCCGCTTCCGTCGTTGAGTCCCGTTCCATGCTGACCGAGCCGTTGCCCGACTCCCTCCTCGTCCCCTTCGCCCCCGGCAGCGTCTGGCTGGCGGGCGCCGGCCCCGGCGATCCGGGACTGCTCACGCTCCTGGCCCTGCAAGGTCTACGGCAAGCCGACGTCATCGTCCATGACGCGCTGGTCGGCGACCGGATCCTGGCACTCGCCGCGCCCGCGGCAAGGCTGGAGTTCGCCGGGAAGCGCGGCGGCCGCCCCTCCGCCCACCAGGACGACATCACCAGCCGCCTGATCGAGCTGGCCCGCGAAGGCCATCGCGTGCTGCGGCTGAAGGGCGGCGACCCCTTCGTCTTCGGCCGCGGCGGCGAGGAGGCGGAGGCGCTGGCCGAGGCCGGCATCCCCTTCCGCATCGTCCCCGGCATCACCTCCGGCCTCGCCGGGCCGGCCTATGCCGGAATCCCGGCGACCCACCGATCGACCAACCAGGCGGTCGTGCTGGCGACCGGCCATTCCAACAACGGCGGGCCGGACTGGAAGGCGCTGGCCGCCACCGGCGTGCCGCTCATCCTCTATATGGCATGGAAGGCCCTGCCGGACATCGCCGCCGCCCTGCGGGAGGGCGGGCTTTCCCCCGACACCCCGGTCGCCGTGGTGACGGAGGCGACGACCGAGCGGCAGGACACCCTCGTCACCACGCTCGGCACCTGCGTCGCCGACCTGGAGGCGAGCGGGCTGGAGCCGCCGGCCATCATCGTGGTCGGCGAGATGGTGCGGCTGCGGCCGCAGCTCGACTGGCTGCAGGGCCAGCGCGCCGGGCAGGTGCCCCATGGCTGAGCAGGCGCCGCGCGGGCTCGTCATCGGCGCCCCGGCCTCCGGCACCGGCAAGACGACGGTCACGCTCGGCCTGCTGACGGCGCTGCGCGAGCGCGGCGTCCGGGTGGCGGCGGTGAAGTCCGGGCCGGACTATATCGACCCCGCCTTCCATCAGGCGGCGACCGGACGGCCGAGCGTCAACCTCGACAACTGGGCGATGGGGCCGGATCTGCTGGACGGGCTGGCCTGGAAGGCCGGGCGGGACGCCGACCTCGTGGTCTGCGAGGCGCTGATGGGCCTGTTCGACGGCGTCGCCGGCGTCGGCGCCACCGGCACCGGCTCGACGGGGAGCTGGCGGCGCGCACCGGCTGGCCGGTCCTGCTGGTGGTGAACGCCAAGGGCCAGTCGCAGTCGGCCGCGGCATTGGTCAAGGGCTTCGCCACCTACCGGGAGGAGGTGCGGATCGGCGGCGTGATCCTGAACAATGTCGGCAGCCCGCGCCACACCGCGCTGGCCGGCACCGCCATCCGGGAGCTCGGCATTCCCGTGCTGGGCGCCCTGCCGCGCGATCCCGGGCTGGTTCTGCCGGAGCGCCACCTCGGCCTCGTCCAGGCCGGCGAGACGGAGGGGCTGGCGGAGCGGCTGGCCGCGTTGGGCCGCTTCATCGCCGACCATGTCGATGTCGAGGCGGTGGCGGCGCTGGCGGTACCGTCGCGCGCCGGGCGCGGCAGCGACCGGCCGGCGCTGCGCCCCCTCGGCCAGCGCATCGCCGTCGCCCGCGACGCCGCCTTCACCTTCGCCTACCCCCACCTGCTGGAAGGCTGGCGCAGCGCCGGAGCCGAGATCGCCTTTTTCTCGCCCCTGGCGGACGAGGGGCCGCCGGAGGAGTGCGACGCCGTCTATCTGCCCGGCGGCTATCCGGAGCTGCACGCCGCCCGCCTGTCGGCCGCCGCCCGCTTCCGCGCCGGCCTGACCGCCGCCGCGCGGTCGAAGCCGGTCTATGGCGAGTGCGGCGGCTATATGGTGATGGGGGAGACGCTGGAGGACGCGGCGGGCGTCACCCACCCGATGCTCGGTCTGCTCGGGGTGCGCACCTCCTTCGCCAAGCGGCGGCTGCATCTCGGCTACCGGCGGGCGGTGCTGCTGGCGGACGGGCCGCTCGGCCGCCGCGGCGGCGTCCTGATGGGGCACGAGTTCCATTACGCCTCCACCCTGTCGCGCGGCACCGACGAGGCGCTGGTCACCGCCACCGCGGCGGACGGCGGCGACCTCGGCCCGCTGGGCGGGCGGCGGGGGCTGGCGCTGGGCTCCTTCTTCCACATCATCGCGGAGGGATCATGAGCGACGCCTTCACCGCGGCGGAGCGCGAGGCGCTCTACAAGGCGATCTTCTCGCGCCGCGACGTGCGCGGCCAGTTCCTTCCCGACCCCGTGCCGGAGGAGATCCTGCACCGCATCCTGGAGGCGGCGCACCACGCCCCCTCCGTCGGCTTCATGCAGCCCTGGAACTTCATCGTCGTCACCGACCCGGCGGTGAAGGCGGCGGTCCATGCCGACTTCCAGGCGGCCAACGAGGAGGCCGCGGCGATGTTCGAGGGGGAGCGGCGGACGCTCTACAGCCGGCTGAAGCTGGAGGGCATCCGCGACGCCCCGATCAACCTCTGCATCACCTGCGACCGCGAGCGGTCGGGGCCGGTGGTGCTCGGCCGCACCCACATGCCGACCATGGATCTCTATTCCTGCGTCTGCGCCGTGCAGAACCTGTGGCTGGCGGCGCGGGCGGAGGGGCTGGGAGTCGGCTGGGTCAGCATCCTGCACGAGCAGGCGCTGAAGACGACGCTCGGCATTCCCGGGCGGATCGTGCCGGTCGCCTATCTCTGCCTCGGCTATGTCAGCCATTTCGAGGCGGGTCCGGAGCTGGAGAGCAAGGGCTGGCGCCGCCGGCTGCCGCTGGAGTCGCTGGTCTTCCGCGACCGCTGGGAGGATCGCGAGCCGGGCTGAGCGAACCGGGTTCGCCAGGGCGAGGGGGGTGAAAAAAAAGGCCGCGCAACAGCGCGACCTTTCAGTTTAGGGAGGAAACGCCCCGAGAATGGGCAAGCCCAAGATATGCTGCGGCGCACCCAAACTGGTATTACCAATCCTGAATGGGGGCTATGCGCCCAGCGCATAGGACAAATGTTACGCATGCAGCATACGCGTAACCGGAGCCTGCACTCTGTTTCAAAACTTTCATAGTTCCGACTCTCCGATGTCACGTATGCCCGAATAAATGGGCTCTCTCCCGCAATCGTTCGGCTGCGGGTTGTGGAGCCTGCCCGGAAGCCCGGCGCCCGTGATGAAGGACCGATGCGATGACACCCCGCGCCCTGCGCAGCCTGACGCTGAAGCAGACCCTCTGTGCGCTCGCGGCCGCCTTCGGAGTCGGATTCGCCATCACGGCGGCGGAAGTGTCCTGGACCGTCATGCGGGAGCGGACGGAGGCGCTGGAACGCGCGGCGGAGGTCGCGGCCCTGGCCCAGGCGCCGGCCGCCGTCGCCGCCTATTCGTCCGACGGGGAGCTGGGGCAGCGGGTGCTGGACGGCGTCATGGGCGCACGCATCGTGCGCTGGGCGACCATCGACCTCGGCCGCGGCCGGACGCTGGTCGAACGCTCGCGCCCCCGCGAGCAGGAGACGCTGCCGGAACGGCTGGCCGCCTCCCTGCTGTTCGGCGGGCAGCCGGTGGTGGAGCGCCCGCTTCCTGTCCTCAGCGACCGGCGGGAGACGGCGGGGGTGCTGCGCATCGGCATCGACACCCGGACGGCGGCCGAAGACCTCCTCGGCTATGCGGCGACGGCGCTGCTGGCCGACCTGCTGCGCAACCTGCTGATCGGGCTGGCGGTGGCGCTGGCATTGCACCGTCTGCTGGCCCGCCCGCTGGCGCAGATCGGCCGGGACGTCGCGCGCATCGATCCGGCCCGGCCGGAGGATGCGGCGATCGCCGTGCCGGCCGGCCATGAGGACGACGAGATCGGGCTGATGGTCGGCCAGTTCAACCGCAAGCTTTCCCAGCTCCACCGGGAGCAGGGGGAGCTGCAGCGGCTGGCGACCAGCGACCTGCTGACTGGTCTGGCCAATCGGACGCTGCTGATCGACCGGCTGACCCATGCGATCGAGCTGGCCTGCCGGTCGAAGCACCGGCTGGCCGTGCTGAGCGTCGGGCTCGACCGCTTCAAGCAGGTCAACGACAGCCTGGGCTACGGGGTCGGCGACGGGCTGCTGCGGCTCGCCGCCCAGCGCCTGAACGAGAGCGTGCGGCGCTGCGACAGCGTCGGCCGCTTCGGCGGCGACGAGTTCCTGGTGATCCTGGAGCGGGTGCAGGACGCGGCGGAGGCCGCGGCGGTGGCGGAACGGCTGCTGGCGGCCCTGTCGGCCCCGGCCCTGGTGGAGGGGCACCGCATCCATGTGGCGGCCAGCGTCGGCATCGCGCTGCACCCCGACGACGCGACGGACGGCCCCTCGCTGGTCCGGATGGCGGAGGCCGCCATGCATGCCGCCAAGGCCGACGGCGGCGGGCGCTTCGTCTTCTACACCGGCGACCTGACCGAGCGGGCGATGGCCCGGCTGCGGCTGGAGGCCAGCCTGCGCGAGGCGGTCGCGTCCGGCGCCTTCGAGCTGTTCTACCAGCCCAAGATCAGTGCGGCGACCGGTACGCTGACCGGCTTCGAGGCGCTGGTGCGCTGGCGCCACGAGGGGGCGCTGGTGCCGCCCTCCGACTTCATCCCGGTGGCCGAGGACACCGGGCTGATCCTGGAGATCGGCGCCTGGGTGATGGACGAGGCCTGCCGCACCGCCGCCCGCTGGGCGCGGGACCATGCGCCGGTTCCGGTCGCCGTCAACGTCTCGGCCCGCCAGCTCGCCGACGCCGGCTTCGCCGCGATGGTGGAGGAGGCGCTGCGCCGCAACGGCACCCGGCCCGAGCTGCTGGAGGTGGAGATCACCGAGACGGTCATCATGAAGGACGTCCGCCACCACCTGCCGGTGCTGAGCCGGCTGCGGGCGCTGGGGGTGCGGATCGCCATCGACGATTTCGGCACCGGCTATTCCTCGCTGGCCTACCTGCGCCAGCTTCCCGTCGACGTGCTGAAGATCGACCGCAGCTTCGTGTCGGACCTGCCGCACGCGCCGGACATCGCCTCCACCGTCATCGCGCTGGCCCAGCGGCTGTTCCTGTCGACGGTGGCCGAGGGGGTGGAGACCGAGGAGCAGCACCGCTGGCTGGCCGATGCGGGCTGCGACTGCGTCCAGGGCTTCCTGATCTCCCGCCCGGTCCCGGCGGACGCGGCGGAGGCCATGGTGCTGGCATCCGCCGCCAGATCGGGCGAGCTTGCCCTGACGGCCTGAGGCCTTACGCCTCGCCCGCCGGACGGTCGAGACGGAAGGGCAGGATCTCGCCGCCGACCCGGCTGGCGGCGGCGAACACCGCCTCGCACTGGCGGTTGAAGGCTTCGAGCTGGCGCTGGGCTGCCCGGTGCTGCTCCATCATGCGGGCCATCTCGCCGGCCGCCTCGTCCTCCTGCAGGAAGGGGAGGTCGGCGGCGTCGAGCGCGGCGCGGGTCGGGGTCCGCTTGGGGGAGGAGTGCGGGAAGGTCAGGATGACGGCCATGGGGTCCTCCACCAATCGGTTCCTTCAATCGATGGGCCCATTGAAACCCATCCGGAGTACCAACGCTAGGGTTAATGAAGCGTTAACAGCCGTTCGGCCGTGACAATCCTGGGACGCGGGGCGGGCGTCAGTGCGCCTCGTCCCAGTTGTCGCCGATCCCGGCATCGGCCACCAGCGGCACGCCGAGGCTGGCCGCCCCCTCCATGACCCGGCGAACCAGGGCGGCGGCCTCCTCCGCCTGCCCCTCCGGCACCTCGAACAGCAGTTCGTCATGCACCTGCAGCAGCATGCGGGCGCCCGATCCGGCCTCCTCCAGGGCCTTCGGCACGCGGGCCATGGCGCGCTTCATGATGTCGGCGGCGGTGCCCTGGATCGGGGCATTGATCGCCTGACGCTCGGCGAAGCCGCGGCGGGCCGGGTTCTTGTCCTGGATCCCCGGCATGTAGCAGCGCCGGCCGAACAGGGTGGTGACGTAGCCGTGCTGGCGGGCGAAGGCCTTGGTCGCCTCCATCCAGGCCTTCAGCTCGTGGAAGCGCTCCAGATAGGCCTTGATGAAGGCGTTCGCCTCTCCCGGCGGAATGCCGAGCTGCCGGCCGAGCCCGAAGCCGCTGATGCCGTAGATGATCCCGAAATTGATCGCCTTGGCCTTGCGCCGGATGTCCGAGGTCATCTTGTCGAGCGGGATGCCGAAGACCTGGCTGGCGGTGGCGGCGTGAATGTCCAGCCCCTCGTGGAAGGCCTGCTTCAGGGCGGCGATGTTGGCCATCTCCGCCACCAGCCGCAGCTCGATCTGCGAGTAGTCGACGCTCAGCAGCTTGTGGCCGGGGGCCGCGACGAAGGCGCGGCGGATCTTGCGCCCCTCCTCGGTGCGGACCGGGATGTTCTGCAGGTTCGGGTCGGTCGAGGACAGGCGGCCGGTGTTGGTCGCCGCCAGCGCGAAGGCGGTGTGGACGCGGCCGGTCGCCGGGTCGATCTTCTCCTGCAGCGCGTCGGTGTAGGTGCTCTTCAGCTTGGCGAGCTGCCGCCAGTCGAGCACGCGCTGCGCGATGGTGTGGCCCTGCTCCGCCAGCTCCTCCAGCACGCTGGAGTCGGTGGAATAGGCGCCGGTCTTGCTCTTCTTGCCGGCGCCGAGCTTCAGCACGTCGAACAGCACCTCGCCGAGCTGCTTGGGCGAGCCGATGTTGAAGCTCTGCCCGGCAAGGGCGTGGACGTCCTTCTCGATCTCGGCCAGCCGCACCGACAGATCCTGCGACAGCCGGGCGAGCGCCGCCTGATCGACGCGCACGCCGCAGCGCTCCATGTCCGCCACCACCGGCACCAGCGGCCGGTCGAGCGTCTCGTAGATGGTCACCATCCGCTCGTCGACCAGCCGCGGCTTCAGCAGGGTCCACAGGCGCAGCGTGATGTCGGCGTCCTCCGCCGCATAGGCCAGCGCCTTGTCGAGCGGCACCCGGTCGAAGGTGATCTGCGACTTGCCGCTGCCGCAGACCTCCTTGAAGGGGATCGGCGTGTAGGCGAGGTGGAGTTCCGCCAGCTCGTCCATGCCGTGGCCGTGGCTGCCGCCCTCCAGCACGTAGGAGATCAGCATGCTGTCGTCGAGCGGCGCCACCCGGACGCCGCGGGCGGAGAAGAGCTGGTGATCGAACTTGAAGTTGTGGCCGACCTTCAGGACCGCCGGGTCCTCCAGCACCTCCTTGAGGATGGCGAGCGCCTCGTCGGCCGGGATCTGCTTCGGCGCCTCGGCCGCGCTGAAGTCGAGCAGCCCGTCGGCCGCCGCCCCCTCCGCCCGGTGCGCCAGCGGCACGTAGCAGGCGAGCCCCGGCTCGGTCGCCAGCGAGATGCCGACCAGCGTCGCGGTGGCGGGGGTCAGCGAATCGGTCTCGGTATCGACGGCCAGCACGCCGGTCTCGCGCGCCCGCTCCACCCAGCGCCGCAGGGCCTCGGCGTCCTGCACCAGCTCGTACCGCTTCTCGACCGCATGGAGGCTGTGGCTGCGCACGCGCGGCGCGGCCTCCCCCGAAGCCTGCGGCGCGGCGGGGGCCGCGGCCGGGGCGCCGGCGGCCGGCGCGGCCGAGGGAGCCGCCGCGTCGGCGATGCTGCCGTCCTTCGCCATTTCCGCCTGGACCCGCGCCACGATGGTGCGGAAGCCCTGCGCCTTCAGGAAGTCGACCAGCTTCTGGTGGTCGGGCTCGCGCACCCGCAGCTCGTCCAGCGGCTTGGGCAGCGGCGCGTTGTCGTCCAGCAGGACCAGCCGGCGGGACACCCGCGCCTGCTCGGCGAAGTCGATCAGCTTCTGCCGGCGGGCCGGCTGCTTGATCTCGCCGGCGCGGGCGAGCAGCGATTCGAGGTCGCCGAATTCGGTGATGAGCTGGGCGGCGGTCTTGATGCCGATGCCCGGCACGCCCGGCACATTGTCGACGCTGTCGCCGGCCAGCGCCTGGACGTCCACCACCTTTTCCGGCGGGACGCCGAACTTCTCCACCACCTCGTCCGGCCCGATCATCCTGTTCTTCATCGGGTCCATCATGCGCACGCCCGGCCGGACGAGCTGCATCAGGTCCTTGTCGGAGGAGACGATGGTGACATCGCGCCCGGCCTCGCGGGCCAGGCGGGCGTAGGTGGCGATCAGGTCGTCGGCCTCATAGCCCTCCATCTCCAGGCAGGGCAGGCAGAAGGCCTCCGTCGCCTCGCGGATCAGGGAGAACTGGGGCTTCAGCTCCTCCGGCGGCTCCGGGCGGTGGGCCTTGTATTCGGGATAGAAGTCGTTGCGGAAGTTCAGCCGCTTGCTGTCGAACACCACGGCCACCGCCTCGGCCTTCAGGTCGGCCAGCAGCTTCAGCAGCATGTTCGAGAAGCCCAGCACCGCGTTCACCGGCGTGCCGTCCGGCCGGGTCAGCATCGGCAGGGCATGGAAGGCCCGGAAGATGAAGCCCGACCCGTCGACCAGATAGAGGCTGCTGCCATCCCCCGAGGGGGCGGCGGCCGGAGAGACGGGGGAGGCGGCGGTGCTGGTATCGGTCATGGCGCGATCTCGTTCCCTCTTGGGCCGCTACCATGGCCGAAGGCGGCACGGGAGTCGAGGGGCGGCGGCAACCGGACCGCCCCGTGCCCCGGCGGGCCGGGCTGGGCGCATTGTGCAGCGACACGATTCCGCACAATGGGTGCGGGCGGGTCTTTCGTATTTCAAATCAACCGGTTAAGCGGTTCCATACGTGTACGGCCGTTGTGCAGCGGCCGCACAACCGGTCCGGCAGGCGCAGGGCGCCGCCGGAGGCAGGGGCCGGGGATCGGGGCCGACTCGGGGTGGTGATGGAGGCAGGATACCGGGGAGAGGGACGGCCGGCAAGACACGGTTCCTACGGCCGCTTCCGGCCCTCCATCTCCTGCACCTCCCGCTCGACGAGGGCGCGGTCCAGGACATAGCCGTCGAAGCGGCCGTAGAGCGGCGCCAGAAGCTGGTGGACCAGTCCGGGCAGGTCCTCCGCGATCCGGGCCGGCGTGGCGCGGACGGCGAGGTGGGCTTCCGGCAGGCGGCTGCGGTGGACGCCGACGACCAGCCCGCGGTCCGCCGGCTTCGCCCAACTGACGAGGTCGCGGCCCTCCAGCCCGGTGTAGCGGAGGCGCAGGTTGATCCCGGCATCCTCGGCCGCCCCCATCGCGCGGGCGAACCCCGCGGCATGGGCGAGCAGCTCGCCGGCCCGCCAGATCGGCAGGATCACGTCGAAGACGCGGCCGGGCTGCAGCGTCCCCGACCCGTCCTCCTGATAGCCGGACTGCAGATAGAGCCGCCCGTCCGTCGAGGCGCGCCAGTAGTCGCTCAGCCCGGCATCGGTGAAAAGCCGGTTGGCATCCGGGTTGCCGAGCCAGCAGGCCACGCCATCCTCGTCGCACACCGGCGCAAGGGCCGGAGCGGTCGGAATCCGGAAGGGCGGCCAGCCGGTGTAGCGCACCACCGATCGTTCCAGGATATCGAGCAGCCGCCTCGGCGACGGCCGTCCGGTAATGCCGGTCACTTCGGTATCGACGCTGTAATGGCCGAGCGGGTGGCGCGACGGGTGGTCCGGCGGCAGCCTGGCCACCAGTGCCTCCCACCGCTGCCGGCAGGCGGCCAGGAAGGCGTCCTGGGCGAGTCGCCGCCCTCCGCGACCAGACCGACCACGCGCAGGATGGCCAGCGCGCGGCCGAGCGAGAGGGTGGTGTCGCCCTGGTCGAAGGCGATCAGCGTGGTCCGGCCGACGCCGGCAAGGGCGGCATGCTGCGCCTGGGTCAGCCCCTCCTCCTTGCGGCGGCGGATGGTTTCGGCGACCAGGGCCGGCCAGTCGAGCGGCTGGATCATTCCTCGAACAGTCGGCTGCATGCGTTTTCCACGATTTCGGCGTAACGATGGAGGAAGCCGTCCTCAGGCTCGGCGTCCGGCGGTTGGATGGCCGTGCTGCGCCGGATGCGGTCGCGAAGCTGCCGCAGGGCCAGACGGGCGGCGGCGGCGGGAAGGCCGATGGCCTCCGCGAAGGCGAGGATCCGCCTGCGGTCGATCCGGTCGGTCGGGATGCGGTCGCCGCCCAGGGCCAGCGCGAACTCGGTCTTGTAGGCGCCGCGGTAGACCAGCGTGTTCAGCAGGTCGTAGGCCGGCGACAGCCGCAGCCCGTCCGGCGTCTCCAGAAGCGAGAAGTTCTTCAGATGCGCGTCGGCATTGCCGATCAGCACGCAGAACACGACGCAGCGGAAGAACTGGTCGAGGTCGATCAGCGGTCGGGCCGAGTGCTGCCGGATGGCGGCGGCAATCTCCTCGTAGCTCCCGGCATATTTTCCGCCGAAATCGCGGCCCTGCGGACGGGCGAGGATCTGGGCGAAATCCTCCAGCCGGAGCTTCGCCCCCGTCGCCGTGCGGTCGAAGCGCGTCACGATCAGCGCCGGCTCGTCCAGGCCGGCGACGAAGCCCCTGTCGAAGGCGGTGACCTGCTTCGCCCCCAGCACATCCCGCGCCAGCCGCAGCGACAGCAGCTCGTTGCGGACCAGCGTGGGCTCCGACTGGCCGTTGTATTTGGCGATGTGGGTGGCCGGGCCGTCGGCCTCCGCCGGGAGGTAGCGGTCGCCGTCGTGATAGGCCAGGAGCTTCTTCTGGACGCCGGACACGGTGCGCCCGCCCACCGTCGCCGCCCTGGTCTCTGCGTCACCCCCCCAGCCGGACGGCGTGATCGGTTGCACCGGACGGATGCCGATGGCGCCGATGCAGTCCCGCCCGTAGCGCAGAAGAAGGCCGAAATCGTCCTCCTCCTCCACCCGGCCGGCCCGCGCCTGCTTCTCGCGAAGCCAACCCTCCGGCCCCAGATGCTGGAAGACCGGATGCAGGCCGGCCGGCCAGCCATGCTCGCGTGTCGCGACCGGCAGGGCGCAGGCAATCGTTTCCGTGACGTCCGGCCCGTAGACGAAGCGCGTTCCACCGTCCGGAGTCTCTAAGAGCACCCCGACCGGCCGGTCCTTGAACAGGATCTCCGCGCTGCGTTCCGCCGCCATGGTCGCCTTTACCGGACAAGACTGCCCCGCCAAGCAAGAAGGAGGGCCAGAAGTCCAATATAGCGACCACCGGCATTCGATAACAAGGGGAAGTCCGTTATCCCGGACATCCGGCCGGAACCGCCGGCCTTGCGCCGGGATAACGGACATTCAGGCAGCGGACGGCGCCGGAAAGCCGGCCCCGTCCGCGATCACGGACAGACGGGCGTCCGTTACGCCTTGGCCAGCGAGCGGCCGGCCGAGCCGAGGTCGGCGAAGGCCTCGTCCAGGCGGCGGACGACGCCCGTCTCTCCCTCGCGCAGCCACTTGCGGGGGTCGTAGAGCTTCTTCTGCGGCTTGCCGGTCGCCGGGTCGATCTGGTGACGGAACGCCACCTCGTTGGCGAAGACGAAGCGGCCGACCGCCTCGGCGAAGGCGAACTGGGTGTCGGTGTCGATGTTCATCTTGAACACGCCGAAGTCCACCGCCTGGGCGATCTTCTCCTTCTCCGACCCCGACCCGCCGTGGAACACCAGGGCGAGCGGCTTCCTGCCGCCGCCATGGCGGCTCGCCACCAGCTCCTGCGAGGCGCCGAGGATTTCCGGCCGCAGCTTGACGTTGCCCGGCGCATAGACGCCGTGGACGTTGCCGAAGGAAGCGGCGACCGAGAAATGGCCGATCGGCGACAGCAGCTCGTAGGCGCGCAGGACGTCTTCGGGCTGGGTGTAGAGGTGGGCGTTGTCGGCGCTCTCCAGATCCTCGGACCCGATGCCGTCCTCCTCGCCGCCGGTGACGCCCAGCTCGATCTCCAGGCTCATGCCCAGCGGGGCGAGGCGCCGCAGGATGCGGGCGCATTCCGCCAGATTCTCCTCCAGCGGCTCTTCCGACAGGTCGAGCATGTGCGAGCTGAACAGCGGACGGCCGGTGTCGCGCACCGCCTGCTCGCTGTGGCCGATCATGCCCTCGACCCAGGGGATCAGGCCCTTGTTGGCGTGGTCGGTGTGCAGGACGACGCAGACGCCATACTGCTCGGCCAGCAGATGGACGTGGCGGGCGGCCGACACGGCCCCCAGGATGCGGGCCTGCAGCGCGTCCTTCATGCCTTCGCCGGCAAAGAAGCGCGCACCGCCGTTCGAGAGCTGGATGATCACGTCCGAACGGTTCTTCGCCGCCGCTTCCAGCACCGCGTTGATCGTGTTGGTGCCGATGACGTTGACCGCCGGAAGGGCGTAGCCGCCCTCCTGGCAGGCGGCGACCAGGGTGCGGTATTCCTCGCCGGTGACGACGCCGGGCTTCAGTCCTGACAGGGTGGCCATCGGGGCCTCTCCTTCTTTGTAATCGCGTTCCTGATACTCGTGGCCGCCCGGCGTTGCGGGTCCGGGCGGCCGTGCAAGGATATGGGGCCACACTGCGCCTTTTGCCGGAAACATTGTCCGGAAAGGCGCGACATAGTGCTGCCCCCCGCGGCCGCGCGCGTCAAGCGGTGCGCTGCTCCTCCAGGCCGAGTTCGCGGATCATCGCCTGGCGCATCAGGAACTTCTGGATCTTGCCGGTGACCGTCATCGGGAACTCGTCCACGAAGCGGATGTATTTCGGCACCTTGTAGTGCGCGATCTGGCCCTTGCAGAAGGCCAGAACCCCGGCCTCGTCCAGCGACGCCCCGTCCTTCACGCGGATCCAGGCGCAGAGCTGTTCGCCGAACTGCTGGTCCGGCACGCCGAACACCTGGACGTCGGAGATGTCGGGGTGGGTGTAGAGGAACTCCTCGATCTCGCGGGGATAGATGTTCTCGCCGCCGCGGATGACCATGTCCTTGATGCGGCCGACGATGTTGCAGTAGCCGTCCTCGTCGATGGTGGCGATGTCGCCGGTGTGCATCCAGCGCGCCTCGTCGATCGCCTCGCGCGTGCGCTGCTCGTCGCCCCAATAGCCGCGCATCACCGAATAGCCGCGGGTCAGCAGCTCGCCCGGCGTGCCCGGCGGGACGATGCGCCCCTCGGCGTCGACGATCTTGACCTCCAGATGCGGCTGGATGGTGCCGACGGTGGAGACGCGGCGCTCCAGCGGGGTGTCGGTGAAGGACTGGAAGCTGACCGGGCTGGTCTCCGTCATGCCGTAGGCGATGGTCACCTGGTCCATGTGCATGTCGCCGACGACGCGGCGCATCACCTCGATCGGGCAGGGGCTGCCGGCCATGATGCCGGTGCGCAGGCTCGACAGGTCGAAGGTGGCGAAGTCCGGGTGGTCGAGGATGGCGATGAACATCGTCGGCACGCCGTGCAGGCCGGTGCAGCGCTCCTCCTGCACCGCGGTCAGCACCGCCAGCGGGTCGAAGCCCTCGCCGGGGATGACCATGCAGGCCCGGTGCGTGACGCAGGCGAGGTTGCCCAGCACCATGCCGAAGCAATGGTAGAAGGGCACGGGGATGCACAGCCGGTCCTGCTCGGTCAGGGCCATCGCCTCGCCGATGAAGAAGCCGTTGTTCAGGATGTTGTGGTGGGTCAGCGTGGCGCCCTTGGGGCTGCCGGTGGTGCCGCTGGTGAACTGGATGTTGACCGGGTCGTCGAACTGCAGGGTGGAGGACAGCCGCCCCAGCTCCGCCACGTCGGCCGGACGGGCGAGGCCGGGGATGTCGTCGAAGTTCAGCATGCCCGGCGTCTTCTCCGCCCCCAGGCGGATGACGGTCTTCAGCGACGGCAGCTTGTGGCTGGAGAGGTCGCCGGGGCGGCAGCGGTCGAGTTCCGGCGCCAGGGTGCGGACCATGCCGATATAGTCGCTGCTCTTGAAGGCGGGGGCGAGGATCAGCGCCGTGCAGCCCACCTTGTTGACGGCGTATTCCAGCTCGTGCAGGCGGTAGGCCGGGTTGATGTTGACCAGGATCAGACCGGCCTTGGCGGTGGCGAACTGGGTCAGCACCCACTCGGAATTGTTCTGCGACCAGATGCCGATGCGGTCGCCCGGCTTCAGCCCCAGCGCCAGGAAGCCGGCGGCCAGCGCATCGACGCGGCGCTTGAACTCGGAATAGGTCCAGCGCACCCCCTGGTGACGGACGACCAGCGCCGGCCGGTCGGGGGCGGCGGCGGCGACGCGGTCGAGGTGCGCGCCGATGGTCTCGCCGATCAGCGGCTTGTCGCTCGCGCCGTGGACATAGCTCTGCGTCAGCTTGGTGCTCTGCATGGGCATTTCCTACTCCGGTCGGTCTCGCGGGGACTTGCCCGCCCGCCGGCGGGAGCCGTCCCCTGCTTGTTGTGCGTCCTCCGGTCCGCTCCGGCCCCACCGCCGCAACCAGCTCCGCGGCGGGTTGCGATACGGAGCCGTATGGTCCGATGACCCCGGTTGTATCACGATTTCATTGCGGGTTCGGGACAAAACATGCGGCCCGACGGCGGTATGGCGGAGCTAGGCGGTCCGCCGCTCCGGCCCGTGGAACCGCGCGATGCGCCTGAGATGGTCCGCCGCCCGCCCGCGGTCCATGTCCGGGTTTCCGGCCGCCGCCAGGATGCCGGCGAGATGGGCGACGGCGAGGCTGGCGCCGCCCGCCCGCGGCCTCTCCCCGTCCGCCGCGTCGAGGGGGCGGGGGCAGGCGCCGAAGGCGGCCGGCAGGACGGAGACCTCGCCCGGCCGGCAGCGGGCGTCACCGGTGGCGGCGAGGACGCCGGGATAGGCGGCCGGCCAGACGGGACCGCCGCGCGCCGGCGAGGCCGCCACCAGCAGCACGCCGGCGGCCAGCGCCTCCTCCACCGCCGCGCGCAGGACCGGGCGGTCGGCGGGCAGGCCGAAGCTCAGGGTCGCCAGCCGCGCCCCCTGCCCGACCGCCCAGCGCAGGCCGGCGGCGACCGCGGCGGCGGAGGTGACGGGGGCGGCGCCGAAGACCTGGGCATCGACCAGCTCCGCCGCCGGAGCGAGGGCGCGCAGGATGGCGGCGACGGCGCTGCCGTGACCGACCCGGTCAGGCCGGGCCGGCACCTGCGCCACCCCGTCGTCGGTCAGGACGAAGGCGGCAGCGGACCTGACGGTCGCCGCGCCGGAAGCCGTGACGGAACCGGGGGCGATGCCGGGGGCGATGCCGCTGTCGATCACCGCGATCCGCATCACGCCACCGCCTTCCGGCCGGCGGGCGCGGCTTGCGGGTGGGGCAGGAGCAGCCCGTCCTCGATCCGGTAGAGCGCATCGCAGCCGGCCAGCGCCTCCGCCCGGTGGCTGACGACGATGCGGGTGCGGCCGGCGAACAGCCGGTCGATCTCGGCCGACAGCCGCAGCGCCGCCGCCTCGTCCAGCGCCGAGACCGGCTCGTCGAGCACCAGGACCTCCGGCGACCGCAGCAGGCAGCGGGCGAGCGCGATGCGCTGGCGCTGGCCGCCCGACAGGGCGGAGGCCCAGGCGCCGACCGGCGTGTCGAGCCCGCGCGGCAGCGTCGCCAGCCAGCCGGACAGCTGGGCCGCCCCGACCGCCTCGCGCAGCGCCGCCTCCTCCGGCGCGGGCAGGCCGAAGCGCAGGTTGTCGGCGATGGTGCCGGGCAGCAGCGGCGTCTCCTGCCCCAGCACGCCGATGCGCCGGCGCAGCAGGGCGGGGTCGAGGTCGCGCAGGTCGACGCCGTCGAGCAGGATGCGCCCCGCCTCCGGGTCGTAATGGCGGTGGAGCAGGTCGACCAGCGTGGATTTTCCGGCGCCGGAGGGGCCGAGGATGCCGACCTTGGCCCCGGCGGGAACGGCGAGGCTCGCGCCGCGCAGCACCGGGCGGCCGGGCTCATGCGCGAAGGTGACGCCGTCGACAGCCAGGGCGCCGCCGCCGGGGGCGGGGGCGAGCGGCACGGCGGGCGGGCGGATGGCCGGCTGTTCGGCCAGCAGCTCCCGCACGCGGTCGAGCGAGACGCGGGCGCGCTGGGCGGAGACGACGAGGCCGAGCAGCCCCTGAACCGGCCCGCTGGCGCGGCCGAGATAGGAGGTGAAGGCGATCAGCGCGCCCAGCGTCAGGCTGCCGTCGATCACCTGCAGCCCGCCCCACAGGAAGACCGCCGCGGTGCTGGCCGAGGACATCAGCCCCGGCACGCCGCCCGCCGTGAAGGAGGCCATCTGCTGGCGCAGCAGGCTGCCGAGGAAGGCCTCGTCGAGCCCGGCCAGCCGCTCCGCCTCCTGCCGCTCGGCGCCGGCGGACTGGATCAGCTTCATCGCCGACAGCCGCTGCACGAGGAAGCCCGTCAGCGCGGCGGTGCCGTCGCGCACCGCGCGGGTGGTGCGCTCGACCCAGGGGCGGGTGCGGCGCAGGACGAGGATCTGCGCCGGCAGCAGGACGAAGGCGACCAGCGTCAGCGCCGGGTCGATCAGCAGCATCAGCGCCACCGCCCCGGCCAGCGTCAGCACGGCATTGACCGCCGACAGCGGCGCGTCGACGGCGAAGCGCTGCACCTCCGCCAGATCGCCGTCGAGCCGCCCCAGCACGTCCCCTGCCGACCAGCGGGCATAGAAGCGGGGCGGCAGCGACTGGAGATGGCCGTAGAGCGTCTCGCGCATCGCGAAGAGGACGCGGGCCGAGCTGCGGACATAGAGCCAGCGGATCACTCCCGACAGCAGGGTGGAGACCAGCGCGACCCCCAGCATGGCGAGCGTCGCCGCCACCAGCAGCCGGACGTTCCCGGCCACCAGCCCGTCGTCGATGATGTGCTTGGTCAGCCAGGGCTGCGCCAGCCCGGCCACGACGCCGGCCAGCGACAGCCCGAAGCAGACCGCCAGTCCGCCGGCCTGGGGCCGGACGAAGGACCAGGCCCACCGCAGGGAGGATGAGGGCATGGGCAAGGCTCTTTCAGAGGGTGGCGGAGGGCGGTCGTTCCCCCGTCGCCGCGGCCGGGACGGACCCGGCCACGACGCCGCGGAGCGGGGACCCCGCCGCTACCAGCGCACCGTCCTCAGCGACGCCACGCCCTGGTCGGGGCAGCCTTCGATCTGGATGCCGCCCAGCTTCTCCAGCGTGTCGGTGCTGTAGACGCCGACGTCGCAGGTGGTGCCGCCGACATAGACCTCCTTGCCGTCGCCGGAGATGTTGATGGCGTAGTAGGTGTGCGGCAGGTCGATCCGCTTCACCAGCTTGCCCGCCGTGGCGTCGATCTTGGACAGCTGGGTGTAGACCGAGAAGACCTCCCCCTTCTTCTGCGGGTTGACGACGGAGGAGAAGATCACGGCGCTGGTGTCCTCGAAGTCCTTCATCGCCACCTTGCCCGACGCCAGATCCAGCGTCAGCATGCCGGTCCTGGCGGCGCTGGGATCGGTCGGCGGCAGGTCCTTGCGCGAGGTGAAGTAGGGGGTGGAGAAGACCGCCGCCTGCTCGAACTGCGGCCAGACGTCGAGGATGTCCGGCGGGTTGTAGTTCTTGCGCGTCCAGTTCAGCACCTTGTGCGTCTGGCGGACGGCGCCTGTCTTGGGGTCCATGGCGTAGAGGTCCCAGCCCAGCGCCCACAGCGTGCCGCCGTCGCGGGAGAAGGCGAGCACGGCGATGCGGCGCGGCGCCTTCATCGTGCGCACCGGCTTGGCGCCCACGCCGTCGGCGGTTCTGAAGACGGCGATGCGCGTGTCCTCCACCTTGTACTCGCCGGGCAGGATGCGCACCGGCGACTGGAAGACGAACAGCTCCTTGCCGTCGGGGCTGACGTCCATGGCGAACATCGCCTTCACCCGGTGGTCCGGGGTGGAGAAGTCGGCGCGGAACACCTGCTCCCCGGTCTGCAGGTCGATGCCGGAGACGCTGTTCAGGTGGTTGGTGACGACGTAGGCGACCTTGCCGTCCGGCGAGGGCACGATGGTGCCGGGGGCGATGCCGCCGCCGGGGATCTCGTGGATCTTCGTCACCTGCCGGGCGGCGGCGTCGATCACCACCAGCTTGTTCGGCTTGGCGCCGGTGACCAGATACTCCTTCGCGGAGACGGCGGGTGCCGCCGCAAGCAGCAGGGCGGCCAGCAGGGCGGCCAGAATGCGTGTGGTCATGGTATGGGCTCCCTTGTCCCCGCTCACTTCTTCGGGAAGACCGACTGCAGCTCCCGCCAGTCGTTCTGGGCGGAGGGCGCCTTGGCGTTCCAGTCCGGATAGGTGTTGATGGTGTCGGGCACCTGGGCCGGCCACCAGCAGGGGTCGGAGCAGCCGTAGAGGTCCGCCTCCATCGGCGCGCAGAGGGCGGCGACGCTGCCGAAGGGATCGACCTCCCAGCCGGGGTCGAGGGTGGAGGCGCAGCCGACCACCACCTGCATCGCCACCACCTCTTCCATCCGGCCGTCCTCGACCGCCTGGTCGACCAGCGAGGCCTTCCTGTTCAAGGGCTTCAGATGCTTCATTTCTTCCCCCTCCGCGGTGCGACGTGCCGCTCGATGAAGGTCGGGTTGGCGACGGTGATCTCGGCGTAGGCGCGGATGCCGAAGTCGATCCAATCCCGCATCAGGTTGCAGTAGTGGTAGGTGGGATGCGCCGGGTCGGAATAGCGGGCGTAGGATTCGTGATAGCAGCCGCCGGCGCACAGCTTGCGGATCCAGCAGGTCTCGCAGCCCGTCCCCGTCCGGTTCGCCATGCCCTCCAGGAAGGCGGCGAGGCTTTCCCGGGCGATGCCGTCGCCGACATTGCCGTAGGTCGGCTGGGTCGATCCGGTGAAGCGGTGGCAGAGATGCAGGTCGCCCTGGCGGTCCACCGCCAGCATGCCGAGCCCGGCGCCGCAGGGCAGCGACTTGGTGGTGCCCTCCGACAGGTCGGTCATGAGCTGGTGCATGTTGGAGAAGCCGATGTTCTCCCCGCGCTTCGCGGCCTCGACATACTCGCGGCCCAACGCCTTCATGTTGGCGAAGACCTCGGCCAGCTCGTCGCCCGACAGGTTGAAGGCGGTCATGCCGCCGGAGGTCACCGGCGAGAAGCCCACCTCGAAGAAGCCGATCTCGTCCTTCAGGTGATGATGGATCGCCTGCACGTCGGTCACCCCGGCGGTCAGCGTCACCCGCGCCCCGACCGGCCGCGACCGGTAGCGCGAGAGCAGCATCCGCGCCTTGGCCGACACGATGTCGTAGCTGCCCTTGCCGCCGACCGTCCGGCGGTTGCGGTCGTGCAGCGGCTTCGGCCCGTCCATGCTGACGGTGATGCCGAAGCGGTGGGCGTCGAGCCAGTCCACCACCTCCTCGGTCAGCAGCACGGCGTTGGTGGTCAGCGAGAAGTCGATGCGCTGGCCGGTCTCCCGCCCGCGGGCCCCGGCATACTCCACCACCCGGCGGATCAGCGGCAGGTTGGTCAGCGGCTCGCCGCCGAAGAAGACGACGTTGACGCTGTCGCGGCCCTTCGCCTCCTGCAGCAGCAGGTCGACGCTGCGCGCCGCGGTGTCGAAGTCCATCCGTTCCCCCTTGGCGGGGGTGGTGAGATCCTCCTTGTAGCAGTAGGTGCAGCTCAGGTTGCAGCCGGTGTTGACGTTGAGCACGACGGTGCTGAGCGGGAATTCCCGGATCTCGATGGGGGCCGCGGCCGGTCGGGCCATGCCGTCGTCGATGACGCGCAGCGTGATCAGCTCGCGCAGGGTCTCCACCACCTGGGCCGGCTCGGCGATGCCGTCGAAGCGGCGGCGGATGTCGTCCTCCCCCACCCGCTCCAGCTCGGCGAACAGGTCGTAGAGGTGGGTGCCGACCTCGTCCAGCTCGAACAGGCCGCTGGTCGGGACATGGAACAGCAGGCGCCGGTCGCCGACCGTCATGGCGCGGACGTCGTTGCGCGCCAGTTGAAGGGTAGTCATGGGCTCGTCTCCCCTGGGGTCAGCGGATGGGCGGATCGTTCCAGCGCTGCACGGTGCTGATCAGCCGGCCGGAGCCGCTGACGCCGTGCTCGCCGTCCCTGACCGTCGCCACCACCTTCAGGTCGCCGATGTTGTTGGTGCCGAAGACGCGCTGCGGGTTGGGGCCGGCGGCGGCGGGCTGGAACAGGCCGGACGGGCCGATACCGCCGGAGAACTTCACGTCCTCCATCTGCTTCGCGGCCTCGTTGTAGGGCTCCAGGCTCCAGTCGGCGGGCAGCGGGCCGACGCGCACGTCGTCCCTGGTGCCGGGCTTGCCGTCCTTGCCGTTGAGGTAGCCGACCGCCTCGAACTGGGCCGTCACCGGTGCCGTGGTGCCGCCGTTTCCGCCGACGCGGGCGATGGTGTAGGGCGGTTCGACCTGGACGCTGTCGATCTTCGCATAGACCGTGAAGCCGTCGCCCCTGGCCTTGCCGACCGTCACCTTGCGGGCGCCGGGGGCCGCGCCGGCGGCGGCGGTCGCCTCGACCACCACGGCGCCGGGCGCCTGGGAGACGACCTTCGC
Source organism: Azospirillum thermophilum (assembly GCF_003130795.1). Classification (NCBI taxonomy): domain Bacteria; kingdom Pseudomonadati; phylum Pseudomonadota; class Alphaproteobacteria; order Rhodospirillales; family Azospirillaceae; genus Azospirillum; species Azospirillum thermophilum. The sequence continues at coordinate 124,928 of NZ_CP029352.1, forward strand.
CGTCACGCCGGGGCCGAAGTCGGCCGTGCCGCCGTCGAGCCCGGTGCCCCAGACGGTGATGCGCGCGGTGGTGCCGGCCTTCAGGGATTCCTGGCTGTAGCCGAGGATGGCCGGGGCGCCGGCCTCCGCCTTCACGGCGGTGAAGCTGGCGCCGATCTCGTCATGGTCGGCGAGGAACCAGCGGCCGGTCATCCGGCGGCCGTCCTTGGAGGCGGCGAAGACCTCCCGCACCTCCTGGCCGCCGAGCGTCGTCGAGCCGCGCCACTCGTAACCGGTATAGACGACCGAGCGGCCCTTGCCCGACAGCGGCTTGCCGGCGGCGTCCGTCAGGTCGTAGGCGACGCTGTAGCCGTCGCCGTCCCGCGTGACGGTGGCGGTGCCGCCATAGCTGCCCAGGCCCGGCCGGTGGCCGCTGACCGTCCAGGTGCCGGCGAGCTCGGGCTTCGGCGCCTTCGCCCAGGCGGTCCATTCCTTGGTCTGGAAGGGGAACTTGCTGCCCAGCAGCGTCGGCGTCCGGGTGGAGACGATCTCCCACCATTTGCGGTCGCGGCCCAGCGCCTGATACTCCGCGGTCGGCCACTGGCCGAGGTGGAAGTGGGCGAGGCGGCGCCATTCGTCGGCGTCGCGCCGCTGCAGCCCGACGCGCGCGATGGAATGGCAGCGGCCGCAGGTGACCGACAGGTCGCCTTCGGCGATCGGCGTCTCCACCACCGAAGGCTGGCGTTCCAGGATGTAGCGGAAGGGGGCGGCCTCCTCCGGCGCCAGCCCCTGGCGGTCGGACAGGTAGGCGACCAGCTTGCGGCTTTCCTCCGGCGTCAGGTTCGCCCCGTGGATCTGGTTCATCCGGAACAGCGTCATCGTCCAGCCTTCCGGCGTCTTGCGGACGTGGTCGATGCGGTTGAGCGTTCCGTCGGCCTGCCGTTCATGGCAGGTGGTGCAGCGCTCCTTGATGATCGCCTGGGCCGCCGCTGCCCCCGGCGGTTCGGCGGCGGCGGCCCCGCCCTGGACCGCCAGCACCGCGGCCAGCGTCAGGCCGCCGGCCAACCCTGTCTTCAGTCCCATATGGTTGTTCTCCCCGTTCTTGCCCCTCAGGGGAGCGGCATCCCTCCGCCGACTCCCAGAAAACCGTTCCGGCCGAGCCAGGCCAGAGCGGTCGCAACGCGCGGCGGCTCTTGGCCCAGCCGCCGCGCAAGCTCGATCGCCGACGCCGGCGCGGCGGATGCCCCCGCCGCCTGCCCGGCCAGCCGCATCAGCGGCGCCAGCTCCACCCCCTCGATGGTCAGCACGCCGCGCGGAAGCTGCGGGGTGACCAGGACCTCGCGCTCCTCGATGCGGTCGCCGATCACCACCGGGCAGTGCCGCACCCCGTGCCGGGCCGGCGGCGGCGGGGCCGGCGGCCAGGCGGCGCGGGCGCGCCAGAAGGGGCGGTCGGCCCAGCGCGTCTCCTGCCGGTAGAAGGCGTTGCCGACCGCTGCGCCATGGGCGAACAGCTCGGCGCAGCGTCCCTCGACGAAGCGGCGGACGAGCGGCAGCGCGCCGGGGTCGGCCAGCAGCGTGTTGACCGCCGCGGTGGCGGCGAAGGCGCCGGAAAGGGCGGCATGGACGCCGTGGCCGGAGAGCGGGTCGCCGGTGAAGGCGGCGTCGCCGATGCGCAGCCAGCCGGGGCCGATCACCTCCGTCCGCAGCACCGCCGTGGCGTCGCGCGCCGCGGCGTCGTGGAGGGGCGCGCAGCCGGCGATCCAGGCCAGCGCCTCCGGCGAGGCGGCGACGCACTGTTCCTGCAGCCCGGTCAGCCCGCCGCGCGCCGGCACCGCCGCGGCGTCCACCATGACCTGCACCATGCGGCGGCCGTCCGGCAGGCGGGCCATCCAGGCCCAGCCGTCGGGAAAGGCGGCGGCAGCGCTGGCCGCCGAGCCATCCGGGCCGTGGGGTCCCTGGTAGAGCCGGGCGACCGCCACGGTGCGCGGGCCGCGGTCGCGCAGGCCGCCCGACCGCGGGGCGCGGCGGCCGCGCGCCTCCACCAGGAAGCGGCCGGCGGCGAGCGGCCGGCCGGCGGCGTCCAGCGCCAGCCAGCCCTCCGGCCCCGGGCGCAGGTCGGCCACCGTGGCGGACAGCGGCGCCACCCCCGCCGCCGCCGCGTCGCGCAGCAGGGCGGCGTCGAAGGCCGGCCGTTCCACCAGATGCTCGCCGTTGAGGCCGGAGGCGAGGCCGTTCCAATGGGCGCTGCGGCGCACCGGCCCGCCCGCCGCGGCCACCGCCTCGCGGCAGCCGGCGCGGCGCAGCCCCTCCACCACGCGGGGCGACATCCCTTCCCAGGCGGGGGCGCGGGGGGCGGAGAGCAGGGCGACCGACCAGCCGAGCGCCGTCAGGCGGCAGGCCAGCGCGACCCCGGACGGACCGGCCCCCAGGATCAGCACGTCTGCCGTCTTTTTATGCATTTGCCCCACTTTCAGACAGTCAGCCCCACCAACCGCTTGAGTCTGCACCAGCGGAAGCAGGGCGATCTATCCGCTATGCGAAATGGCGGGATTTATCTTCATCGGCTGCTGATCTTCCAGAGTCGCCGCCGGTTCTCATGTCTTTCAAAGACCGATGTACTTTAAACGGGCGCAGTCCCGGTCAAGCCGTCACGGCTCTTATGTCATACGGAAATTGGCCGATCCTTTGACCGGCCGCATTTCGACGGCATGACGGACTGATCTCTGCGAACTAGCCGGGAAGGCCATCCATCTCTTCATTGCACTGCCGCATGAACGGGCAGGTTGCACAAAGCGTGTCATGGCACTGCACAAAGATAATACGATCGTTATTTCGGCTGTCTTGACGGCTTACACTATCCGCTTTGCGAAGTGCCTGACACCCTCTGCGGAACAGTTTGACATCCGCCGCCGATATGGGAGCATTCGGACGGGCAACAGGGCATGGGGCTGCCCTGGAACAAGACGAAAAGTCACACCGCAAGGGCGGCCCGGCAACGACGGGAGCAACGGAGATGGGCGATCCGGAATCCGTGGAGGTGATCACCGACCGCGCGGAGGATGTGTGCGACCAGGAGAAGGCGCTGCGCGGCTGGACGCAGTGCTACAGCCAGCTTCAGCCCGGGCGCTTCGCGGGCGAGCTGCGGGAGGTGGTGATCCCCGGCGTCCGCCTGATCCGCGAGACGACCAACCTGCGCCTGCACCAGCACACGGCGCCGCCGCCGGACATGGTGGTGATCGGCCTGCCGTCGCTGCGCTCGGCCCCCGCCCGGTTCGAGGGCAAGGAGGTGGAGGAGAACGACATCATGGCCTTCAGCGGCGCCAAGGTGTGCGAGTTCATCTGCTCCGGCCCGATGTCGGTGCTGGCGATCGCCATCGACGCCAGGCGGCTGAAGGACTACCGCCTGACGCTGCCGGGGATGGACCGGCTGCGCAGCGGCTGTTTTCCCAGCAGCCATGCGACGAAGCTGCGCGCCGAGCTGGAGCGGCTGCTGAACAGCGTTCCGGAGGCCGGCGCCGCGCCGCAGGAGGCCGCCGGGCCGGGCGGGCTGCTGCGCCATGCCGGCGTGCACATGCCGATCCTCGACCGCTGCCTGCAGGTGGTGGAGCAGATCACCTCCGACGCGCCGGAGCCGGAACGGTCGCTGGCGCCCTCGCAGCGCCACGTGCTGGTCGACCGGGTGGTGGAGTATGTCCGCGCCCATCCGGACGACACGCTGTCGGTGGCGCAGATCGCGCAGGCGGTCGGGGTGACCACCCGCATGCTGGAATACAGCTTCGCCAGCGTGCTGGGCATCACGCCCAAGGCCTGGCTGCGGATGATCCGGCTGAACGCCGCCCGCCGGGCGCTGAAGGCCGCCGACCCGCGCAGCGCCACCGTGGCGGGCATCGCCATGGACCACGGCTTCTGGCACCTCGGCCGCTTCTCGACCTACTATGCGGCGATGTACGGGGAGAAGCCGTCGGACACGCTGAAGGCGCGGGCGCAATAGCGGCCCGCGCCTTCAGCGCCGCCGTCTTCGGACGGGCTCAGCCGAGATTGTGCCAGAAGACCGCGGCCACCGCGACCGGGCTGACCCAGCGGATCAGGAAACGCCACAGCCGGAAGACGTGGCCGCGGCCCTCCGACAGCTCGCCCTCCAGGATGCGGGGGGACAGGACCCAGCCGGCGAACACCGCGGTGGCGAGGCCGACCAGCGGCAGCATCAGGTTGGCCGTCAGATAGTCCAGCAGGTCGAAGATGCCCTTGTCGGCGAAGGCCGCGAACATTCCCAGCGGCCGGACGTCGGCCCACAGGTTGAAGGACAGGGCCGACGCGATGCCGATCACCCAGGCCACGATCCCGGCGGCGGCGGCGGCGATCCCGCGGCGCACGCCGCGATGCTCCTCCAGCCACTCGACCAGCGGCTCCAGCAGCGAGATGGAGGAGGTCCAGGCGGCGAAGACCAGCAGCACGAAGAAGGCCGCCCCGAACAGCCCGCCGAGCGGCATCTGCCCGAAGGCGAGCGGCAGCGTCTTGAACACCAGCCCCGGCCCGGCCGAGGGCTCCAGCCCGTTGGCGTAGACCAGCGGGAAGATGGCGAGCCCGGCCAGCAGCGCCACCGTGGTGTCCATCACCGAGACGGAGACGGCGGTGCGGGTGATCGACACGCCGCGCGGCAGGTAGGAGCCGTAGGCGATCATCACCCCCATGCCGAGGCTGAGCGTGAAGAAGGCGTGGCCCAGCGCCGCCAGCACGCCGCCGACCCCGATCTTCGAGAAGTCGGGGGAGAAGAGGAACCGCAGGCCCTGGGAGAAGTGGCCGCTCGCCAGCGCATAGCCGACCAGGACCAGCAGGATGACGAACAGGGCCGGCATCAGGATGGAGGTCGCGCGCTCCAGCCCGCCGCTGACGCCGCGCGCCACCACCGCGACGGTCAGGGCCATGAAGACGCCGTGCCAGAACAGCAGCTCGCCGGGGCTGGCCAGCAGGCCGGAGAACAGCGCGGCGATCCCGTCGGAGGAGGCGCCGGAGAAGGCCCCGCCGCCCGCCCGCACCACATAGGCGACCGCCCAGCCGCCGATCACGCTGTAGAAGGTCAGGATCAGGAAGGCCGCCGCGACGCCCAGCCAGCCGATCAGCGCCCAGTGGCGCGACCGCCCGTCCTCGCGCAGGATGCGGCGCATGGTGTTGATCGGGCTCTGCCCGCCGCGGCGCCCCAGCGCCACCTCCGCCATCATGATGGGGATGCCGATGACGGCGATGCAGGCGAGATAGACGAGGACGAAGGCGCCGCCGCCGTATTCGCCGGTGATGTAGGGGAACTTCCAGATGTTGCCGAGCCCCACCGCCGAACCGGTGGCGGCCAGGATGAAGGCGAGGCGCGAGGACCACTGCGCGTGCCGGACCGGCGCCGCATCACTCGCGCTGCCGGAGGGGGCGGCGGCCCGGAGGCCGTCCGCGGTGCTGTCGATGTCGGTCATGGGCCGATCTCCGTCCTGTCGGGCGCCGGTCAACGGGCGCGCGCGTTCTCGATCCGCTGCCGCGCGATGCGGTCGGCGACCGCCGCCGTCGGCAGGCGTTCCGCGTCGGACCGCTCGAAGATTTCGGCAAGGGTGCCGCCGATCGACTCGATGTGGCGCAGCACGCGCCCGTGGTCGTAGCCGGCCCGCTCGTAATGGACGTCGATCACGCCGCCGGCATTGATGACGTAGTCCGGGGCGTAGAGGATGCCGCGGTCGAACAGGGCGCGGCCGTGATGCGCCACGGCGAGCTGGTTGTTCGCCGCCCCGGCCACCACCGGCGCGTTGAGGCGCGCCACGGTGTCGTCGTTCAGGATGGCGCCCAGCGCGCAGGGGGCGAAGACGTCGACCTGCAGGTCGAAGATCTCGTCCACCCCGACCGGGACGGCGTCCAGCTCCTCGGCCACGCGGCGGACCTGCTCCCGGTCGATGTCGGCGATCCACAGGCGGGCGCCGGCCTCGCGCAGATGGCGGGCGAGATGGGCGCCGACGCTGCCCACGCCCTGGATGGCGACGGTCAGCCCGTCGAGGTCGCCGCGGTCGAGCCGGTGGCGCACCGCCGCCTTCAGCCCGACGAACACGCCGTAGGCGGTGGCCGGCGAGGGGTCGCCGTTGCGCGCGCCGCCGTCGGCCGTCGGCTTCTCGAAGATGCCGGAAACATGGGCGGTCTCGGTCGCCATCGCCTGGATGTCGGGCACGCCGGTGCCGGAATCCTCGGCGACGATGTAGCGGCCGTTCAGCCGCTCGACGTTGCGGCCCATGGCGCGCAGCAGCGCCTCGCTCTTGCCGGTGCGCGGGTTGCCGATGATCACCGACTTGCCGCCGCCCAGCGGCAGCCCGGCCATCGCCGACTTGTAGGTCATGCCGCGCGACAGGCGGAGCACGTCGCGCAGGGCCTCCTCGTCGCTGGCGTAGGGCCACATGCGGCAGCCGCCCAGCGCCGGCCCCAGCGTCGTGTCGTGGACGGCGATGATGGCGCGCAGGCCGGACTCGGAATCGGAGCAGAAGACCACCTGCTCATGATCGTCGAAGTCGGGATGGTCGAACACACGCATGGGGTAGCTTCCTTCCCTATCTTAAGTATTAGACGATCCCCGCGCCGCGGCGACACCCGTCGCTCGCGGTCCACCGGCCGGGGCCGCCGTCGTTTCGTTGATCAGTGGGCTATAGGCACAGCATCGGCGGTGCGCGCAGCGTAATGCCGCGCGCCGGATATCCTGCCGGCATGGAATTGTCTCCCTCCATTTGCTTCTTCTCTTCATGCTAGCCGAAGAAGCGAACGGCCTATTCTTTGGGCAGCAAGCTAACCACGACGTTGAATGTTGGCAAGACCGACATTCCCGACCCGGAGAAAAAGCAAGGACGTGAGCCGTCCGGCCGCCGCGGCATGGGGGAAGTGTCACGCCGAGCCGGCGAAAGATAATTTCCTATCCTGAATGGTGTGAAACCGCCCGGGGCATCGGGAGTAACGCCCCGCGCGGCGGGAGCGGCGGGAGAACGGGTCCGTTCCTTGCATGGCGGGATGCTCTGCCCCGTCACCCGCGCGGAAGGAGGCCCAGCCCTTGTCCCATCCCCCGCCACCGGACCCGGAGCCTGCCGCCGGGCGACGACGCCCTGCCGGCCTTCCAGCCATTTGTCCCGGCTTCGGGCAAGCGAAGCGGCTTGGCGCCTCCGCCCCGCTCCACCATATTCCGCTGCACCTCCGCGGCGGCCCGGTCGGGCGACCGCCGCCGCCGCACCGCCGCAACCGAAGACCCCGTGTGATGAAGCAACTGAAGACGCTGGCCGCCGTGACGATCTGGACCGCCTGCATCGCGGTCTCGGCCCAGGGCCAGGAGGAGATCAGGCCGAAGTTCGGACCGGACGCGGTTCCGCTGACCCAGGACCGCGAGTATCTGAAGCGGGCGGAGGCGCCGGACTATTGGGCGCTCAGCCCCTACTACATCGCCCAGTCGACGGGCAGCTCCTGCTCATCCACCAGCGTCGTGATGATGCTGAACGCACTGCGCGGCCTGCCGAAGCAGGCGTCGCAGCGTCTGGTCACCCACAGCCAGCTTCTGAACGCGGTCAACGACGACCACTGGCGCGAGGCGGTGGCGGAGAACGGCGAGGGCATCTCCTTCACGGAGCTGGCCGACTATGTGCGCCGGAGCCTGGAGGCGTTCGACATCGACGCGGACGTGGAGGTCTTCCGCCCGCGCGACATGTCGCCGGAGACGCTGGCCGAGCTGCGCCGCATCCTGAACGAGAACGAGCAGAGCGCCGGCGACGTCATCCTGGCCGCCTTCGACCAGGGCACCCTGACCGGCGACCAGCCCTTCGGCCACATCTCGCCCATCGCCGCCTATGACGCGGTGCGGCGGCGGGTCCTGGTGATGGACGTGGACCGCGCCTGGTACGTCCCCTACTGGTCGAGCGACATCAAGCTGCTGGAGGCCATGCTGAAGCCCGACCGCGCCGACCCCGAGGGCAGCGGCCTGATCCGCGTCCGCCTGCGCCACGCCTCCGGCTGATCGGGCAGGCTGATCGGAACGGCGCGAGGCTCACTTCACCTCCTGGCTGCTGAGGTCGGAGGGATCCCGGGAGCGCGACGGTTCGTCGGGCTGGTCCGGCTCGCTCGCCAGCCAGTTGGGGCGCGGCACCGGGTTGCCCTGGAGGTCGGGCGGCGCCCGCCGCACGGCGGCCAGCGCCTGCTGCAGGTCGGGGTGCTGCGTCGCGCCGCTGGTCGAGGCCTCGGGCGAGCGGGTGCCCTGGGGCGTGGGGTTCGGCTGCTGGCTGTCCTGGACGGCCTTGTCCCCCGACAGCGCATCCTTGGTCGCGGCGTCCTGCGCCAGGGCGGGAAAGCCGGCGAGCAGGACGGCGACGGCGAGCGGCAGGATGGTGCGCATGGGTCCGGTTCCCTGAAAGATCGCGCCGGAAATCGCGACGCGGCGGCATCAGACGGGAACAGCGGCGGGCACCAAAGCTCCCTCCCGGCCGTTGTCTCTTTCGGAGAGAGCGCTGAAAGAGGCAGGAGCCGGACCCCGCATGGATCGCAGCGAACGCAGAACGGTCGGCGTGCTGGTGGAGCGCCGCCGGCTGGACAGCCCCTGGGCGGACGCCTCCTGGCGGCCGGTCGCCATCGTACCGGAGCAGCCGCAGCTTGCCCCCTGGACGGTGCTGGAGGAGGCCGGCGGCGCCACCCTCTTCCACGCCGGCCCGGCGGAGGTCGCGCTGTTCCCCAGCGAGGCGGAGAACTACAGGCACAATCTCGACGGCGGCCGGCCGTCGATCTACGTCGTGCTGCGGCGCGGCGCCGGGGAGCCCGGCATGCGCCTGCTGCTGGCGACGGTCGATCCCGGCGAGGTGGACGCCCATTCCGACGCCGGCGACGACCTGATCGAGGCGCTGCCCCTGCCGGCGCCGCTCGTCCTGAGGATGGAGCGCTTCGTCGCCCGCCATTACGTCCCCCGCCCCTTCCACAAGCGCCGCCGCGACCGCGCCGACACCGAGGCGCTGGCCCGCCACCGCCCGGACGGCGCCGCCCCGCAGGAGACGCCGCATGGCCGATCGTGAGAGCTTCCTCGACCGCTGGTCCCGCCTGAAGCGCGGGACCGCGACGCCCGCCGCCGGGGGGCCGGCCCGCGAAGAGCCGGCCGGCGAAAGCGCAGCCCCGCCGCCGGAGGAGGAGGAGGAGGCCGCCTCCGTCCTGCCGCCGCTCGACAGCCTGGGCGCCGACAGCGACTACAGCGCCTTCCTGGGCGAGCGCGTCCCGGAGGAGCTGCGCCGCCTCGCCCTGCGCAAGGCCTGGAGCAGCGACCCGAAGATCGCGGAGTTCCGCGGCTTCGCCGAGTATGACTGGGACTTCAACGCGCCGGGCTACGGCAGTCTGCTGCCCACCGACGACATCGCCCGGCTGCTCGACCGCGTCTTCCCCGACCAGCCCGCGCAGGAGGTGGCGGAAGAGGAGGCGCCGGAGGAAGCGGACCAGACGGCCGGCGGGACGGCCGCGGAGCCCGCCGCCATCGAGGATCCGCCCGCCGCCCTGCCCTCTCCGGGACCGGACGGGGAGATCGTCACGGCATCAGCTGACCGCCATTCACCTCCACCACCTGACCCGTCACATAGCCGCTGAGCCGCTCCGACATCAGGAACAGATAGGCGCCGACGCAGTCCTCCGCCGTGCCGATGCGGCCGAGCGGGATGCGCGCGGCGGTGGCCGCCAGCTTCTCGGGCGTCGAGTAGCGCTGGTGGAAATCGGTGTCGATGGTGCCCGGCGACACCGCGTTGACGCGGATGCGGTCGCCGGCCAGCTCCGTCGCCAGCGAGCGGGTGAAGGTCGCCACGAAGGCCTTCGACGCGCTGTAGAGGGAGGAGCCGGGGCTGCCGCCGCTCCGCGCTGAAATTGAAACGGTGTTGACGATCACCCCGCCGCCGGCCGCCTTCAGGGCCGGCAAGGCCCGCCGGCAGGCGACCACCACCGAGCGCAGGTTCAGGTCCACCACCTCGTCGAGGAAGCCGTCCTCCAGCGCCGCCAGCGGCATGCGCCCGACCATGGTGCCGGCGTTGTTGACCAGCACGTCGAGCCCGCCCAGCGTCTCCACCGCGGCGTCGACCACCGCCTCCACGGCGTCCGGCCGGCGGAAGTCGCCGGTCACCGCCCGCACGTCGGCCCCCTGCTCCGCCAGCGCCGCGGCGAGCCGATGCGCCGCGGCGCTCGATCCCGAGCCGTGCAGCACCACCCGCGCGCCCAGCCCGGCCAGCGCCACGCCCAGCGCGGCGCCAATCCCGCGGCTGCTGCCGGTCACCAGCACGCGCCGTCCGCGCAGGTCGTCGCCCAGCACCGTCGCCGGCCAATCGCCCATGGTCATCGGCTCCGTCATGGTCATCGTTCCCTTCCCCCTTCGTTCCGGTCTCCAGGCCGGGAGCGGCAGCATACCGGCAGCGCCGGCCGGCCGCGTGACTTTTTCCCCGCCGCCCTGTTGTCGCTTCAACCGGAGCTGTGGGCAGAAGGGGGGCATCCGTGCCGTTCGGGGGAGTGACAGCATCGACGATCGACGACACCGACCTGATGCGGGCGCATGCCTATGCCCTGCTGGCCCGCACGCTGGCCCGGCCCCCGTCGGAGCTGCTGCTGACGACGCTGGGCGGGCTCGAAGGCGACGGCACCCCGCTGGGCGAGGCCTTCTCGGCGCTGGCCGCGGCGGCCCGCGCGACGGACGAGGCGGCGGCCGGCGCCGAGTACCACGCCCTGTTCATCGGCGTGGTCCAGGGCGAGCTGGTGCCCTACGCCTCCTACTACCGCACGGGGCTGCTGCACGACCGGCCGCTGGCCGAGCTGCGCGCCGACCTGGAGGCGCTGGGCATCGAGCGCGCCCCCGACGTGGCGGAGCCCGAGGACCATATCGCGGCCCTGTGCGAGACGATGGCCGCCCTGGCGGACGGCACGCTGGGTCCGCCGGACCTCCGGCTGCAGCACATCCTGTTCCGGCGCCACCTCGCCCCCTGGGCCGGGCGCTTCTTCGCCGATCTGGAGACCGCCCGGTCGGCCAGCCTCTACCGGCCGGTCGGAACCATCGGCCGGCTTTTCCTGTCCATCGAGACGGACTGCTTCGCGATGCTGGAGGACAGCGGGTCATGAGTGCCGACAAGACCAGGGATTCAGGAGCCGGCAAGCCCGGATTCGACCGCCGCGACCTGCTGAAGGCGCTGGGCCTCGGCACCGCCGGGGCGGCGGCGGCCGTGCTTCCGGCCGGCGGGGCGCAGGCGGATGAGTCGCCGCAGGACCAGGTGAAGTCCCGCTACCGCGAGACCGAGCACGTCAAGCGCTTCTACGCCCTGAATCGCCTGTAGCCGGACCGCCCACAACCGGACCGCCCATGACCCAATTGCCCGTGACCCAGTTGCCCGTGACCCAATTGCCCGTGACCGCCGAAGGGGACCCGCCATGCTGAAGAAGACCGGCTCCGCAACCCCGCGCGGCTCGCTGTCGAGGGCGCTGGCCGGCGCGCTGGGGGACGGCGTCAGCCGCCGCGGCTTCCTGCGCCGTTCCGGCCTCGCCACCGGCGGTCTCGCGGCGGTCGGCGCGCTGCCCGCCACCATGATCCGCAAGGCGGACGCCGGGCCGATCCTGCCGAACGTCGAGCTGGTGACGCGCAAGAACGTCTGCACCCACTGCTCGGTCGGCTGCACGGTGATCGCGGAGGTGCAGAACGGCGTCTGGGTCGGGCAGGAACCGGGCTGGGAAAGCCCGATCAACCAGGGCACCCACTGCGCCAAGGGCGCCTCGGTGCGCGAGCTGACCAAGGGCTCGCGCCGGGTCAAGTACCCGCTGAAGCTGGTGGACGGCCAGTGGCAGCGCATCTCCTGGGACCAGGCGATCGGGGAGATCGGCGACAGGCTGATGGAGATCCGCCGGCAGTCCGGGCCGGACGCCGTGTTCTGGCTGGGCTCGGCCAAGTTCTCCAACGAGGGGGCCTATCTCTACCGCAAGCTGGCGGCCTTCTGGGGAACCAACAACGTCGACCATCAGGCGCGCATCTGCCATTCCACGACCGTGGCCGGGGTGGCGAACACCTGGGGCTACGGCGCCATGACCAACAGCTACAACGACATCCAGAACTCCAAGGCGCTGCTGATCGTCGGCGGCAACCCGGCGGAGGCGCACCCCGTCTCCATGCAGCACATGCTGCGCGGCAAGGAGCACAACCGCGCCCCCTTCATCGTCATCGACCCGCGCTTCACCCGGACGGCGGCGCACGCCACCGAATATGTCCGCATCCGTCCCGGCACCGACATCCCCGTCGCCTGGGGCCTGCTGTGGCACATCTTCGAGAACGGCTGGGAGGACAAGGAGTACATCCGCCAGCGCGTCTACGGCATGGACGAGGTCCGCGCCGAGGTGAGGAAGTGGACGCCGGAGGAGGTCGAGCGGGTCACCGGCGTTCCCGGCACCCAGATGCGCCGGGTGGCGGAGGCGCTGGCGAAGAACAAGCCCAGCACGGTCATCTGGTGCATGGGCGTGACGCAGCACACGGTCGGCACCGCCAACGTGCGGGCACTGTCGATCCTGCAGCTCGCACTGGGCAACATCGGCGTGGCCGGCGGCGGCGCCAACATCTACCGCGGCCACTGCAACGTGCAGGGGGCGACGGATTTCGGCCTCGACGTCTCCACCCTGCCCGCCTACTACGGGCTGGCGGAAGGGGCGTGGAAGCACTTCTGCCGCGTCTGGGACGTCGATTACGACTATATGAAGTCCCGCTTCGCCTCGAAGGACCTGATGGAGGCGAAGGGCATCCCGACCACCCGCTGGTTCGACGCGGTGCTCGCCCAGCCGGGCCAGATCGAGCAGCCGAGCCCGCTGCGCGCCATGATGTGCTTCGGCCACGGCGGCAACACCGTCACCCGCATGCCGGAGATGGTGAAGGGGCTGGCGGCGCTCAGCCTGCTGGTCATCGCCGACCCGCACCCGACGACCTTCGCCGCGATCAGGGAGCGGCGCGACGGCACCTATATCCTGCCGGCCTGCACCCAGTTCGAGACGGACGGCTCGCGCACCTGCTCCAACCGCTCGATGCAGTGGGGGGAGAAGGTGGTGGAGCCGATCTTCGAATCGAAGGACGACTACACGATCATCTACCTGCTGGCGCGCAGGCTGGGCTTCGCCGAGGAGATGTTCAAGCACATCACGGTGGAGGGCACGCGGCCCGTGCCGGAGGACATCCTGCGCGAGATGAACCGCGGCTGCCTCGCCATCGGCGCCACCGGCCAGTCGCCGGAGCGGCTGAAGATGCACATGAAGCATCAGGCCGACTTCGACAAGATCACCATGCGGGCGGCCGACGGCCCTTGCCGGGGCGACTATTACGGCCTGCCCTGGCCGAGCTGGGGCCATCCGGAGATCCGGCACCCCGGCAGCGCCGTGCTCTACGACACCTCCAGGCATGTGATGGACGGCGGCGGCGTCTTCCGCGCCCGCTTCGGGGTGGAGCGCAACGGCGTCAGCCTGCTGGCCGACGGCTCCTACTCGAAGGGGTCGGACATCCGGGACGGCTATCCGGAATTCACCATGGCCGTGCTGAGGAAGCTGGGCTGGGACAAGGAGCTGACGGCCGAGGAGAGGCGCGTCATCGAGGCCATCGGCGGCGACAAGATCGACGAGGTGAGCTGGCAGACCGACCTGTCCATGGGCATCATCCGGGTGGCGCTGAAGCACGGCTGCGTGCCGCACGGCAACGCCAAGGCCCGCGCCCTCGCCTGGAACCTGCCCGACCCGGTGCCGGTCCACCGCGAGCCGATCTACTCGCCGCGGCCGGAACTGGTGAAGGCCTATCCGGCCATCGAGGACCGGCGCGACTTCCGCCTGGTGCAGCTCGCCCGCTCGCTGCAGTTCAAGGTGGCGGACAGCGACCTGCGCGAGAAGTTCCCCATGGTGCTGACCTCCGGCCGGCTGGTCGAGTATGAGGGCGGCGGCGAGGAGACGCGCTCCAACCCCTGGCTCGCCGAGCTGCAGCAGAGCATGTTCGCCGAGATCAACGTGAAGGACGCCGAGCGGCTGGGCATCCGCGACGGCGCCTGGGTCTGGGTCCATGGGCCGGAGAACGCGGCGCGCGCCAAGGTGCGCGCGCTGGTCACCGAGCGGGTGGGCAGCGGCACCGTCTTCATGCCCTTCCATTTCTCCGGCTACTGGCAGGGCGAGAGCCTGCGGGGCAACTACCCGCCGGACACCGACCCGATCGTGCTGGGCGAGCCGGTGAACGGGGTGACGACCTACGGCTACGACCCCGTCACCTTCATGCAGGAAACCAAGGTCACGCTGTGCCGCGTCGAACCGGCGTGAGGGGAGGACCGACGACGATGGCCCGCATGAAGTTCCTGTGCGACTCCGAGCGCTGCATCGAGTGCAACGCCTGCGTCACCGCCTGCAAGAACGAGCACGAGGTGCCCTGGGGCATCAACCGCCGCCGGCTGGTCACGCTGAACGACGGCATGCCGGGCGAGCGGTCGGTCTCCATGGCCTGCATGCACTGCAACGACCCGCCCTGCGCCGCGGTCTGCCCGGTCGACTGCTTCCTGCAGACGGCCGACGGGGTGGTGCTGCATTCCAAGGACCTGTGCATCGGCTGCGGCTACTGCTTCTACGCCTGCCCGTTCGGCGCGCCGCAGTTCCCGCGCTCCACCGACTTCGGCAGCCGCGGCAAGATGGACAAGTGCACCTTCTGCGCCGGCGGCCCCGAGGCCGACAACACGCCGGAGGAGTACCAGAAGTACGGCTCCAACCGGCTGGCCGAGGGCAAGCTGCCGCTGTGCGCCGAGATGTGCTCGACCCGCGCCCTGATGGCCGGCGACGGCGACGTGCTGGCCGACATCTATGCCGAGCGGGTGGTCCGCCGCGGCTACGGCAGCGGCGCCACCGGCTGGACCACCGCCTATGGCCGGCGCGACGCCGGCAGCGCGCTGGCACCCGGCGGGGCGGCGACCGGCGGATCGTAAGGGGCGGATCCCGGGCGCCACCGCCCCGCCCCTTTCGTCCGCCCCTCCCTTCGTCCGCCCTTTCATCCGCCGCGCCGGGATCATTCGGAGACGACCGCCATGCCCCTGCTCCGCCTCTTTCCGACCCTGGGCCTCTTTCCGTCTCTGGGCCGCCTTCTGGTCCTGGCCGCGATGCTGCTGGCCGCCCCGGCGGTCCAGGCGCAGCTCTACCAGACGCCCGGCCCGGCCACGCCCGCCACGAAGGACCAGGTGCAGCTCTATGTGCCGGAGGACAAGGAGATCGGGCGGATCAGCCTGCCCGACGAGAAGCTGTCGGTGCTAATCCAGCCGCAGGGGCGGGAGTGGCGGGAGTTCCGGTCGCACACGCTGCGGCTGCTGGTCGGCGGGCTGGTGCTGGCGATGCTGGCGGCGCTCGGCCTGTTCTACCTGTTCCGCGGCACCATCCGCATCCATGCCGGCCGCTCCGGCCGCATGGTCCCGCGCTTCGGCGGGCTCGACCGCTTCGCCCACTGGACGACGGCGGTCAGCTTCCTGGTGATGGCGGCGACCGGGCTGGTGCTGACCTTCGGCCGGCCGCTGCTGATCCCGCTGATCGGCCACCCGGCCTTCACCGGCCTCGCCGTCTGGTCGAAGTCGGTGCACAACTTCGTCAGCGTCCCCTTCGTCTTCGGCCTGCTCCTGATCCTCGTGCTGTGGGTGCGCGACAACATCCCGGAGAAGGCCGACTGGATCTGGCTGCGCACGCTGGGCGGCCTGCTCGACAAGGGCGGCGAGCATCCCGAGGCCGGCCGCTTCAACGCCGGGCAGAAGGGCGTCTTCTGGTCGGTGGTGTTCGGCGGGGCGGCGATGGCGTTGACCGGCTATCTGCTGATGGTGCCCTTCACGGTGACGGGGATCGGCGGGATGCAGATCCTGCACGTCATCCACGCCGTGCTGGCCGGGCTGATGATCGCCGCCATCATCGGCCACATCTACATCGGCACCATCGGCATGGAAGGCGCCTTCGACGCCATGGGCCGCGGCGAGGTGGACGAGAACTGGGCCATCGAGCACCATCACCGCTGGTACGAGGAGCAGCGCCGCAAGGGTCTTGCCCCCCCGCCGCCGCAGGCGGCGGAATAAAAGGGGGCGCCGCAGGCGGCGGAATAAGACAAGGCGCCCGCCGGCGGCGGAGCAGGAGAGGCCACCGCCCCGGCCGCGGAGCGGGAAGCGTTACCGCCGCGGCTGGCCGCTGAAGTTGCGGTGCCCGATCGAGGCGTCGTCGCCCACCCGCGTGGAGGAGGTGGCGAAGCTCTCGTCCGACGAGCGCGCCAGCAGGTCCGGCAGCAGGATGCCGGCGCCGACCGCCAGCACCACCACGGCGATCACGGCGCTCAAGAAGGCTTTCATCGCGGCTCTCTCCCAGGTTCGACCCGACATTCGTCCTCCCCCACAACAGCCCGGCCCCGGCTGCGGTTTCGCCACCCTCTTTTCGCGCTTGATATGCTCGATAAGAGCATATAGCTTTTTGCTCGCAACGAGCATTAAGGGAGCGACCCATGCCCGACACCGCCTTCCCGAAGCCGCCGCAGGCCCCGGAGGTCGGCGACCTCGCCTATACGCCCGAGATCGCGGAGGCGACCCGGCCGGCCTATGAGCGGATGAAGCGCGTCATGCCGGCGGTGGAGTGGCCGTTCCACGCCCCGCTCGTCCATGCCATCACCGAGTTGAAGCGCGAGCGCAACGCGGTGGTGCTGGCGCACAATTACCAGACGCCGGAGATCTTCCACGGCGTGGCCGACATCGTCGGCGACAGCCTGGCGCTGGCCGCCCGCGCGACCGAGACCGACGCCGACGTGATCGTGCTGGCCGGCGTGCACTTCATGGCCGAGACGGCGAAGCTGCTGAACCCGGCGAAGATCGTGCTGTGCCCCGACCTGTCGGCCGGCTGCTCGCTCGCCGAGTCGATCACGCCGGAGGACGTGCGGCTGCTGCGCCAGCGCTATCCCGGCGTGCCGGTGGTCGCCTACGTCAACACCTCGGCCGCCGTGAAGGCGGAGGTGGACATCTGCTGCACCTCCGGCAACGCGGTGGAGGTCGTGGAGTCGCTGGGGGCGGAGCGGGTGATCTTCCTGCCCGACGAGTATCTCGCCAAGCATGTCGCCAGCCAGACCAGGGTCGAGATCATCGCCTGGAAGGGCCATTGCGAGGTGCACGAGCGCTTCACCGGGGCGGAGATCGCCGACTTCCGCAGCCGCTTCGACGATCTGGTGGTCATCGCCCATCCGGAATGCCCGCCCGACGTGCTGGCCGCCGCCGACTTCGTCGGCTCCACCGCCCGCATGATCGACTATGTCGGCAAGGAGCGGCCGCCGCGGGTGCTGATGGTCACCGAATGCTCGATGAGCGACAACGTCGCCGCCTCCGCCCCGGAGACCGAGTTCGTGCGGCCCTGCAACCTGTGCCCGCACATGAAGCGGATCACGCTGGCGAACATCCTGGCCTCGCTGCGCACGCTGGAACCGCGGGTCGAGATCGCCCCGGATCTGGCCGCCCGCGCCCGGCTGGCGGTGGAGCGCATGCTGGCGGTCAAGCCGCGGTAGCGCCCCCTCCCCCTCCCCCCTCACCACGAGGTGCGTCATGACTGCACCGGTTCCCCATCTCGTCCCCTATCTCGTCCGGGACGCCGAGGTGATCGTCGTCGGCTCCGGCCTCGCGGGCATGACGGCGGCGCTGCGGCTGGCGCCGCGGGCGGTGACGCTGCTGACCAAGACGCCGGATCTGCCCGGCGGCTCCAGCGCCCATGCCCAGGGCGGCATCGCCGCCGCCATCGGGCCGCAGGACAGCCCGGCCGCCCATGCCGCCGACACGGTCGCCGCCGGGGCCGGGCTGGTCGACGCCGCCATGGCCGCCCTGCTGGCCGAGGAGGGGGCGGAGCAGGTCCGCGCCCTGCTGGCCGCCGGCCTGCCCTTCGACCGCGGGCCGGACGGCGCGCCGCTGCTCGGCCGCGAGGCCGCCCACGGCGCCGCCCGCATCGTCCATGCCGGCGGCGACGCCACCGGCCGCACGCTGGTCACGGCGCTGGCCGCCATCCTGCGCGCCACCCCCTCCGTCCGCGTCGAGACCGATGCCTTCGCGGTGGATCTGGTGGTGCGCGCCGGGCGGGTCTGCGGCCTGCTCGCCTTCCATCCCGAAGGCTGGGTGTTCCACCGCGCCCCGCGGATCGTGCTGGCGACCGGCGGCATCGGCGCCGCCTTCGCCCGCACCACCAACCCGCCGGAGGCGACCGGCGACGGTCTGGCCCTGGCGGCGCGGGCCGGCGCCCGGCTGGCCGATCTGGAGTTCGTCCAGTTCCACCCCACCGCCCTGGCGGTCGACGCCGATCCCGCCCCCTGCTGACCGAGGCGCTGCGCGGGGCCGGCGCCCTGCTGCTCGACCGGCAGGGCCGGCGCTTCATGCCCGACGAGCATCCGCTGGCCGAGCTGGCGCCGCGCGACGTGGTGGCGCGCGCCATCGGCCGGCGCGTGGCGGCGGGCGAGCCTGTCTTCCTCGACATGGCGCCGGCACTGGCCGCCCGGCCCGACGGCTTCCCGACCGTGCTGGCGCTGTGCGCCCGGCATGGGCTCGACCCGCGGCGGGAGCCGGTGCCGGTCGCGCCGGCCGCACATTACCACATGGGCGGGGTGCTGACCGACGCCGACGGGCGGACCAGCCTGGACGGGCTGTGGGCCTGCGGCGAGGTCGCCTGCACCGGCGTCCACGGCGCCAACCGGCTGGCCAGCAACTCGCTGCTGGAGGCGCTGGTGTTCGGCGCCCGCGTCGCCCGCGACATCGCCGCCCGCGAGCTGCCGCCGCTGCCGCCCGTCGCCCTGCCCGACCCGCCGGTGGCGCCGGCCGGGGTCGGCGGTTCCCTGCTCGACGCCATCTCGGACGAGGCGCGCAGCGTTCTCTACGAAGGAGCCGGGCTGGTGCGCAGCGAGCTGGGCCTGCGCGGCGCCCGGCGGCGGCTCGACCGGCTGGCGGCGGCGCTGGACCTGCTGCGGGACGAGGCCGGGACGGGGTCCGATCCGGAGGCCGTCCGCCGCTGGGGCGAGGCGCGCAACCGGCTGCTGGTCGGCCGGCTGGTCGTCTCGGCGGCGCTGGCCCGGCGGGAAAGCCGCGGCGCCCATTGCCGCACCGACCATCCCGACGCCGCCCCGGCCGCCGAACGTTCCATCCACACCCTGACCGACCTGTTCACCCTTGGCGCCGGCGCCGCCGGCCCGCTGCCCGGAGACGCCGCATGCCGCATCCTCTGAGCCCCGGCCCGTACCCGACCGGCTTCTCCATGGCCGAGCCCATCGTCCGCACCGCCCTGGCGGAGGATCTGGGGCGGGCCGGCGACATCACCACCGACAGCATCATCCCCGCCGACGCCACCGCGACCGCCCGCATCAACGCCCGCAAGGACGGCCGCGTCGCCGGGCTGGAGGCTGCGCTGCTGGCCTTCCGCCTGCTCGACCCCGAAGCCTCCTTCGCCATCGAGCGGCCCGACGGCACCGACGTGGCGCCCGGCGGCACCATCGCCACCGTCTACGGCAAGGCCCGCGCCCTGCTGACGGCGGAACGCACGGCGCTGAACCTCATGGGCCGGCTGTCGGGCATCGCCACCGCCACCCGCACCCTGGTCCGCGAGGTGGAGGGCACCCGCGCCCGCATCGTCTGCACCCGCAAGACCACCCCCGGCCTGCGCGTGCTGGAGAAGCAGGCGGTGCGGCTCGGCGGCGGCTTCAACCATCGCTTCGGCCTCGACGACGCGGTGCTGATCAAGGACAACCACCTCGCCGTCGCCGGCGGCATACGCCCGGCGGTGGAACGGGTGCGCGCCGCCATCGGCCATATGGTGAAGGTGGAGGTGGAGGTCGACACGCTCGCCCAGCTCGAAGAGCTGCTGGACCTGCCGGCGGCCCTGAGGGTGGACGTCGTGCTGCTCGACAACATGGATCCGGCGACGCTGCGCCGCGCGGTCGCCCTGGTCGACGGCCGCCTGCTGACCGAGGCGTCGGGCAACGTCACCCTCGCCACCGTCCGCGCCATCGCCGAGGCAGGCGTCGACATGATCTCCTGCGGCTGGCTGACCCACAGCGCCCCGAACCTCGACATCGGGCTGGACATGTAGGGGGCCTGGGTACACAGGGGGCGGAGCCGCCTCCTCACTCCCCCGCCGAGGGGATGGCGCCGGCACTGGTGCGTTCGTGGATGGCCTGGCGGCGGAAGCGGTAAAGCTCCGCCGGCCGGCCGCCGGTCTGGCTTTCGAAGCTGCCGGTCGGTTCGACGAAGCCGCCGGAGATCATCAGGCGGCGGAAATTCTGCTTGTGCAGCCGCTCGCCCGACAGCGCCTCCACCACGCGCTGGAGCTGGTGGAGCGTGAAGGTGCCGGGCAGCAGTTCGAAGACGATGGGGCGGTACTTCAGCTTGCCGCGCAGCCGCTCCAGCGCCGCCGCCAGGATGCGCCGGCCGTCGCGCGCCATCGGCCGGCCGAGCGCGCGCGGCATGATGCCCCCGGCGGCCGGTCGAGCCGGCCGGCCCGGTGGGCGAGGTCCCGGTCGCGGAACGCCTCCACCACCAGCCCGGCTTCGTAGAGCAGCTCGTAGCGCTCCAGCACGCGTTCCATGTCCCAGCCGCTGCCGTCGCCGTCGATGGCGAAGGCGAGCTGGGCGCGCTCGCGCCGCCGCGCCCGCAGATCCGTCTCGCGGGTCGCGGCGATCCAGTCGCGCAGCGCCGGCAGGATCACCCCGTCGAGCAGGGCCGGCCGGCTGTCCCGCCAGTCCTCCCACGGGAAGAAGTCGTAGAGGTCGCGCCACTCCGCCCCGGCCTCGCCCCCGCTCCCGCCCAGCGGAGCCTCGCGGACGAGTGCCAGATAGCCGACGACGACGGAGCGCGGGCCGCCGAACAACTCGTGCGGGTCGCGGAAGCGGTCGCCGAAGGTGTAGAGCTGCTCGACATAGCGCAGCGACAGGCCGGACAGCCCCTCCGCCACCGCGCGCACGCCGTCCTGCAGGGTGCGGAAGCGGCCGGGTTCGAAGGCGGCGCCGGGAAGCGCGTCGCGGTGGGGAAGCGGCTCGTCGCCGCGGCGATGGCTGGCCGGAACCTCGAAGCCGCTGCGCACGGCCACCACCCGGGGACGGCCGTCCTCCACCGCCACGATGGCCGCCGCCAGCCCCACCTGCACCCCGTCCGTCACCCGCGCCGCCTTTTCGGTTCTTGTCGCTTGCGCCCTGCGCCCGAGCGTCCCCGTCCGGGACGATCCTCCCCGCTCCCGCCATGATGGCCGGGGCAGGCCCGGCCATCTGACGGGATGTCCCCCTCGCGGGCCGTTACCGCCTGGCGAGCGGCACGAACTCGCGGGCCGGCGTGCCGGTGTAGAGCTGGCGGGGACGGCCGATCTTCTGGGCCGGATCCTCGATCATCTCCTTCCACTGGCTGATCCAGCCGACGGTGCGGGCCAGCGCGAACAGCACGGTGAACATGCTGGTCGGGAAGCCCATCGCCTTCAGGATGATGCCCGAGTAGAAGTCGACGTTCGGATAGAGCTTCTTCTCGACGAAGTAGGGATCCTCAAGCGCGATCTTCTCCAGCTCCATCGCGATGGCGAGGTGCGGCTCGTCCTTGATGCCCAGTTCGTTCAGCACCTCGTAGCAGGTCTCGCGCATGATCTTGGCGCGCGGGTCGTAGTTCTTGTAGACCCGGTGGCCGAAGCCCATCAGGCGGAAGTTGTCGTTCTTGTCCTTGGCGCGCTTGATGAATTCGGGGATGCGCTCGACCGAGCCGATCTCCTCCAGCATCTTCAGCACGGCCTCGTTGGCGCCGCCGTGGGCCGGGCCCCACAGCGCCGCGATGCCCGACGCGATGCAGGCGAACGGGTTGGCGTGGGAGGAGCCGGCGAGGCGGACGGTGGAGGTCGAGGCGTTCTGCTCGTGGTCGGCGTGCAGGATGAAGATCTTGTCCATCGCCTTGGACAGGATCGGGCTCGGCATGTACGGCTCGCAGGGCGTGCCGAAGGTCATGTAGAGGAAGTTCTCGGCATAACCCAGGTCGTTGCGCGGGTACATGAAGGGCTCGCCGACCGTGTATTTGTAGGCCATGGCGGCCATGGTCGGCATCTTGGCGATCAGGCGGTGCGCCGCGATCTTGCGCTGCAGCGGGTCGAAGATGTCGGTCGAATCGTGGTAGAAGGCCGACAGCGCGCCGACCACGCCGACCATGATGGCCATCGGGTGGGCGTCGCGGCGGAAGCCGCTGTAGAACTTGGCGAGCTGCTCATGCACCATCGTGTGGTAGGTGATGGTGCGCTCGAAATCGTCCTTCTGCTGCGCGTCGGGCAGGTCGCCGTTCAGCAGCAGGTAGCAGACCTCCAGGAAGTCGCAGTTCCGCGCCAGATCCTGGATGGCGTAGCCGCGGTGGCGCAGGATGCCCTCGTCGCCGTCGATGTAGGTGATCGCGGAATCGCAGGCCGCGGTGGAGGTGAAGCCCGGGTCGAAGGTGAAGTAGCCGGTCTCGCCGTAGAGCTTGCGGATATCGATGACCCGCGGCCCTTCCGAGCCGCCGAGGACCGGCAGCTTGACGGTCTTGCCGGTGGCGTCGTCGGTCAGGGTGACGGTCCCGACCTGCTGTCCGGTGCCGTGGGGGTGGGGCGTGTTGGTGTCCATGGCCTTCTCGGTCTCCTCATTCCCGGCTGGTCCGGCCGGCGTGGCGACGGCCCGGCATGATGTCCGGCGAAACATCCGACGCTTCCGGTCGTTTATCGACAGGACAGTAACACGAGGACGCCATGACCGACACGCCCCGAAACGACAATTCCGGCTCAGGGGAAACCCCGCGGCCGGACGATGTGGCGCAGGACCGGCCGAAGGACCGGCAGGAGCCCGGCCGCACCCCCGGCGACGGCACCCTGCAGGACGCCACCCCCGCCGGCCTGTCCTCCGACGAGCTGCGCGACCGCGCCGAGGACACCGAAGGCTCGGTCCAGCCGGGGACGGGGTGACCCAGGGGACGGCTCCTCCGCCCGCCCCTCCGGCCCGTCCCTGGGCCGGGGCCGGGGCCGGGCGGAGGGACGTTCCGGCGTGGCGAGCCGCGGGGCCATCCGCTAGAATGGCGCGGGCCCGACGACCTGCAAAGACTGGCGGACATGTTCCAAAGCGTTGAAATCAAAGGCTATCGCGGCCTCGACCGCCTGACCATGAGCGGCCTGGGCAGGATCAACCTGCTGGTCGGCACGAACAACAGCGGCAAGACCTCGGTTCTCGAGGCGCTCTATCTCCTGGCATCCGATGGTGATCTGGGAGCGATCTGGGAAATCCAGACGAGCCGCGGGGAAAGGTTCGGCGATCTGAGAGGGGAAGGCGATCCGCCGGAGATCGAGGTCTGCCATCTTTTCCATGGGCATGACTTGAACAATTTCGCTCAATTTACTGTGTCAGGCGCAGAACAGGATGTGCGCCGCAGGCTTCATGTTTATGTTGATGCCGTTCTAGAAAGAAACGAAGCGCAAGTTAAATTCTCTTTTCTTGAGGATGAGAGAGAGGAAGGGGTTTACTTAGTTGTTCGCATGGATGACGAGGTCCTTGACCCGCCCCATTTCCCTTTGACAGAGCGTGGAGGCATTTCACTCCGCACTTTCCAAACAGGCCGACATAGATCCCGCCGAAACCAGTCTGGGTCGAGCGCACGTTACATCTCGACGGGATCACTTTCCCCTCTCCAACTCCACGAATTGTGGAACGGCATAGTCCTGACCGAGGGGGAGGATCAGATCCTCGATGCTCTGCGTGCCGTGGAGCCGAAGATCGAACGGATCGCGCCGCTGACGGCGGCCCCCTCCTCACTTGCCGCCTCCCGGCGCGGCGGGTTCGTCGTGAAGATTGCCGGAAACGATGTTCCGGTGCCGATCGGCAGCCTGGGGGACGGTATCTGGCGCATGCTGTCCATGGCGCTCGCGCTGGTGCGGGCCAAGGACGGCGTCCTGCTGGTCGATGAAATCGATACGGGCCTGCACTATACGGTCATGGACAAGATGTGGACGCTGATCGCGAAGACGGCGGAGGCGCTGAACGTGCAGGTCTTCGCCACGACGCACAGCCAGGATTGCGTCCACAGCCTCGCCTCCATCTGCCGCAGGGACGTCGAGGCCGGCAGCCGGGTGACCATCCAGCGCATCGAACCGGGGCAGCAGGCCGCGGTCCCCTACAGCGAGGCGGAGATCACCGTCGCCGCCGAACGCCGGATCGAGGTTCGCTGACCCATGGGCACCGCCAACCGGAAGCATCTGCTGGTCGAAGGCCATGACGACCTGTACGCGATCGTCCAACTGATGGCCGCCCATGTCCCCTGGGGAAACACCAAGGAAGAGCGGCCGGTGGTAATCGAGCAATGCGGCGGCGTCGAGAATATCCTGGCCACCGGCTTCATCTCCACGAAACTGAAGTCGCGTGAAGTGGAAACGCTGGGCATCGTCGTCGATGCGGATGCGGATTTCACCACCCGCTGGGCCCGCCTGCGCTCGTTATGCCTCGGCCAGTTCCCGGAAATCCCGGAAACCGTCGCCCCCGGCGGGCTGGTGATCGACAACGCGCAGGGCAAGCGGCTGGGCATCTGGATCATGCCCGACAACAGCTCCCGCGGCATGATGGAGACCTTCCTGGGCTTCCTCGTCCCCGATGGTGAGGAACCGGTCTGGCGAAAGGCGCAGGCGGCCGTCCGCGAGGCCCTGGAACTGGGGGCGAAGTGCCGGGACGCCCATCTCGACAAATCCAACATCCACACGTGGCTGGCGTGGCAGGACCCGCCGGGGCAGAGCTTCGGAACGGCTCTCCTCCAGAAGATTCTGGACCCGAAGTCTTCGCATGCCGGCCCCTTCGTGACCTGGTTCCGCACCCTTTACCGGCTCTGACCGGCCCGCAGAGAGAGTTTCCGATGACGATCCGCCAACTGACCGCCCCGCAAGCCCTGATTCTGGAGGAGCCGCGGGCCGGCGTGTCCCAGGTCAGCGAAATGCTGTTCGGCGAGACCTTCGCCGTGCTCGACGAGGCGGGCGGCTGGCTGAAGGTGGAAAGCCGCTTCAACGGCGAGACCGGCTGGCTCGCCCCCGGCACGCCGGCGGCGGAGCCGGTCGCCCCCACCCACCGCATCCGCGGCCTGCGCGCCGACCTGCACCCCGCCCCCACCCACCGGGCCCCGCCGGTCGGCACGCTGAGCTTCGGGTCGGGGGTGACGCTCGACGGGCGGGCGGAGAATGGCTGGGTCGGGCTGAGCAACGGGCTGTGGCTGTTCGGCGGGATGGTGGAACCGGTGGACGCCCCGCCCGCCCGCGATCCCGTGGCGACCGCCCTGCGCTTCCTGGAGACGCCCTATGTCTGGGGCGGGCGCAGCGCCTTCGGCATCGACTGCTCCGGCCTCGTCCTCACCGCCATGGCGGCGGCCGGGCTGGTCCTGCCGCACAGCAGCGGCCGGCAGCGCGCCGACGAGCGGCTGGGCGCCTGGCTGACCGACGACGGCGTCGGCACCGAGTGGCGGCGCGGCGACATCGTCTTCTTCCCCGGCCATGTCGGGATCATGCTGACCGGGACGGAGCTGCTGCACGCCACCGTCTTCACCATGACGGTGGTGGTCGAGCCGCTAGCCGAGGTCGCCGGCCGCGCACCGATCAACGGCGGCCGGCGCCCCGCCCTGTAGCCCGTCCCGCTGGGCCCCATCCCGCTGGGCCAGGGCCCCGCCGATCAGCAGCAGCGTCGGGCCCTTGCCGGCGGCGATCCCCTGCCCGGCCATCGCGCCGAGCGTCGTGCGCCAGCGCCGTTCGTCCGGGCGGCAGCCGTTCTCCACCGCCAGCACGGGCGTCGAGGCCGGAAGGCCGGCACCGGTCAGTCCCTGCCCGACGGCGCGGGCCTGGTCCCGCCCCATGTAGATCGCCAGGGTCCCCTGCGGGTCGGCCAGGCGCGCCCAGTCCGGCTCGAACCGCTCGCCGTCGCGGCCGTGGGCGGTGACGAAGGTGACGGCGCGGGACACGCCGCGGCGGGTCAGCGACAGGCCGGCACCCGCCGCGCAGCCGAGCGCCGCGGTGATGCCGGGGATGACCGTCACCGGGATGCCATGGGCGTCGAGCGCGTCGATCTCCTCCCCCGCCCGGCCGAAGATCATCGGGTCGCCGCCCTTCAGCCGCACCACCCGCCGGCCGGCCAGCGCGCGGGCGACGATCAGGGCGCTGATCTCCTCCTGCGGCAAGGAGTGGCGGCCGGAGCGCTTGCCGACGCAGATCCGCTCGGCCGTCGCCGGGACCAGATCCAGGATGCCCTCGCCGACCAGATGGTCGTAGAGCACCACCTCCGCCGCCGCCAGCGCCTTGACCGCCGCCACCGTCAGCAGGTCGGGATCGCCGGGGCCGGCGCCGACCAGCGCCACGCTGCCCGGCGGAGGGCGCCGCGTCGAGCGGGCGCCGGAGGCGGAGCGGCGCAGCGTCACCACCGCCCGCAGCCCCTCCCCCACCCGCAGCAGGAGGCCGAGCAGGCCGGGGTCAGGCAACTTCACGCTGGCGTGCATGCTGAAGCACCTCCTTCAATTCGGGAACGCATGACCCGCAGTTGGTCCCCGCCTTCAGCGCGCGGCCGATCTCCGGGACCGAGGTCAGACCCTGATCGCGGATCGCGGCGATCAGGCGGGTGAGGCCGACGCCGAAGCAGGAACAGACGATCCGGCCCTGGTCCGCCGTCCCGGCCGCGGCACCGGGCGCCCGCCCGGCCAGCACGGCCGCGCGGTCCCCGGCGTCGAGCCCGTCCGCCGCCAGCAGCCCGGCGAGCCAGGAGCGCGGCGGCAAGGCGTCGCCGGCCGCCAGGAACAGGCAGCCCTCCAGCCTGTCCTGGCACAGCCAGGCGCGGCGCCGCACGCCGCGGGCGTCGTCGCTGTACTCCACCACCGCGCCGTCGGGGGCGAAGCCGGGCAGCCAGGCCAGCTCCTCCAACGCCGGCAGCCGGCCGGTGCCCGCCAACTCCACCAGATGACCACCGGTCACCACGCGACGCGCCCAATAGCCGTCATGGGCCGGCTCCACCGGCCGGCGCGCCAGCAGGAAGCCGGTCCAGGTGGGCCGGTAGGGCTCCACCGCCGCCGGCATCCGCTTGAGGTCCGGCTGGCCGGAGTGGGGGTCGACCGCCTCGTCGTCGATCAGCCGCCCGATCACCGCGCGGGCGGCGAAGCGGTCGGTCCAGTGCATCGGCAGGAAGAGGGTGCCTTCGGCCACCGCCTCCGTCACGCGGACACGGACCAGCGCTTCCCCGGCCGCCGTGGTGACGCGGGCGAGGCCGCCGTCCGCCACGCCGCGCGCCGCGGCGTCGGCCGGATGGATGTCCAGGCAGGGCTCCGGCGCATGGGCGGACAGGCGGGGTGACAGGCCGGTGCGCGTCATGGTGTGCCACTGGTCGCGCAGCCGTCCGCTGTTCAGCAGCAGAGTTCCGGCCGGCAGCGGGCGGGGCAGCGGCGCCGTCCGCACCGGGACGAGCCGCGCCCGGCCGCTGCCGGTGAAGAACCGCCCGTCGCCGAAAAGCCGCCGCTGCGGACCCTGCCCTGCCCGCCGCGGCCAGGCTGCCGGGGCGAGCGTTTCAAATTCAGCGTCGCTCAGATCCGCCAGCGCGCCGATGTCGAAGGCGCGGCGGCCGTCATTCTCGAAGGCCGACAGGGCGGCATGCTCGCGAAAGACCGCCGCGGCGGTCTCATAGGGGAAGGCGTCGGCGAAGCCCATGGCGCGCGCCACCTGCGTGACGATCCACCAGTCGGGCCGCGCCTCGCCGGACGGCGGCAGGAAGGCGCGCTGGCGGGAGATGGTGCGGTCGGAGTTGGTGACGGTGCCGTCCTTCTCGCTCCATCCCACCGCCGGCAGGCGGATATGGGCGAGGCGGGCGGTATCGGTGTCGGCGATGCAGTCGGAGACGATCACCGTCCCGCAGGCGGCCAGCGCCCGGCGGACGCGGCCGGCGTCGGGCATGCTGACGGCCGGATTGGTGCCCATGATCCAGACCGCCCTGATCTCCCCCCGCTCCACCGCGCGGAACAGGTCGACCGCCTTCAGCCCCGGCCGGGCCGCCATGCGCCGGGCCCGCCAGAAACGGCCGACGCGCTCCACCTCCTCCGCGCCGAAGCCCATATGGGCGGCAAGCTGGTTGGCGAGGCCGCCGACCTCGCGCCCGCCCATCGCGTTGGGCTGGCCGGTGACGGAGAAGGGCCCCATGCCCGGCCGGCCGATCCGCCCGGTCAGGAAATGGACGTTCAGGATGGCGTTGACGGTGTCGGTGCCCTGGCTCGACTGGTTGACGCCCTGGGAATAGACGGTGACGACGCGCTCGGCCGTTGCAAATTCAGCGTAGAATCCGCTGACGTCGTCCACGCTGATTTTGCAACGCTCCGCCACCGCCGCCGGGTCGGGCGCCTCGGCACGGGCGGCGGCCAGCGCCTCCCCCTCTCCCTCCGCATGCTTGCCGACGAAGACGCCGTCGGTGAGGCCTGCATCATGCAGATGGGTCAGCAGCCCGTTGAACAGCAGGGCGTCGGTACCGGCGCGAATGGCGAGATGGCGGTCGGCCCCGTCCGCCGTCGCCGTGCGCCGCGGATCGACCACGACGATGCGGGTGCCGCGCGCCGCCTTGGCCGCCAGCAGCCGCTGGTACAGCACGGGATGGCACCAGGCGAGGTTGGAGCCGACCAGCACCACGAGGTCGGCCAACTCCAGATCCTCGTAGGTCACCGGCACGGTGTCGGCGCCGAAGCCGCGCTTGTGCCCGGCGACGGAGGAGGCCATGCAGAGCCGCGAGTTGGTATCGACGTTGGCCGAGCCGATGAAGCCCTTCATCAGCTTGTTGGCGACGTAGTAATCCTCGGTCAGGAGCTGGCCGGACAGGTAGAAGGTGACCGATTCCGGCCCGTGCTGCGCCACCGTCCGGGAGAGCCGCGTTGCGACTTCAGCGATGGCGGTGTCCCAGCCGACCCGGCGCCCCCCGATCTCGGGGTGGAGCAGGCGGCCGCCGCCCCGCTCGTTCGGCACCAGCGTTTCCGCCAGCGCCGACCCCTTGGAGCAGAGCCGCCCGGAATTGGCGGGATGGTCGGGATCGCCGCGCACGGCGACCGTGCCGTCCGCCGCCACGCTGGCGACGACGCCGCAGCCGACCCCGCAATAGGGGCAGGTGGTCCGGATGTCCCTCCCGGCATCAGCCATGGCAGCCACCCCGGCCGGGGGTGCGGGCGGCGAGAGCCAGCGAGATCACCCCGCCCTCGATCCGCACCGGGACATGGCCGGCACAGCCCTCGTCGGGGGCCACCGCCTCGCCGGTGGCGAGTTCGATCACCCAGTTGTGCAGCGGGCAGGTGACGCGGCGGCCGTGCACGATCCCCTGCGACAGCGGCCCGCCCTTGTGCGGGCAGCGGTCCTCCAGGGCGAAGACCTCGTCGGTCGCCGTGCGGAACAGCGCGACGTCGCCGAAGGCCGTCTTCACGACACGGGAGCCCTGGCGGGGAATGTCCGCCACGCTGCCGACTTCGGTCCAGGCAATCATCTGATCCATGGTCGTTACCCCACCAGTTCGGCAAGCGGTGCGAATTCGTGACGATCGACGCCCCTGGCGGCGCGCTCCGCCCACGGGTCCTCCTGCGAGAAGCTCTGGGAGAAGAGGAAGCGGGCGTGCAGCGCCCTGCGCCCCCCGGCATCCCCGACCAGCCGCCTGCGGATGTGGTCGAGGCCGACGCGCTCGACCCAGGGCGCGGTCCGCTCCAGGTAGCGGGCCTCCTCGCGGTAGAGCTGCAGGAAGGCGCCGGTGTATTCCAGCACCTCCTCCTCCGTCGCGACCTTGGCCAGCAGGTCGCAGGCGCGGACATGCATGCCGCCGTTGCCGCCGACATGCAGCTCGTAGCCGCTGTCGACGCAGACGACGCCGAGGTCCTTGATCGTCGCCTCGGCACAGTTGCGCGGGCAGCCGGAGACGGCCAGCTTCACCTTGTGCGGCGTCCAGGTGCCCCAGGTCATCTTCTCCAGCTTCACGCCGAGGCCGGTGGAATCCTGCGTGCCGAAGCGGCACCATTCGGAGCCGACGCAGGTCTTCACCGTGCGAAGCCCCTTGGCATAGGCATGGCCGGAGACCATGCCGGCGGCGTTGAGGTCGGCCCAGACCGCCGGCAGATCCTCCTTCTTCACGCCGAACAGGTCGATGCGCTGCCCGCCGGTGACCTTGACGGTGGGAATGGCGAACTTCTCGACGACATCGGCGATCGCGCGCAGTTCGCTCGCCGACGTCAGCCCGCCCCACATGCGCGGGACGACGGAATAGGTGCCGTCCTTCTGGATGTTGGCGTGGGCGCGTTCGTTGATGAAGCGCGACTGGTAGTCGTCCCGGTACTCGCCCGGCCAGGCGCACAGCAGATAGTAGTTCAGCGCCGGCCGACAGGAGGCGCAGCCGTCCGGCGTGGACCACTCCAGCGCCTGGAAGACGTCGGACATCGTCTTCAGCCCGTGTGCGACGATGGCCGCCCGCACCGCGTCATGGCCGTGCGTGGTGCATTTGCACATCGGCTTGACCGCCGGGGCCGCGGCATAGCCGTCGCCCAGCGTCGCCGCCAGCAGCGTCTCCACCATGCCGGTGCAGCTTCCGCAGGAGGCGGAGGCCTTGGTGTGGGCGCGCACCTCGTCCAGGCTGGTCAGGCCCTTGTCCCTGATGGCCGCGGTGATGGTGCCCTTGCACACGCCGTTGCAACCGCAGATCTCCGCACTGTCCGGCAGGGCGGCGACGGCGGCGGCAGGGCTCGCTGCCTCTCCTCCTCCGAACCCCTGGCCGAAGATCAGCGTATCGCGCTCGGCGGAGACGTCGGCACCGTCCTTCAGCAGCGAGAAGTACCAGGGGCCGTCCCTGGTATCGCCGTAGAGCACGGCGCCGAGCAGCCGGTTGTCCTTGAGGACGAGGCGCTTGTAGACGCCGCGGGCGGCGTCGCGGAAGACGATGTCCTCCGTCCCCTCGCCGCCCGAGAAGTCGCCGGCGGAGAAGACGTCGACGCCCGTCACCTTCAGCTTGGTCGAGGTGACGGAGCCCGCATAGGCCGCCTCCGTCCCGCCGGCCAGCCGCTCGGCCAGCACCTTCGCCATCTCGAACAGCGGCGCCACGAGGCCCCAGGTGACACCGCGATGCTCGACGCACTCGCCGACCGCATGGATCGCCGGGTCGGAGGTCCGCATGGCGTCGTCGACCTTGATGCCGCGCCCGCAGTCCAGGCCGGCCGCCTTGCCGAGCGCGATGTTCGGCCGGATGCCGACCGCCATGACGACGAGGTCGGCCGGCAGCTCCCGCCCATCCTTCAGCCGCACGGCGGTGACACGCTCGCTGCCGCCGATCCCGCCACCGATGATCTCCGCGGTGTCGGCACCGGTCAGCACGGTGATGCCGCGCGCCTCCAGCTCCCGCTGCAGCAGCGTGCCGGCGGAGGGATCGAGCTGGCGTTCCATCAGCGTCGGCATCAGGTGCACGACGGTGACGTCCATGCCCTTCAGCGCCAGCCCGTTCGCCGCCTCCAGCCCCAGGAGTCCGCCGCCGATCACCACGGCCCGGCCGCCCTTCGCCGCCGCCTCCAGCATCGTTTCAACATCAGCGAGGTCGCGGAAGCCGATCACCCCCGGCAGGGTCGCCCCCGGCACCGGAATGATGAAGGGCATCGATCCGGTCGCCAGCAGCAGCCGGTCATAGCCCAGCGTCCGGCCGGACAGCGAGGTGACGGTGCGGGCGGCGCGGTCGATCGCCTCCACCGGCTCGCCGGTCAGCAGCGTGATGCCGTTCGCCTCGTACCAGGCGCGGTCGTTCAGGATGATCTGCTCGAAGCTCTTTTCCCCGGCCAGCACGGGGGAGAGCATGATGCGGTTGTAGTTCGGGTGCGGCTCGGCCCCGAACACGGTGATGTCGTAGCGGTCCGGCGCCCGCGCCAGCAGCTCCTCCACCGTGCGGATGCCGGCCATGCCGTTGCCGACGACGATCAGGCGTTCCTTCTGGGCGGTCATGCGCGGTGCTCCCGGCTGGAGGGGAGACCGGGGGTTAGGGCCGGAAACGGGTGGTGCATGCTCATGGCGTCTGCCTCGTCTTCGGTCCGGTCCGCCGCGATCGCGCGGGGGGAGCCGGTGCGGAAAAAAGAAATGGCGCCCGAACCGGCCGGCTTCCCCGGTGGGGAAGCCTGCCAATTCGGACGCCATTGCCCGGACGGTTCGTCGTCGAACCCTTATTGTTCGGCCCCGGCGTCGCTGCGTCGCGCCGCCCGGGCCTCAATTCGCGGGTACCGACGACGTTGCCGGTCTCCCGTGAAGCCTCGCATCCGGTATCGCAAGCCGCGTGCCAGAGCCCCGGGTCCGGTGGGGCAGGGACGGGAAAGCGAGGGAGTCCGCGGGTCGGGGCGGTCGGAAGGGCCGCGGCGGACCGGGCAGGGGCTGCTGCGGTGCGGCACCGGCTTTGACCAGAGTATGGGCAGAGGCTGCCTTTCTGGCGAAAAATTGATCAGGCTTCTGCACGGGAATCAGCCGGGATGGCAACGCTGAATTTGAAACGGGCAGGGCGATGGACACAGGTTGCTTGTCCGGTCCGCCCGTCCATGGCACACTCCGGCCATCCTGAAAAGCTGCGAACACCGCCCCGGATCGCCGGCCACAGCCGATACCGGCGCCTCTCGAGTCGCGGAAGCGATTCTCAGGTTTGGTAGCATTCGGAGCCGGAAAGCCTTGAAAAGCCTGGGTTGCCGGAGGCCGGCGTTACGACTTCAGCGTTGCCGCAATGGCCGCCGGCGATTCCCTGTTGCATCTGTCATCGGCCAACGCTGAAGTCGCAACATGGACAGGATGCTCCCCCCACCGGAAGGCCCGCTGCCGGACATCGTCGCCCCCGGTATCGCCGTGCTGTTCGTCGGCTTCAATCCCGGCCTGAGGTCGGGCGCGCTCGGCCACCACTATGCAGGGCGCGGCAACCAGTTCTGGCGGCTGCTGGCGGCGGCCCGCCTGACACCGCGCCTGTTGCCGGCGGAGCAGGACCACACGCTGCCCAGCCATGGGCTCGGCTCGACCAACCTCGTGATGCGGGCGACGGCGACCGCCGCGGACCTGAGCCGGGCGGAGCTGCGGGCCGGCGTGCCGCGGCTGCGGCAGATCGTCGAGGCGATCTGGCCGCGGATCCTCGCCTACACCGGCAAGGGCGTCTATCTGGCAGCCAGCGGACTCGCCGACGCCCCCTGGGGAATCCAGGACAGCGGCCTGTTCGACGGCGTGCTCGACATCGTCGTGCCGTCACCGAGCGGTCTCGCCCGGCTGCCCTTCGAGGACAAGCTGCGCTGGTACCGGCTGGTGAAGGAGGAGGCGGACCGCCTCGTCGCTCAGACCCCTGTGACTAAGGCCCCCTTCACTCAGGCCAGGAGCTGATCCAGCAGGGCGTGCAGCCGCCGCAGCTCTTCCCACTGGCTGTCGGTCAGTTCCTTGCGGTGGTCGCGCAGATCCCGCACATCGACGGCGGCGAAGTCGCGGGCGATGCGCTGCGCCGCCTCGACCAGACGGAAGACCGGCGGGGGAGCCGGCTTGCGCTCCGCCCGGGCGGCGTCGCCGCCGGCGCGCTTGGCCTCGCGCAGAGCCTTGACGGTGCCGCCGTCCTTGATGGTGTCCCACAGGCGGCGCTGCAGCGCCGGGTCGTCCACCGCGGCGATCTCCGTCAGGATGCTCTTGGGCACGCTGCGGTACCGGCCCTCATACTCGTCCAGAATGTCATCGGGCAGGCGGAGCAGAGACAGGGTGCGGGTAACCTCGGCCTGGCTGCGGCCGATCACCTGCCCCAGCTCCTCATGGGTGTAGTCGTGCCGCTCGATCAGCCGGGCGAAGGCGCGGGCAAGCTCCAGGGCGTCGAGGTCGACACGCTGGATGTTCTCGATCAGCGCCAGCTCGTCGGGGTCGCCGTCGGTGACGATGGCGAAGATGGTCTTGCGGCCGGCCAGCGCACAGGCGCGCAGGCGCCGCTCCCCCGCCACCAGACGATAGGTGCCGTCGTCCGCCTCCTGCACCAGCACCGGCTGCTTCAGCCCGTGCCGCTCGATGGAGTCGGCCAGCTCGCGCAACTGCTCCTCGTCGAAGTGCCGGCGCGGCTGGTCGGGGTTGCGGTACACCTTATCTATGTCGACTTCGATCAGCCGGGGGAAGTCGGCCGACAGTCCGAACAGCGCATCGCCGCCGCGCTGGGCCGCCTTGTCGAGGATACGGCTGCTGGTGCGTTCGAGCTTACGGGGCATGGGCGCTCTCCGCCGGGCTGGTCGTGTTCGTCAGATGCGCGATGACGGCCCGCGCCAGCTCCGCATAGGCCTGCACGCTGGTCGAGTTGGGATCGGCCTCGATCGCCGGGCGGCCGGCGCCCGACGCCTGGGCGAACAGCGTGGCGCGGGGAACCGGCGGCAACACGCGGGTGCGGCCGACATAGTGGGTCTGGATTTCCTTCAGGCTCGCCTGATCCTGGGTGAGGCGCGCGGAGTACATGGTCGGCAGGATGCCGAAGATGTTGAGCGACGGGTTGGAGCGCCGGCGGATCTTGGCGATCGTCTCCATCAGCAGCGGCACGCCGAGTCCGGCGAACACCTCGGTCTGCACCGGGATCAGCACGAGGTCGGACGCCGCCAGCGCATTGATGGTGAGCAGGCCGAGGTTGGGCGGACAGTCGATCACCATCACGTCGTAGCGGCCGCGCAGCTCCGCCAGCTTCTCCTTCAGCACCAGGGAATTGTCGGGCTCCGCCACCAGCTCCGTCTCGGCGGCGGCGAGGCCGATGCTGGAGGGGGCCAGCGTGAAGGCGCCGTCGCAAACCGGCCGCAGGATGGTGTCGAAGGAGGCGCCGCCCCGCAGCACGCCGTAGAGCCCCTTGCGCGCGGTCTCGATCTCCCCCGGATCGAGACCGACATGCACCGTGGCGTTGGCCTGCGGGTCGCTGTCGATCAGCAGGACCCGTAGCCCCTGGCTGGCCAGCGCATAGGAGAGGTTGACCGCCGTCGTCGTCTTGCCGACCCCGCCCTTCTGGTTGGCGACCGCGATCACCGCCCGGCGGACGAGTCGCGGCTTTCCGTCATCGGGCTGGTCGGCCTCGGCGACTGCCTGCGACTGCAGGAAGGCGGCGACCTGCTGGGGAATGCGCTCGGCCCCGCTCTCCCACCGGCTGACGCGGGAGCGGTCATAGCGGCGGTTGAGGTGGCCGTTCAGCCATCCGGCGAATCCCTGCTGGTCTTCGCCGCGCCGTTCGCGGATGGCGCGCAGTTCTTCGCCCGTCATGGGACCTCCGGGAATTTCTCGCGGCCGACTTTACGGATGTGACGCAAGCGGTCAAGCCCGGGCGTGCGGCTTGCGTCACCGAACCGGCGGATCCTCGTTTCATACGACGTCGTATGAGACAGCGATCCTATACGACGTCGTATGAGGAGGCTTCTTGTGCAGTGCCGCGACTCGCCGAGTCGTTCCGCCGTCGCATCGATCGCAGGCAAATCGGCCACGGCGTGCCGGAGCGTTACAAATTCAGCGTCGATTCCGCTCCACTATAGCGAGTCGGTCATTGAAGAGTCACGATTCCCATGTTTCAAATTCAGCGTCCGGTCCACGACTGATCCAGGGGACTCCCCGTTACAAATTCAGCGTCGACTCGCCGATTCGCTGGAAGCCCTGGAAAGCCTCGCTTTTGTCGCTCCGCGTTACAAGATCAGCGTGCCCAAAATCCTGTCCCGCCGAGCCTTCGCCATGAGCCGGACGTTTCAAATTCTGCGACGCTCAGCCCTGGAAAGCCCCGACTCGCTCCGCCACAGGTCCGTGCCGTTGCGTTTTCAGCGAAGATCGAGGTTCCGGGGAGGGCAGGGTGCCCGCCTGTCCGCCGGCAAGCCCGCGCGCACCGGTCTACAGGGACTCTGAATCGGGAGTCTCATATAGGACATGGTTGCGAATTCAGCGTGGAAAACCGCCCTTTTCGTTGCGACTTCAGCGCAAACAAGTGCCCCGGCGTTGCGACTTCGGCGAGACTGCCGTTGCGTCTTCAGCGCGGCGGATCCGCTGCCGTCCCGCCTGCTGTTGCGGACTCAGCGAGGACAACGGCCCGTCCCCTGTGGAAAAGCCGCTGCAGTCCTGCAGCCGCGTCGCTGAGTTTGTAACGCCCCGTCCCGGAAGCCGGCCGCCGCACCGGGGCTGCCGCCCGTCCTATCGCTGAAGTCGCAACGGAATCTGCACGGAGCGTTGCAAACTCAGCGAATCGTGGTATCGACACCGCTTCACAGCCACCACATTTTGTGGTTTGTGAGAGACGGTGATGTCGCGGCGGTAACGAAAGTCGGTTGAGGGTGTCCATGGCCAAGATCCACGAGCAGCTGACCCTGGAGGGGTTCGAAGCGGTCCTTGCCCGCACCGAGGACCCCAAGGAGCGGCGGCGCGTGATCATGGCGCACGAGGCGCTGTCCAACGAGATGGACGCCATCGGCTACCTCCATGCCGGCTTCTGCCAGGCCTCGCTGCCGCACCGCAAGCCGAAGGACGAGACCGCCCCCTGGGTGCGCAACAACGGCCGCTACCAACTCGTCGTCCGTCCCGGCATCCTGCCGCTGCGCGACGGCACCGTGCTGGACGTCGGCGTCCCCTACGGCGCCAAGGCGCGCCTGATCATGATCTACCTGCAGACCGAGGCCCGCAAGACGCGCAGCCCGCACGTCGACCTCGGCCCAAGCATGAGCGCCTGGCTGCGCCGCCTCGGCCTCGCCCCGACGGGCGGCGAGCGCGGCAACTACAAGCCGGTGCGCGAGCAGGTGCTGCGCATCGCCCGCTGCGAGTTCACCCTGCGCACCACCACCGGCAACAGCAGCGCGGAAATCTCCGATCAGCGCCTGATCGACGGCATCAAGCTGTGGCGCGACGACGAGGACACCCCCGACCTGTTCCGCACCGGCGGGGAGTGGGTGCGCTTCGTCCGCCTGACCCAGAGCTTCTTCGAGCATCTGATGGAGCATGCCGTCCCGCTCGACGAGCATGCCATCGCCAAGCTGAAGAACTCCGCCCTGGCGCTCGACGCTTATGTCTGGCTGGTCCACCGCCTGCACCGGCTGGACAAGCAGACCTTGGTGCCCTGGCACGCGCTGTCCCAGCATTTCGGCTCGGTCAGCGAGCACCGCGTGCTGGCCTTCCGCCTGAAGGAGGCGCTGAAGGACGTCATGGCCGTCTATCCCGACGCCAACATCGAGCCGACGTCGAAGGGCCTCGTCCTGCGACCGTCGCCGCCGGCCGTTCCCTCCAACAAGCACCTGATCCTGCGCCCCGCCGCGATCCGCGGCTGAGGCCGGGAGCGATCCGAACGGAACGGTGCCGGGGATCAGCCCAGCGCCATCATCTCCTCCTGAACCAGCGGGGTGCCGGACGCCCCGCGCACCCGCACGACGCTGCGGCCGCCGCCCAGCGGCTCCACCCGGATCTGCACGCCGATCCGGTCGACCATCGCCGGCACATGGCTGATGACGCCGACCTGTCGGCCGCTCGCCTGCAGGGCCTCCAGGCAGGAGAGCGCGACGTCGAGGCTGTCGGATCGAGCGTCCCGAATCCCTCGTCGATGAACAGGGTGCCGATCCCGCCGGCCGTCCCCGCCGCCATCGCCGACAGGCCTAGCGCCAAGGCCAGCGACACCAGGAACAGCTCGCCGCCCGACAGGCTGTGCACCCCGCGCCGCTCGTCGGCCATCTCGCGGTCCACCACCTGGATTTCCAGGTCCGCCCCGGCGACCCGTTCCAGCCGATAGCGGCGCGCCAGATCCTCCAGATAGCGGTTGGCCTGGACCAGCAGCGCATCCAGGCTGAGGCTCTGGGCGAAGTTGCGCATCTTCTGCCCGTTGGCCGAACCGATCAGCTCGTTCAGCGAGGCCCATAGCCGGTAGCGTTCCCGCTGCGCCTCGACCGCCCCCATGATCGAGGCGAGCCGATCCCGGTTCTGCCGGTCGGCGTTCAGCCGCCCGCGCAGCTCGGCCAGCCGGTCGCGCAGCGCCCGCAGCCGCTCGCCCGCTTCCGCCAGGGCGGCCTGCGCCTCCTCGGCGGTCAGGGCGGGGACGCCGGCCGCATGATGCTCCCGCCGCTGCCGCTCGCGCTCCGCCAGCAGCAGGGAGGCGTCGCGCCGTGCCGTTTCAAAATCAGCGAGGGCGGCTTCCTCCCGCTCCAGCCAGCCCTCGTCATGGGAGAGGTGGCGCCGCGCCTCCTCCACGCCGACCGCGCAGGCCTTCGCCCCGTCCTCCAGCCGCTCCGCCGCCTCGGCGGCCTTGCCGGCGCAGGCGTGGGCCGCTTCGCGCCGCGTCGCGACCTCCTGTTCGGCGGCGGACAGGCGGGCGGCGGCATCCTGCCGGGCGATGGTGGCGTGATCGACCAGCGCATGGGCGCGGGTCCGGCGGGCGTCCAGCCCGGCCCGCACCTCCGCCACCGGCCGGCCGTCGAGCAGTCCCGCCCGCTCCCGCCGGGCATCGCCGACCAGCCCGGCCAGACCGTCCACCCGCTCCCCGGCCGCCGTCGCCGCCGTCTGCGCCGACTCATGGGCGGCGGCGCGGGCGGCCAGCGCGGTCTCCGCCTCGGCCGTCCGGCCTGCCGCCTGGGCCAGCGCGGCTCGCTGAGTTTGAAACGCCGTGACCTTCCCGGCGAGCGTCGTGGAGAAAACCTGCGGATCGCGGGCCAGCTCCGCCCGCCAGCCCTCCAGGGCGGCGAAGGGCAGGGCGAGCTCCTCCAGCGCCTCCGTCCGGTCCTGGTCGGCGCGGTCGCGCCGGGCGCCGGCGATCTCCCCGGCATGGCGGGCGTCGGCCAGCTTGCGGTCCAGCGCGTCCATCGCCGCCGCGGCCTCGGCACGCGCCGCCTCGCACCGCCGCCGCTGCCCCTGAGCCGCGTCCAGCCGGCCGCGGTGGTCGATCGCCAGCGCCTCCGCCGCCGCGACCTCGGTCAGGTCCGCCTCCACCGCCGCCAGCGCCGTGCGCACCGCGGTTCCGTCCGGTTCGGCCGGAAGCGCAAGACCGGAATGGGCTGCGGTCCACACCGCCAGCCGGTCCGCCTGCTCCCGTGCGCAGTCGGCACGCCGACCGGCGGCCTTCGCCGCGCCCTCCCGCGCGGCCCGGCCGGCCGCCTCGTGCGCGCCATGGGCGCGGGAGTGGCGGGCGAGATCGGCCTTCAGCGCGGCGACGCGGTCCTCCTGCTCGTGGGCCAGCCGGGCCAGCGGGCTGTCGCCGCCCGCTGCCCAGGGATGTTCGGCCGCCCCGCAGACCGGGCAGGGCTCCCCCTCCACGAGCTGGGCGCGCAGGCTGCCGACATCCTCCCGCCTCGCCAGCCGCAGCCGGTGAAGCGTCGCCTCCGCCTCGGCAAGCGCCGCCTCGCAGAGCCGCTGGGCCTCTCCCGCCGCGCGGGCCAGCCCGTCCTGCGCCTCCGCCTCCTCCAGACAGCGGGCCTGCTCCGCCTCCGCCTCCGCGCGTTCGCGCGCCAGCCGGTCCAGCGTATCGGCGAGGACGGCAAGCGTGGTCAGCCGGTCGCGCCGCTGCGCAAGGGATTTCCGGCGCTGACCGGTGTCCTCGAGCGGCGGCACGGATTCGGCCTGCAGGGCGGCAAGTGCCGCCTCCGCCGCAGCGAGCGCCTCCGTCGCCCTGGCGTGGTGTCCGGCCAGGGACTCGCGCTCGCCCATGAGGGTCGCGCTGGTTTCAGCCTGGCGCCGCACCTCGCGCTGCGCCTCGGCCAGGGTGCGCGACGCCGCGGCATGGCGCGACATCGCCGCCTCCCAGCGCGACCATTGCTCGACCACCGGGGCGAGGGGACCACGGGCGGCAAGCCACGCCTCCCGCTCCGCGACCTCGGCGCGGGCCTCGTCGAGCGTGCGCTTCGCCTGCTCCAGCGCCGCTGCGGCCTCGGCCAGCCGCCGCCTGGCACTGCTGCGCTCCGCCTCGGCCGCCCGCTGCTGGTCCTCCAGCGCGGCGATCTTGCCGTCGAGATCGGCGGCGCGGACGAGCTGCGGTTCCGCCTCCTGCTGGGC
Organism: Azospirillum thermophilum; assembly: GCF_003130795.1. NCBI lineage: Bacteria > Pseudomonadati > Pseudomonadota > Alphaproteobacteria > Rhodospirillales > Azospirillaceae > Azospirillum > Azospirillum thermophilum. Next base: position 164,924 of record NZ_CP029352.1, read on the forward strand.
GAGGCAGGCTGCCTCATAGTCCCGCCGCGTGCCGGCATGATGGGCCGTCGCCGTCTCCACCGCCTTGCGCGCATCGG
>NZ_CP029352.1:475000-652500 GCF_003130795.1 Azospirillum thermophilum
CTCGCCCGACGCGTCGGCCTCCGCGTCCGGCGGTGCGGCGGCGTCCTCCTGAGTCCAAGCGGGTAAGGGTCCTTCGCCATGGCGGACATCACGCCGATCATCCCCTCCGACCGGCAGGTCATCGACGGCTACGGCGGCGGGCAGATCTGCGTCTCCGGGGTGTGGCGGGACGGCAGCCTGATCGTGCTGCCCGACCGCACCCTGTCCTGGGAGGTGGGCGACATCGCCTCCCTGTCGGCGGAGGACTTCGCGCCGGTCACCTCGGCGGAGCCGCGGGTGGAGATCCTGCTGCTCGGCTGCGGCCCGACGATGAAGCTGATTCCCCGGGCGCTGAGGCAGGCCCTGCGCGAGGCGGGGGTGGTGGTCGAGCCGATGGATACCGGCGCCGCCTGCCGCACCTACAACGTCCTGCTGGCCGAGGGGCGGCGGGTCGGGGCCGCCCTGTTCCCGGTCTAGGCGCGGGCGGTCCGGCGCCCGGTGGGCCGGATACGAACCGCTCCTGCCCAAATAAAAAGGAGCCCCGGGCGGGGCTCCTTTTCCATGTGCGCCCAGCATGGGCGCGTTCTTGAGGGTGTAAGTCCCTCCGTAAGCTGGTCACGGCGAACGAAGAGAAGCGCAACTGCGGAAGGGCAACCGACCGTGGGAAGGAAGCGTGGATCGCAGCTGCGGGCCGATGAACAAGAACCGGATATGAGGCGGTGCCGACCAGGGCGAGCGGGCATGGAACCGCGAAGCTCTTGTGACCAAGGGTCGGTGGCGTAAATCCGGCGGTCGTGCAGCGAAGGAACGCGTTCTTACCTGGGGAGATCCCGCCTTGCGCCTGAAAGGGCGACGGCGTCGAGCCGGAGCGGGAAGTCAGCAGAGGCCATAGTAGGCGAGGCGCGAGCCGGACCGAAGGGCCGAACGAGGGAGAATGGAGTCCACCCGACGATGCGTGAGGCCATGCGTCAGATGCCGGAGCGATCCGGGAGGCGGGAGAGGAGGACGGGTGAAGCCCGTCCGGAGGCCCGTCTTGACGAAGCCGAGCGCCCGCGCCGGGACACGGACGCCATGGGGCCGGGGCTGCTGGATGCGGTCCTGGCGCGAGAGAACCTTCTGCGAGCGTTGAGGAAGGTGCGGGCCAACGGGGGTGCAGCGGGAGTGGACGGCCTGGACATCGACCAGACCGCCGCACTGCTGAAGAGCCGCTGGCCGGCGATCCGCGACAGCCTGCGGGAGGGGACGTACCGGCCGCAGCCGGTGCGTCGCGTGATGATCCCGAAACCTGGGGGTGGCGAGCGCGCACTCGGCATTCCCCCGGTGACGGACCGCCTGATCCAACAGGCGATGCTGCAAGTTCTCCAGCCGATCCTCGATCCCGGCTTCAGCGACCACAGTTACGGCTTCCGTCCCGGCCGGAGTGCGCACGACGCCGTCCTTGCGGCGCAAAGCTTCGTGCAGTCCGGCCGGCGGATCGTCGTGGATGTGGACCTGGAGAAGTTCTTCGACCGGATCGACCATGACCTTCCGATCGACCGTCTGTCCAAGAGGGTCCCGGACCCGGCCATCATCCGGCTGGTGCGGGCCTACCTGGATGCCGGCGTCATGGAGGACGATGGGGCGGTCGCACGGCGTCGGACGGGCTCCCCGCAAGGGGGACCGCTGTCGCCGCTGCTGGCCAATCTGATCCTGGACGAGGTGGACAAGGAACTGGAACGCCGGGGCCATGCCTTCTGCCGCTACGCCGACGACTGCAACGTCCATGTGCGGTCGCGTCGGGCGGGAGAGCGGGTGATGGCCCTGCTGCGGCGCCTCCATGGCCGGTTGCACCTGACGGTGAACGAAGCCAAGAGCGCCGTGGCCCCCGTCTTCGGCCGCAAATTCCTCGGCTATGCCTTCTGGGCCGGACCGAAGGGAGAGGTCAGGCGGAGGGTCGCCGACAAGGCGATCACGGCGTTCAAGGACCACATCCGCGACCTGACGCCCCGGCTGACGGGACGGTCGATGGCCGCGGTGGTGGCGAGGCTGCGCGATTTCCTGCTGGGCTGGAAAGCCTACTTCCGACTGGCGCAAACTCCAAAGGTCCGGCGAACGCTGGACGAATGGATACGCCACCGGCTGCGGGCCATTCAGCTCAAGCAGTGGAAGCGGGGGAAGACCATCTTCCGGGAACTGACGGCCAGAGGGGCCAAGCCCGCCGTCGCCCAACAAATCGCGGCCAATGGCCGACCCTGGTGGGGCAACAGCGGCAAGCTTCTCAATGCAGTCCTCACGATCAAATGGGCAGACCAACTCGGACTGCCCAGGCTCGCATGACCTCAATCCCCCGAACCGCCCGGTGCGGACCCGCATGCCGGGTGGTGTGGCAGGGGGCGACCTTCTCGGGTCGCCCCCTATGCCGATTTCGGCTGGTCGGCGGACCGATCAGGCCGGGAGCTGCCGGGCGACGAACTCCCAGTTCACCAGATTGTCCAGGAACGCCTTCACGAAATCCGCGCGGCGGTTCTGGTAGTCGACGTAGTAGGCATGCTCCCACACGTCGATGGTCAGCAGCGGCTTGTGGCCCTTGGCCAGCGGGCTGTCGGCGTTGCCGGTCTTGGCGATCTTCAGCGTGTCGCCTTCCAGGTACAGCCAGGCCCAGCCCGAGCCGAACTGGGTGATGGCGGCCTGCGACAGCTCTTCCTTGAACTTGTCCACGCTGCCGAAGGCGTCGTTGATGCGCTTCTCCAACTCCGAGGGGAGGGCGCCGCCGCCGTTCTTCTTCATGCACTGCCAGTAGAAGGTGTGGTTCCACACCTGACCGGCGTTGTTGAAGATGCCGACCTTGCCGGCGTCGCCGGCCGACTGCTGGATCAGCTCCTCCAGGCTGGCGTTGGCCAGCGGGCTGTCCTTGGTCAGGTTGTTCAGGTTGGTGACATAGGTCTGGTGGTGCTTGTCGTGGTGCAGATGCAGGGTCTGCGACGACATGTACGGCTCGAGAGCGTCGTAGCCGTAGGGGAGCGGCGGAAGTTCGAACGCCATTCGGTTACCCTCTCTTCTTGGATTGTCCTTCCGGGCCGAGCCTTTTCGGCGCAGCGCCTCCGTCCGACCAAATAGGCCGATGGCGCAGCAATGTGAAGGCTGGAAAAAGTCCAAACTGCGCAGAAGGGGTATTCCGCCCGGCCAGAAGCGCCCCGGCGGCCCGCTCTCCCGACCTCACGGCAGCCTCCAACGTGGCTGGAAGCCCGGTTTCCGTCCAATCCCCAGCTAGAGTAAGGTTGTCGACGGTCAGGCCTGGGGCCGGTCGCCGCAGCACGCTGTCCGGGGCCTGATCGGGGGTGGCGCGGCGCTCCTTGACGATGCGGACCGGGCGAATCGGGCCGTCGAGTCGCAACGCGGAGGCGACGTCGCGCCACAGCGCCGCAGCGACCTCCTCCGCCGGCCGGGCGGCGAGGGCGTCGGCGTCGCTGACGGTGACGGAGACGATGTCGCCGCGAGCGAACAGCCACTCCGCGGTGCCGCCGACCAGCCCCAGGAAGGGCAGGCCGCCCGGAAGGGAGGCGGGCCGGTCCAGACGGAAATGGGCGTTGACGATGGCCGGCCCCGGCGGCGGCACGGTCAGGCCGGGCAGCAGCCGCTCGGCGGCCCAGGCCGGGGCGGCCAGGACGACGGCGTCGCCCGGCGCCAGCGCCACCCGCTCCCCGGCGACGGACAGGGCCGTCACCCGCCCGCCGGCCAGTTCCATCCCCTCGACCCTCGCACCATACCGGACCTCGGCCCCCTGCCGGGCGAGCCAGTGCAGCGCCGGCTCCACGAAGGCCGCCGACAGCCCGCCGGCGGCGATCATCGGCCGGCAGGCCGCCTCGCCGCGCAGCAGGGTCTCGCGCAGCACGGCGCCGAACAGCCGGGCGGAGATGCGCTCCGGCGCGCCGTTCATCACGGAGACCGCCAGGGGGCGCCACAGCCGCTCGTAGAGCCGCCCGTCCCGCCGGAGCAGGTCGGCCACCGTCGCCCGCCTGCCGGCCACCACGACCCTCAGGGCGGCCAGATAATCGGCTGCCCGGCTGCCCGGCACCCGCCGCCGCTCGTCGAACAGCCACAGCCCGCCCGGCCGCAGGCACCAGGAGGTGCCGTCGCGCAGGTCGAGGAAGGGGAAGGCCGCCGGCCGCAGGACGGTCAGCCGGTCGCCGGCGCCGACGCGGTCGAGATAGCGGCGCAGCGCGCGGTTGCCGCTCAGCACCATGTGGCTGCCGTTGTCCACCGTGCGGCCGAGCGTGGCGTCGAAGAAGGAACGGCAGCGCCCGCCGGCCTGCGGAGCCGCCTCGTACACCACCACGCGCCGCCCGGTTCCGGCCAGCCGCGTCGCGGCCGCCAGCCCGGCGAGGCCGGCGCCGACGACATGGACGGTGGAAGGAGCCACGGGTGCGGCGGTCACTGGGCAGGCGGCGTGCCGAGCGCGCAGCGCAGCGCCACCCAGGCGCTCTCGCGTCGGCCCACCCGAACGCGCCGGGACAGGTCGGTCCAGCCCCGCGCGCGCAGCCGGCGCAGCAGGCGGTGGTACAGCACCATCATGGCGACCGCGGCCCAGAGCGAGCCGCGGCGGGATCTGTGGGCCGCGCTGTCGATGGCGCGGCGGGCCTCCAGGAAGCGGGCTTCCGCCAGCCCGGCCAGCGCCTCGCAGGCCTGCGGCAGGTTCGGGTGGGTCAGCACGATCGCCGGATCGTCGGAGCCGATGCCGGCGTCGTCCAGCAGTTCCCGCGGCAGGTAGAGCCGGCCGAGCTGGGCGTCCTCCGCCAGGTCGCGCAGGATGTTGGTGAGTTGCAGCGCCTCGCCCAGCGCCAGCGCGAAGGACTCGGTCGCGGCGTCCGCGCGGTCGAACACCCGGATCGCCAGCATGCCCACCGCCCCGGCGACGCGGCGGCAGTAGAGCCGCAGCGTGGGCAGGGCGGGGCCGCGCAGGCCGTCCCCGACATCCATCGCCATGCCGTCGATCAGCGCCTCCAGCTCCGCGCGCGGCAGCCCATAGCGGTCGATGGCACCCTTGAGCGCGGCGGCCAGCGGGCTGGTCGGGGCGCCGCCGGCATAGAGGCTGCGGATCTCGCGCCGCCAGCCGTCCAGCGCCGCCCGCTTCTCGGCGGTCTCCCCCGGCTCGTCGGCGATGTCGTCGATGCGCCGGCAGAAGGCGTAGATGGCGAACATGGCCGCCCGCTTGGAGCGCGGCAGCAGCCGCATCGGCCAATAGAAGGTACTGCCCGACCGCTCCGCGACGGCGGAGGGGGACTCGGCGGAAGCCGGAGGGGCTTGGTCGAGCAGCGGGCGTGTCATGAGGCTTCCCTGGGGCCGTGGCCCGGGGAGTTTATTGACCTCCGATGCTCCGCGCCAGCCCCCGCGCCATGGCCGCCAGCTTGTGGTGCGGCCCAGCGCCACCCGCTTGCGCATGGGATCCTTCGCCTTCAGGCGGCGGGACAGCGACTCGGCGATGGACAGGATGACCCCGGCCTCCATCCTGAGGCCGCGGTGGCGGATCAGGCTGGGCAGCGGGGCCGCCCGCTCCAGCAGCTTGTCGGTGTGGTCGAGCAGCCGGTCGAAGATGGCGCGCAGCTTCGGATCGGTCTTCGATTCGACCAGACGCTCGACGCTGATGCCGGCCTCCTCGAACCAGCCGAGCGGGACGTAGCAGCGGCCGAGCGTGCTCCAGTCCTCGCGGCAGTCCTGCAGATGGTTCAGCACCTGCAGCGCGGAGCACAGCGCATCGGAGGCCGGTCCGGCCGCCGTCCCCTCGCCGTGGAGTTCCAGCAGGTAGCGCCCGACCGGATTGGCGGAGAAGCGGCAGTAGAGCAGCAGGTCGCTCCAGGTGTGGCAGCGGGCGCCGACGGCGTCGCGGCGGAAGGCGCGCAGGACCTGCCGGGCGTGGCGGTCGCTCACCCCCGTGGCCGCCAGGCTGCTGCGCAGCTCCAGCGCCGGTTTCAGGTAGGCGTGCCTGGCCTGGCCGGTGGTCAGCGTCCGTTCCAGCGCCTCCAGATAGGCCAGCTTGGTCTCCGGTTCGAGGTCGGGGTCGTCGGCGATGTCGTCCGCCAGCCGCACGAACCTGTAGAAGGACAGGACATGCGGGCGGAGATGCTTGGGCAGCAGGCGCGAGGCGACGGGGAAATTCTCCTGTCCCGCATCCTTGCGCGCAATGGGGTTGGGCCTGCGGAGCTTCGTCGGTGCGATGTTGAAATCCGTCATGGGATCCATGCCTGCTGCGCGTCGGGGCTGGCGGTGCGACCTTCCCTGCTTAATATAGACCCAAGGCCGGCTTTGCCCCGGCCCGAAACCGCGTCCACCTCCATTTTTCCATCGGGCATCACATGGTAAAGGCTGACGCCGCCCTGTCCTATTCCGGACGGGAGGTGAGGAAATATGACAACGACCACTTTCTGACAGGTCTGTTCGCTCCGGCGGACCGGCGGGAGGCGATGTTCGCGCTTCATGCCTTCAACCTCGAGATCGCCAAGACCAGGGAGGTGGTCACCGAGCCGATCATGGGCCAGATGCGTCTGCAATTCTGGCGCGACGGCATCGCGGCTGTCTATGAGGGCGGATCCGTACCCCGCCATGCCGTGATGGACCCGCTGGCCGCGGCGATCGGCGGGCTGGGGCTCAGCCGCCCCCTGTTCGACAAGCTGATCGACGCGCGGGAAGCCGATCTGGAGGACGATCCGCCGGCCAACCTGACCTGCCTCGTCAACTATGCCGAGGTGACCGGCGCGCCGCTGGTCGAGCTGTCGCTGGAGGTGCTGGGCGTGCGGGACGAGGCGGCGCGGGCGGCGGCGCGCCATGTCGGGATCGGCTATGCGCTGACCGGAATCCTGCGCGCCGTGCCCTTCCATGCCCGCCAGCACCGCCAGATGCTGCCGCTGGACCTTATGGTGACGCATGGCGCCCGCTCCAGCGACCTGTTCGAGCTGCGCTCCAAGCCGGAGTTGCGCCCCGTAGTGGCGGAGGTCGCGGCAGTGGCCCGCCGGCACCTGGAGGAGGCGCGGTCGCTGCGCCGCAAGCTGCCGAAGGCGGCGCTGCCCGCCCTGCTGCCGGCGGTGCTGGCCGACCTCCACCTTTCCGTCATCGCGCGGGAAGGGAACGACGTCTTCGCTCCGCGCGTGCTGATGCCCAACCCGTTCCGTCAGGCGAAGCTGGCCTGGGCCGCCCTGCGCGGCCGCTATTGAGGGAGGGCGGCGTGCCGGTGCGCGGGCTGAACCACCTGACCCTGGCGGTGAGCGATCTCGACCGGTCGCTCGGCTTCTACCGCGACCTGCTGGGGTTCCGGCTGCGTGCCCGCTGGCCGGCCGGCGCCTATCTGGAGGCCGGGCCGCTGTGGCTCTGCCTGTCGGTCGATCCGCAGGCATCGCGGGCGGTGCGCTGCGACTACACCCACGTCGCCTTCGACGTGGCGGCGGAGGGGTTCGCCGGCCTTGCCGAGCGTGTCCGGGCCGTGGCCCCGCTGTGGCGGGAGAACCGCAGCGAGGGCTGTTCGCTCTATGTCCTCGACCCCGACGGCCACCGGCTGGAACTGCATGTCGGGTCGCTGGACAGCCGCCTGGAGGACTACCGCCGCCGCCGTCCGGAGGGGATGGTGCTCTACGACTGAGCGCGGTCGGCGGCCCCTCCTTGCCGGCACCCGCACTCTCTCCGCCGTTCGGACCGACCCCTAGGTCAGGGACGAGCGGCGGAGAGACGGCTGGTCACGGCCCGGGGGAGGGCCGATGCGGTCACGCCGCCCGGATGGTCGAGACGAAGCGCTCGACCTCGGTGCGCAGGCGGTCGAAGCGGCCGTTCATCTCGCCGACGGCCACGCGCATGCGGTCGGCCATGGAGCCGGTCTCGCCGGCCACCCGCGTCACCTCCACGATGTTTTCCGACACGCTGTGGGTGCCCGACGCGGCCTCGTGGACGTTGCGGCTGATCTCCTGGGTCGCCGCCCCCTGCTCCTCGGCGGCGGCGGCGACGGCGGAGATGGTCTGGTCGATCGACAGGATGGTCTGGCCGATGCCCTGGATCGCCTGGACCACCCCGGCGCTGGCCGACTGCATGTCGGCGATCTGGGCGGAGATCTCCTCGGTGGCCTTGGCGGTCTGGTTGGCGAGGCTCTTCACCTCGCTGGCGACGACGGCGAAGCCCTTGCCGGCCTCGCCGGCCCGCGCCGCCTCGATGGTGGCGTTCAGCGCCAGCAGGTTGGTCTGGCCGGCGATCGACTGGATCAGTCCGACCACGTCGCCGATCTTCTGGGCGGCCGACGCCAGTCCTTCGACCGTCGCGTTGGTGCGCTTCACCTCGCCCACCGCGTCGGAGGTCAGGCGCGAGGACTGGGCCAGCCGCTCGTTGATCTCGCGGATGGAGTGGGACAGCTCCTCCGCGGCGGCCGAGACGGTCTGGACGTTGACGCTCGCCTGGTCGGCGGCGCTCGCCACCTCCTGCGCCTTGCGGTCGGCCTGTTCGGCCATGGCGGAGAGCCCCTGGGCGTCGGCGGTGAGCGCGGTCGCCTGGCTGGCGGCCTCGCGGACCTCGGTCCCCACCGATGCCTCGAACTGGCGGGCGACGGCGGCCAGTTCCGCGCGGCGGCGTTCGGCGGCCTCCTCCTCGTCGCGGCGGCGCTCCGCCTCGACCTCCTGCAGGCGCAGCGTGTTCTGCTGGAAGCGCAGCAGCGCCTGGCTGATCAGGCCGATCTCGTCGGAGCGGTCGAGATCGGTGACCCGGGCCGTGGTGTCGCCGCTGGTGACGGCGTTGAGCGTGGCGATGGTGCGGCGCAGCGGACGTCCGAGGATCTGGCGGCTCGCCACCGCAAGCGCGGCCAGCAGGGCGGCAAGCATCACCAGGCAGCCGGCGATCAGGAACGTGTTGAGCTCGTGCACCGGCGCGCGGACCTTGTCGAGCGGCAAATTGACCAGCACCGACCAGGGGGCCGCCGAACCGCCGACCTCGACCGGCAGGAAGAGCTGCTTGACCTCGGTGCCCAGCGAGGCGGAGACGGAGAACTGCTGGTAGGGCTTGCCGTCGCGGATGAAGGGCTTCACCGCCTCCAGCCGCGGGTTGGTCTTCTCGATCGGCTGGCCGAGGTGTTCGGTGTTGGAGTAGGCGATCCACTTGCCCTTGTTGGAGATGGCGAAGATGGCACCGGTGCCGAAGGGCTTGGCGGTCTTCAGAATCTCCCACACGCCGTCATTGCTGATGTCGACGCCGGCGACGCCGATCACCTGGTCGTTGACGATCACCGGGACGGAGAAGGACACCATCAGCACCTGCTTGCCGCCGACGGCATAGCTGTAGGGCTCGATCACCTGCTCCTTGCGTGTCTTCATCGGCAGGTTGTACCAGTCGCTCTCCTCGCCCGGAGAGTCGTAGGTGGACAGCGCTTCCAGCGCCGGGGCGCCGTTGGCGCGGTTCCAGTAGGTCAGGTAGCGGCCGGTCTTGTCGCTGCCCGGAGAGTTGACGAACTCCCGGTCGCGGCCGTCCAGCGCATTCGGCTCGAACCCCAGCCAGATGCCGAACAGCTTGGGATTGGTGTCGAGCAGCCCCTTCAGGACGGCGTTCAGGGCGGCGCGGTCGGTCGTGCCGGCCGCCTTCATGCGAGCCGCCGTAACCGCCACCACGCGCGCGATATCCATGGCGTCATTGGCCTCGCGGCGGACCATCTCGGCGTAGCGGTGCGCCATCTGGTTGCCCTGGTCGAAGGACAACGCCTCGATATCCCCGGTCGCCTTGATGGACAGGGCAACCGTGCCGGCTGTCAGGCCGGCAACGGTGACCAGGGCGATCATGATGAGCAATTTTGTTGCGACCGACAGGTTTTTTAGCATCGCCACTCCCGAAAGAATAGTTTGCACGCAAAAAGGTGCTCCTATCATCCCGGAAGCATAGTCGCTTAATCGTTACCGCTTCAAGCGATCCCCCCTTTTGTAGAAATTTGTCGCAACTTAGATCCAGCCGGCGAGGTCTGCGAGAGCCCGGCGGGTGTAGGCCAGTTTCCTTTCGCGCCCCCTGATCTTTTCATCTACCGGCGGGAACAGCCCGAAGTTCACGTTCATCGGCTGGAAGGTCTCGGCATCCGCCCCGCCGGTGATGTGGCCGAGGATGGCGCCGAGCGCCGTGGTGGCCGGCGGCGGCAGGATGTCCTGCCCCAGCCGCTCCGCGGCGGCGAAGCGGCCGGCCAGCAGCCCGACCGCCGCACTCTCGACATAGCCCTCGCAGCCGGTGACCTGTCCGGCGAAGCGCAGGCGCGGCTGTGCCTTCAGCCGCAGGGCGCCGTCGAGCACGCGGGGGCTGTTGAGGAAGGTGTTGCGGTGCAGGCCGCCCAGCCGGGCGAACTCCGCCTTCTCCAGGCCGGGGATCATGCGGAAGATGCGAAGCTGCTCGGCATGGCGCAGCTTGGTCTGGAAGCCGACGAGGTTGTACAGCGTGCCCAGCGCGTTGTCCTGGCGGAGCTGCACGACGGCGTAGGGCCGGCGCTCCGGCTTGTGCGGGTTGGTCAGTCCCACCGGCTTCATCGGCCCGTAGCGCAGCGTGTCGACCCCGCGCTCGGCCATCACCTCGATGGGCAGGCAGCCTTCGAAGTAGGGGGTGGTCTTCTCCCACTCCTTGAAGTCCACCTTTTCGCCGGACACCAGGGCGTCGATGAAGGCGCGGTACTCGTCCTTCTCGAAGGCGCAGTTGATGTAGTCCTTGCCGGTGCCGCCGGGACCGGGCTTGTCGTAGCGCGACTGGAACCACGCCTTCGACAGGTCGACGCTCTCCAGGTAGACGATGGGCGCGATGGCGTCGAAGAAGGCCAGCGACTCCTCGCCCGTCAGGGTCCGCACCGCTTCGGCGAGCGCGGGGGAGGTGAGGGGGCCGGTGGCGACGACGACGCTGTCCCAGTCCTCGGGCGGCAGGCCGGCGATCTCGCCGCGCTCCACCGTGATCAGCGGGTGGCCGGCGATCGCTTCGGTCACGGCGTCGGCGAACCCGTCGCGGTCCATCGCCAGCGCTCCGCCGGCCGGCACCTTGTGCGCGTCGGCGCAGCGCAGGATCAGCGAGCCGCAGCGCCGCATCTCCTCGTGCAGCAGCCCGACCGCGTTGTATTCGGCATCGTCGGACCGGAAGGAGTTGGAGCAGACCAGCTCCGCCAGCTTGTCGGTGCTGTGCGCCTCTGTCCCGCGGACGGGGCGCATCTCGTGCAGCACCACGGGAATGCCGCGCGAGGCGAGCTGCCAGGCGGCTTCCGACCCGGCGAGACCGCCGCCGATGACATGGACGGGACGAGGGGAATTGGTCATTGCTCGACTTTCAGACGGACAGGAGGTGACGGGGGTCGCGGGGCCGCGCCGTCAGGCGCGGGAAACAGGGCGAGGGTCTTCTGGAGCCTTCGGAGGATGCCATTCCACGCTTTCCCGTTTCACGGCATCGCGCAGCTTCGATCCGGCGGTGGACAGGTCCACGACATCGACGAAATAGGGCACCGTGCTCTCTTCCAGATCCTCGTCGATCAGCGCGATCAGGCCGGGCTGCCGCGGCTCGGGCGGCTCGATCGCCACATCGATGCCGCTCCGCTGCCCGGCGTCGCCCCGCGCGCGGGAGCCGAACAGGTACACGCGCGCGGGATGGCCGGCAAGCCGGTCGAAGACGGTCCGCTTGACGGTGTCCAGCGCGCGGAGGCGGACTTCGTTCATCATCGCCCGATCATAGCACAGCCGGGCGGGGCTCCGGTCGGGTCCGCCTGCCGGTTCCGGCGCCGGAAACAGGACGGCCGGCCTCCGCAAGCCGCGGATGGCCGGCCGCCGGTCGGGTCCGCCGCCGGGGCGGAGGGCCTATTCGGTCTTGGTCGTCGTGCTGCGCTCGATGGTGGTGGAGCCCGAGGGCGCCGGCGTCACCACGGTCGAGGAGCCGGCGGACGGCACGGTGGTGGTCGTCGTCGAGGTCGTCGTCCGGGTGGTGTCGCTGGAGCCGCAGGCGGCGAGCAGCACCGCCGCGCCGAAGGCGGCCCCGACACCGGTGAGGAGAGTCTTCGTCATGATGGGTTTCCCTTCCTTCGAAGCGAAGCGTGCCGGGGAAACGCCCATCCCGCGTGCTTTGTTCACCGGTGCCGGGGGCGGTGGCCCTTTCGCGCCCCCGTCACGCCCTCTTCCGGGACTTGGGCTTCGCCGTCAGGTAGGGGGCGAGGTACCGGCCGGTGTAGCTGCGCTGCACCTTCACCACCTCCTCGGGCGTTCCTTCGGCGACGATCTCGCCGCCGCCGGTACCGCCCTCCGGCCCCAGGTCGACGATCCAGTCGGCCGTCTTGATGACCTCCAGGTTATGCTCGATGACCAGCACGGTGTTGCCCTGGTCGACCAGCGCGTGGAGCACCTCCAGCAGCTTTTCCACGTCGGCGAAATGCAGGCCGGTGGTCGGCTCGTCGAGGATGTAAAGCGTGCGGCCGGTGGCGCGGCGGCTCAGCTCCTTGGACAGCTTGACGCGCTGCGCCTCGCCGCCGGACAGCGTCGTCGCCGGCTGGCCGATGTGGATGTAGCCGAGCCCGACGCGCTCCAGCGTCTCCAGCTTGTCCCGGATGCCGGGAACGGCCTTGAAGAACTCCTTGCCCTCCTCGACCGTCATGTCGAGCACGTCGGCGATGGTCTTGTCGCGGTAGGTGACCTCCAGCGTCTCGCGGTTGTAGCGCTTGCCGTGGCAGACGTCGCAGGTGACGTAGACGTCCGGCAGGAAGTGCATCTCGATCTTGATGACGCCGTCGCCCTGGCAGGCCTCGCAGCGGCCGCCCTTGACGTTGAAGGAGAAGCGGCCGGGGCCGTAGCCGCGGGCCTTCGCCTCCGGCAGGCCGGCGAACCAGTCGCGGATCGGGGTGAAGGCGCCGGTGTAGGTCGCCGGGTTGGAGCGCGGCGTGCGGCCGATCGGCGACTGGTCGATGTCGATGACCTTGTCGAGATGCTCCAGCCCCAGCACCGCGTCATGCTCGGCCGGATGCTCGCGGGCGCCCATCAGCTTGCGCGCCACCGCCTTGTACAGCGTCTCGATGATCAGGGTCGACTTGCCGCCGCCCGACACGCCGGTCACGCAGGTGAAGGTGCCCAGCGGAATCTTCGTCGAGACGTCCTTCAGGTTGTTGGCCCGCGCGCCCGTCACCTCCAGGAACTGGCCGGGATGGCCCGGCCGGCGGGCCTGGGGCACCGGGACGAAGCGGGTGCCGTTGAGGTACTGGGCGGTGATGCTGTCGGGGTTCTTCTGCACCTCCGCCGGCGTGCCCTGGGCGATGACGGTGCCGCCGTGCTGGCCGGCGCCCGGTCCCATGTCGACCAGATAGTCGGCGCTGCGGATGGCGTCCTCGTCATGTTCGACGACGACCACCGTGTTGCCGATGTCGCGCAGCCGCTTCAGCGTCTCCAGCAGCCGGTCGTTGTCGCGCTGGTGCAGGCCGATGGAGGGCTCGTCCAGCACGTAGAGCACGCCGGTGAGGCCGGACCCGATCTGCGAGGCGAGCCGGATTCGCTGGCTCTCGCCGCCCGACAGCGAGCCGGATCCGCGGCTGAGCGTCAGGTATTCCAGCCCGACCGCGTTGAGGAAGCCCAGCCGCTCGTTGATCTCCTTCAGGATGCGGTAGGCGATCTCCTTGTCCTTCGGGCGGAGGTGGTCGTTCAGCGAGCCGAACCACGCGCCCGCCTCGGCGATCGACATTTCCGCCGCCTGGGAGATGTTGAGTCCGCGCACCTTGACCGCCAGCGCCTCCGGCTTCAGGCGTGCCCCCCGGCACGCCTCGCAGGGTTGGGAGGACTGGTACTTCGACAGCTCGTCGCGCATCCAGGCGCTTTCCGTCTCGCGGTAGCGCCGTTCCAGGTTGTTGACGATGCCCTCGAACGCCTTGTTCGTCTGGTAGCTGCGCAGGCCGTCGTCGTAGGTCATCGTGATCGGCCCCTTGGAGCCGTAGAGGATGGTCTGCTTCACCTCCTCCGGCAGCTCGGCCCAGGGCGTCGCCGTCGACACGCCGAAATGCTTGGCGATGCTCTCCAGCGTCTGATCGTAGTATTTGGAGGTCGAGCCGGCCCACGGCGCGATGGCCCCCTTGGCGAGCGTCAGCCGCTCGTCCGGCACCACCAGCATCGGGTCGAAGTAGATCTTGCTGCCCAGCCCGTCGCAGGCCGGGCAGGCGCCGAACGGGTTGTTGAAGGAGAACAGCCGCGGCTCGATCTCCGGGATGGTGAAGCCGGAGACCGGGCAGGCGAACTTCTGCGAGAAGACGGTCTGTTCGCCCGAATCGGCGTTCTCGACGAAGACGATGCCGTCGGCCAGCCCCAGCGCCGTCTCCAGCGAATCGGCGAGCCGGTTGCCCAGCCCGTCGCGCACCACGATGCGGTCGACGACCACCTCGATATCGTGCTTCAGCTTCTTGTTGAGGGCCGGCACCTCGTCGATCTCGTACATGGTGCCGTCGACCCGCACGCGCTGGAAGCCGCGCTTGCGCAGGTCCTGGATTTCCTTCTTGTACTCGCCCTTGCGACCGCGCACGAAGGGGGCGAGCAGCAGCAGGCGGGTGCCCTCCGCCATGGCCAGGATGCGGTCCACCATCTGGCTGATCGTCTGGCTTTCGATGGGCAGGCCGGTCGCCGGCGAATAGGGGATGCCGACCCGCGCCCACAGCAGGCGCATGTAGTCGTAGATCTCCGTCACCGTGCCGACGGTGGAGCGCGGGTTCTTCGACGTCGTCTTCTGCTCGATCGAAATGGCGGGCGACAGCCCCTCGATCGAATCGACGTCCGGCTTCTGCATCAGCTCCAGGAACTGGCGCGCGTAGGCCGACAGGCTCTCGACATAGCGGCGCTGACCCTCGGCGTAGATGGTGTCGAAGGCCAGGGACGACTTGCCGGATCCCGACAGGCCGGTGATCACGATCAGCTCGTCGCGCGGCAGGTCCACGTCGACGTTCTTCAGATTGTGTTCGCGCGCGCCGCGGACGCTGATGAATTTGTTCATGGAGTGTTCTTAACCGAACGGAAGGCGGTTGGGAAGAGGCCACGATATCGGGATATGGCCGCCGGGCAGGCCGGGGCCGGACAGATATGTGCCGGGAGCAGGAGGATTGCCACCTCGGCCGCAGGGATGCAGGGCAGTGTCCGGAAAATCGCGGAGCGGGCCAAGGAATCGGTTTCACGGACCATCCGGGTCTGCTATATTTGTTCCTGTAGTGTTCTCATTCCGGTGGCGGAGCGCATGCGCCGGGCGGGAATGGGGCGGACACTGCGACGGCGGTTGACCTCCGCCGAGTCGGCATGCTTCGCTGCGCGCCGATCCGGCAAGGTCGTCCCTCTACGAGGCCGGCCCTGCGAACGGGACTCCTCGGCATCCGGACGCCTCTCCGCCAGGCGTCGACCGGGTCGGCTGGATGCCGGGACATGCGCGCTTGGGAGTAGCGAACGATGAATGTATGGACCTTTACGGGACGCCTGGGCGCCGACGGTGAACTGCGCACGACCCAGAGCGGGGAGAAGGTGCTGGGCTTCCGCGTCGCCAATGACGTGGGCTTCGGCGAGCGCAAGACGACGCAGTGGGTCGACTGCTCGATCTGGGGCCGCCGGGCCGAGGCGCTGGCCCCGCATCTGACCAAGGGCAAGCAGGTGGTCGTTTCCGGCGAGGTCACGATCCGCGAGTACGAGAAGCGCGACGGCACCCGCGGCGCCGGGCTCTCGGTCCGCGTGAACGAGATTGACTTCACCGGCGGCGCCCGTGAGGGCGGCGAAGGCGGCGGCTATGGCGGCGGCGGTGGCGGCTACGAGTCGCGTGGCGGCTCGGGCGGTGGCGGCGGGTATGGCGGCGGCTCGGGCGGCGGTGGCCGCAGCGGCGGCAGCACCCCGCCCCGGCATGAGGATCTGGACGACGAGATCCCGTTCTGAGGCCGCGGCGCGACCTTCTGTCTTCAAGGTCGCGACCGACCTGCTGTCGAACGACGGGACCGGCGTTGCCCGATGGGGTGGCGCCGGTTTTCTTTTGCCGCTCAGCGGACCCGGACGCCGTACCAGTTGGTGGCGGCGCCGTCGGCCGGACCGGTGGCGGGGTAGCCGGCCGGCGCACTGCCCGGAGCCGGCAGGGCCGCGAACTCCTCGGCGCTCATGCCCGACAGGCGGACGGTCTGCAGGTTGGGGGCATAGCGCAGCGCGCTGGAATCCACCGCCACCCGGCGGGCGGTGGTGTACATCGGCGACCCGCTCTCCACGATCGCCTGCTGGATTCTGCCGTCCGGCGCGATCACCAGGTCCTTGATGTTGCCCAGCACGCGCGACCCGTCGCGGGATTGCAGCGTCAGCCCCACCACCTGGAGCGGCGGCAGTTCGGCGACCGGGGGCGCCGGGTCGTTGACCGTGCCGGCACAGGCGCCGAGCGCCAGCATCGGGGCGCACAGGGCGAAACCCGCCAGGGCGGCGGCCGGGCGGCGCGTGGGCGTCTTCATCGTGGCTTTCTCCTCCTCTCGGGACCGCACTTCCGTCAGGGACGGGGCGATATCCGGTGAAACGCCGGCGGCGAAGCTTGCGGTTCCCCGCCTCCGACGGGTGACTGCGGAAGAGCAGGGCGGCAGAAGGCAGATTGTCCGGGAACCGGATGAACGAACAGGCGGGGCTCCCCTTGCCCCGCCTGTTCGTTCCCGTCGCGTGCCGGATCAGGTGAAGGCGTAGTCGCGGCCGGCGAGCAACCCGACAGCGTTCACCGTCAGCCGCGATCCGTCGGTGAAGGCGAAGGTCGTTCCGCTCTCCGAATTGGTCACGGTAAGCTCGGCGGCGGTGAAGCCGCTGAACTCGATCCGGTCGATCGCCGGTTCGAAGTAATAGATCTGGTCGTGGCCGAACCCGCCGGTCGTCTTCTCCAGCAGGAAGAGATCGGTCTGGCCGTCGAAGTAGCTGACCATCGTGTCGTCGCCGGCGCCGGGCTGGAAGATGTCGCGGCCATCGTCGCGATAGGTGTCGGTCAGGACGTCGTTGCCGGCGCCGCCGATCAGCCGGTCGTCGCCGCGGCCGCCCTTGACGGTGTCGTCGCCGATTCCGCCGTCGAGCGTGTCGTTGCCCGGCCCGCCGAAGAGCTGGTCGTTGCCGTCGTCGCCGAACAGCTTGTCGTCGCCCAACTCGTTGCCGTAGGGGTCGCCGATCCAATCGTTGCCCGCCCCGCCATACATCGTGTCGTTGCCGATCCCGCCGATCAGCGTATCGTTGCCCGCCTCCCCCAGCAGCTTGTCGTTGCCGTCCAGCCCGTTCAGCCAGTCGTCACCCTGCAGGCCGTGCATCGTGTCGTTGCCCGTGCTGCCGGACAGGGTGTCGTTGGTGGTCTTCCCCCAGTAGGTGCCCATTTTTTGCTCCTCCATCAGCTCACTGCCCGTGAGTTAACGAAATGTTAACCAGAACAACGGCACTGCTGGAAATAGAAAAACGAAGCACTCCCCTCGGCTCAGGGTCACTTGACACAGGTATATAAATATTTAAGCAAATTTTCTTTTTGAATTCGTTCTGAACATGAAGCAATGATTCCGGGTTGTTTCTTTGAGGTGAGATTTTTTGGTCGTGGCTGCGAGGCGACATTCCGGTGTCGACTGCCGAGCTCAAGCTGGGAACTGGGGCGATCGACCGCGATCAACCGCCGCGATCAGCCTTCGTGATGGTCGGCGATGACCGGGCACCGGGCATGGAAAAGGCGGGGCCGCCGGCCACCGCCTTTCCTGGTCTTCGGGGGAGGGCCGCGGGTCAGGCGGTCGTCGGGTTCGGCGCTCCCGGGACCGGCTGCTCGGCCGGCGGCGGCATCTCCGGCGGCACGTCGGGATTGGCCGGAATCGGATAGGGGTCCGGGGCGCCCGGATGGGTCGGCTCCGGCGTGACCGGCGTGCCGGGGGAGGGGATCTCCGGCGGGTTTCCCGCCGCGGACAGGCCATGGTTGTAGGATGTCATCCGGCTGCTCCTCATCGCTGTCGGCGGGTCATTGGGCGGTTCGTTCGATGGCGCGCCCGCCGGATTGCACGTCCTGCCCCATGCCCTCGACGGTGTTGCAGCCGCCGAGCATGGCGGCGAGCGCCAGGAAGACGCTGGCCAGGGCGATCTGGTGGACGGGAAATGGGATCGTACGGCTCATCGTCGGCTCCTTTCCCAATGGCTGGTCGCATAAGGACCGTGCGGCGCCGGTCCCCGATGTCCTCTCGTCCTGACAACGGCGCCGGCGGGAGGTTGGTTCCGGCAAGTCATGCGTGCCGCGCAAGGGTCCTCCCGCCGTGCCGGAGCGGCCTTGACGCGCTCCGGCGGACCGTCAAGATGGCCGGCCGCCCTCCGGCGAACCTGCAACCTCTGGTGCGCGACGATGACCGACACGATCTGTGCCGAACCCCGCCTGGGCCGTCGCCTGCGCGGCCATGTGGGGGAGCTCGCGCGCCTCGCCGCTCCGGTGATCGTCTCGCGCGCCGGGCTGATGGTGATGATGGCGGTCGACACGGCCATCGTCGGGCGCTACGCCGCGCAGGAACTCGCCCTTTACGGGCTGGCCCATCTGCCCGCCAACATCATGACGGCGAGCGGCGTCGGGCTGCTGATGGGGACCGTCACCACCACGGCCCATGCGCTCGGTTCGGGAAACGAGGCGGACTGCGGCCGGGCGTGGCGGCGCTCGATCCCCTATGCCCTGATGCTGGGCGTCCTGTTCGCCGCGGTCTCGCTTCTCGGCCTGCCGATCTTCCGCGCCGGCGGCCAGACGGAGGAGATGGCGCGCGGCGGGGCCGAGGTGCTGGCCGTGCTGGGGCTCGGCAGTCCCGGCATGATGCTCTACATCACCACCGGCTTCTTCCTGGAGGGGATCAAGCGCCCGACTCCGGGCATGGTCGTGATGATCGTCGGCAACATCCTGAACGCCCTGCTGGCCTGGGTGCTGGTCTGGGGTCATGCCGGGCTCGACCCGATGGGCGCGGTGGGCTCCGCCTGGGCGACCACCGTGGTGCGCTGGGGCATGGGGCTGGCGCTGGTCGCCCATGTCTGGTCGATGGCCGACCATGACCGCTGGCAGGTGCGCCGGCCGGTGGGGAACTGGTGGAGCGGGGCGAGGCGGCAGCGCAACCTCGGCTATGCCGCCGGCCTCAGCATCGGGGTGGAAAGCGCGGCCTTCGCGGCGCTGGGGCTGTTCGCCGGCATGATCTCGCCGCTGGCGCTGGCCGCCTATGCGATCGGGCTGAACCTGATCGCGCTGCCCTTCATGGCGGCGGTCGGGCTGGCCTCGGCCACCGCGGTGCGGGTGGGGGTGGCCTACGGCCGCGGCGACCGCAGCGACATGGTCCTGGCCGGCTGGACCGGTCTGGGGTGACCAGCGCGATCCTGGCCGGAGTCGGGGTCCTCTACCGCCTGCTGCCGGAGGAGATCGGCCGCATCTACACCGGCGATCCGGATCTGCTGTCCCACGTCGCGCCGCTGATCGCCTTCGGCGCCTGGGTGCTGGTCGCCGACGGCGGGCAGACGGTGATGGCCAATGCGCTGCGCGGCCGCCACGACGCCTGGGTACCCACGGCATTGCACTTCGTTTCTTACGCCGTGGTGATGATTCCGGTATCCGCCTACCTCTCGCTGGGTCTCGGCAGGGGTGAACGTGGTCTTTTTGAGGGTATTCTGATCGCCAGTGTGGTATCCGTCACCGTCCTTTCGCTGCGCTTTGCGATGCTGAGCCGTCGTTGATCCGTCACGCGACTGATCATTGGTGGTCCGAGCGTTGTGTGCATATGCGAAAGCTGGTAGGAATTACTATATACCGAACGCGGTCCTCCCGGGCCGCGCGGGCCGCGTAAGCGGCGCTGCAGACCGAAGAACGAGCCTGGTCCTTGAGCAATACGCCTCTGCCTCCCGCTTCCGACATCGCGCCGGTGACCATCGAAGACGAGATGCGCCGGTCGTATCTCGACTACGCGATGAGCGTGATCGTCAGCCGCGCGCTGCCCGACGTCCGCGACGGGCTGAAGCCGGTGCATCGCCGCATCCTGTATGCCATGAAGGAAGGCGGCTACGACTCCTCCAAGCCCTACAAGAAGTCGGCGCGCATCGTCGGCGACGTGATGGGTAAGTACCACCCGCACGGCGACAGCGCGATCTACGACGCCATGGTCCGCATGGCGCAGGACTTCTCGATGCGCCTGCCGCTGATCGACGGGCAGGGCAACTTCGGCTCGATGGACGGCGACCCGCCGGCGGCCATGCGCTATACCGAGGCGCGGCTCGCCAAGGCGGCCGAATCGCTGCTCGACGACATCGACAAGGACACCGTCGATTTCCAGCCGAACTACGACGATTCGGGACGCGAGCCCGCCGTCGTGCCGGCGCGCTTCCCGAACCTGCTGGTGAACGGCGCCGGCGGCATCGCCGTCGGCATGGCGACCAACATCCCGACCCACAACCTGGGCGAGGTGATCGACGCCTGCTGCGCCTTCATCGACAACAACGACATCACCGACGAAGAGCTGCTGGAGCATGTGCCGGGTCCGGACTTCCCGACCGGCGGCCTGATCCTTGGCCGGTCGGGCAGCCGCAGTGCGCTGCTGACCGGGCGCGGCACCATCATCCTGCGCGCCAGGACCGAGATCGAGGAGGTGCGCAAGGACCGCCTCGCCATCGTCGCGACCGAGATCCCGTATCAGGTCAACAAGTCGAAGCTGATGGAGCGCATCGGCGAGGTCGTCAACGACAAGATCGTCGAGGGCATCTCCGACCTGCGCGACGAATCGGACCGCGACGGCGTGCGCGTGGTGATCGAGCTGAAGCGCGACGCGGTTCCCGACGTGGTGCTGGCCCAGCTCTTCCGTCACACCCAGCTCCAGACCTCCTTCGGCGTCAACATGCTGGCGCTGAACGGCGGCCGGCCGGAGCTGATGAACCTGCGGCAGGTCATCGCCGCCTTCGTGCGCTTCCGCGAGCAGGTCATCACCCGGCGGACCGAGTTCCTGCTGGGCAAGGCGCGCGAGCGGGCGCACACCTTGGCTGGTCTGGCCGTGGCCGTCGCCAACCTCGACGCGATGATCGGGCTGATCCGCAGCGCCCCCGACCCGGTCTGGGCGCGCGAGGAGATGATGGCGCGCGAGTGGCCGGTCCATGACGTCGGCCCGCTGATCGAGCTGATCGACGAGCCGGGCCGCGGCGTCAGCCCGCAGGGCACCTACCGCCTGTCGGAAGTCCAGGCCCGTGCCATCCTCGACCTGCGCCTGCACCGCCTGACCGGGCTGGAGCGCGACAAGATCGGCGCCGAGCTGCGCGAGGTGACCGACCAGATCGCCGACTTCCTGGAGACCCTCTCCAACCGCACCAAGCTGCTGGGCATCCTGCGCGACGAGCTGGTGGAGATGAAGGAGCGGTTCGGCAACCCGCGCCGCACCGAGATCCAGGATCTCGAGTTCGAGGCCGACATCGAGGACCTGATCCAGCGCGAGGACATGGTCGTCACCGTCAGCCAGTCGGGCTACGTGAAGCGCGTGCCGCTGTCGACCTACCGGGCGCAGAAGCGCGGCGGCAAGGGCCGCACCGGCATGGCGATGAAGGCGGAGGACGCGGTCAGCGACCTGTTCGTCGCCAACACCCACACGCCGCTGCTGCTCTTCTCGAACCGCGGCATGGTCTACAAGCTGAAGGTCTACCGCCTGCCGCTGGGCAACCCGCAGTCGCGCGGCAAGGCCTTCGTCAACCTGCTGCCGCTGATCGACGGGGAGACCATCACCACCGTCCTGCCGCTGCCGGAGGACGAGGCGACCTGGGCCGACCTGCACGTCGTCTTCGCCACCTCCAGGGGCAATGTCCGGCGCAACCGCATGTCGGACTTCGCCAACATCCGCTCCAACGGCCTGATCGCCATGAAGCTGGAGGAGGAGGGCGAGCGGCTGATCGCCGTCCACACCTGCCAGGAGACGGACGACGTGCTGCTGGCGACCCGCGACGGCAAGTGCATCCGCTTCGCGGTGGACGATGTGCGCGTCTTCGCCGGCCGCACCTCCACCGGCGTGCGCGGCATCCGGCTGGCGGAGGGCGACGAGGTCGTCTCGATGTCGATCCTGCGCCATGTCGAGTCCGGCCCCGAGGAGCGTGCCGCCTATCTCAAGAAGAAGCGCGAGGACGGCGTGGAGATGGAGGGCGAGGCCGCGCCCGAGGCCGACGAGGTCTCGGCCGAGGCGGTCACCCTCACCCAGGAGCGCTATGAGGAGCTGAAGCGGCTGGAGCAGTACATCCTGACCGTCTCCGACCGCGGCTACGGCAAGCGCACCTCGTCCTACGAGTACCGGGTGACCGGGCGCGGCGGGCAGGGCATCTGGAACATGGAGATGGGCGAGCGCAACGGCTCGATCGTCGCCGCCTTCCCGGTGGAGGAGAGCCATCAGGTGATGATGGTGACCAACAGCGGGCAGGTGATCCGCATGCCGCTGCACGACGTCCGCATCGCCGGCCGCAAGACCCTCGGCGTCACGCTGTTCCGCGTCGCCGCGGAGGAGCGGGTGGTCTCGGTCGCCTCCATCGCCGACGAGGAGGGCGAGAACGGGAACGGCTCGGATCTGGGCGGCTCGGATCTGGGCGGTTCGGATCCGGGTGCTCCTGAGGATGGCGGCGAGACCGGGGCCGGCGACGCCGGTGTGACGGGCGAGTAACGTAAAGGGCGGAAAGGGTATCTTCCATGTCCAAGCGCCGCATCGGTGTCTATCCCGGCACCTTCGATCCGATCACCAACGGGCACCTGGACATCATCCAGCGCGCCTCGCGGCAGGTCGACCATCTGATCGTCGGCGTTGCCCGGAACGCCGGCAAGGGCCCGCTCTTCTCGACGGACGAGCGGGTCGCGATGGTGCGGGAGGACGTGGCCGCCCTGACCAACGGCACCTCCCACAGCAACGGCGCCAGCGTCGAGGTGCGGGCCTTCGACACGCTGCTGATGCATTTCGCGGTGGAGATGAACGCCAGCGTGATCATCCGGGGCCTGCGCGCCGTCTCCGATTTCGAGTACGAGTTCCAGATGGCGGGCATGAACGCCCGCCTGAACCCGAACATCGAAACCATTTTTCTGATGGCATCGGACAGGCACCAGTTCATCTCCTCCCGGTTCGTGAAGGAGATCGGGCGGCTTGGCGGCGACATCCGCGGCTTCGTCTCGCCGCGGGTGGCGCTGCAGCTTGCCGAGCGCTTCGCCCTGGAGGATGCCAAGGCCAACCCCGCGCCGATCACCCAGCCGCAGGGCTGACGGCGATAGGTCTGGCGGTGCAGGTCCGGGTCCCCGCGGAGAGCCTTCGGAGGGCCGTTCGGGGGTGTGTCGGAAAGCGCCGGGGGTTGACCTATGCGGTGCACATCCCTATGGTGCGCCAACCTGCGCAGGGGGCGGTTCGGCAGCACCGAAACCCGTCCGCCCGAGAGGGCTTGCAACGGGCACGATCCGGTAGCTCAGTCGGTAGAGCACGTGACTTTTAATCATGTGGTCGTGGGTTCGAGTCCCACCCGGATCACCATCTCTTTCAAGCAGTTAGGTAGGTGTTGCAGCGAAGACCAAGCCAGTGATTGAGGCTTCGGTCCGCGCTTGGTCCGCCGGTCGCAACGGTCTGCGTTTCTACGGACCAAGGCGATGCTTGCGTTGGTGAAGGCGAGTGCGCCCGAATCACCATCCTCCTCGTCCTGCTGGGCCTTGAAGGCGGTAACGTGACCTTAAGCGGGCGTGTGGTAGGGCGTGCACAGGCACCCGAAAGGCTCTCCCATGTCCACCCAACTGTCCACGTCACCGGCATTGGTACCCTCTCGGGACACGCAGGGTGCGATTGTCCCGTACGATCCGTTCGCGGTCGCTCCGAATCCGGAGTTCGCGCTCCCGAGCGTGCTGGAGCACGGTTCCGACGTGGAGATGTCCTACCTGACGCGGGATATGCTGATTTACCAGTACGGCAGTGTGGTTTTCACGGAGGGTGAGTTTTGGTCTTTCTCGGCTACCCACTGGGTTCCGCTGCCGGATGAAATCCTGCGCCAATACGCGCACAAATTCGATGGCAAGTTCTACCTGAAGCCGGGTGGTAAGCGCGACAAGGTGCTGTTGAACAAGGGGCGTATCGATTCGATTTTGCACGAAGTCGCTATGCTGATGACGGTGCGCAACTTCTTCTCGGATGCGCCAATCGGGATCAACTGCCTCACAGGCTTTGTCGAGATCGGGCCGAACGGCGGAACAATCTACGAGCACAGCCCGCGACACAAACAGCGGCATCTGATCGAAGCACACTACGACGCCGAGAAGCCGGCGCTGCCGGGTCCGCTGCTAACGAAGTTGCTGAACGGCTGCTTTGCCAACCTTGAACCCGATGAATCGGCTGCACGGATCCTCATGCTCAGTCAGATCGGCGGGGCGGCTATTGCTGGCATGGCGACGAAGCTGAAGAAACCGAAGGCGGCTGTGTTGCACGGTCAGACCGCAGAAAACGGCAAGAGCCAGTTCCTTGAGTGCTTCCGCGCGTTTCTGCCTGCCGATGCCGTGTGCGCCTTCTCCATCCAGCAAATCGGCGACGAGCGCTACATACCGCGCCTGTCGGGCAAGCTGCTGAACACCTGTGACGAGTTGTCCGCCGCTGCGGTGACTTCAGACACCTTCAAGCGCGTCGTTACGGGTGAAGCGCTGAGCGGGCGGGAGGTGAGGAGGCTTGCGGTGGAAGTCCGCCCTGTCGCGCAGCATGTCTTCAGCACGAACGTCCTCCCTAGTTTCATCGGCGGCGCAGATCGCGGCGTGCGTCGGCGACTGCTGATTGTGCCGTTCGAGCGGTCGATCCCCGACTCGGAGAAGGTGGAGAACATCGGCGCACGGATCGCGGACGAGGAAGCGGATGGGCTTCTGGCTTGGCTGATCGCAGGAGCGGTGTCACTGGTGCAGGCGGGATTCTTCCATGAGTCCCAGGCATGCAAGCAGGCACTGGATGACTGGCTGTTCAATTCGGACGTTGTCCTGGCATGGCTGAACGAAGAGTGCGAGGTGACGGGGAAGGCAGAGGACGCAGTTCCGTCCAGTTTGGCGTATTCAGCATTCAGTGTGTGGGCAAAGGGCGAAGGTTACGATAGGATTCCAAACGCCAACATCTTCAAGCAGCGCATGCTGGCTGCGGACCCTCAGTCGCGCATCGCATGGAAGCCAACAAACAAGGGGAAGGTCATCACCGGATTGCGGATGGAGAAGACCGGCTTTGCGACGTAACGCACGTGCGCGGAAGCGGTGGTGCCGCGTGCGAGAGGGCTCCATTAGGCGCCTCCCGGTTAGTGGGCATCACCCGTCACCGCAGCCGTCCAATCCATTGATTTTTCACATGATTCTGTCACTCTGAGGCGTCACCAATTCAATGCAGAGGCGTCAGCCTGAATGCGGGATACGTTTTGTGCGCTGCCTCCCGAACGCCACAATGCTCCGGCGCTACAAAAGACCCACCAGCCTGCGCTTCGCGTCTGTGCCGCGCTGGATGAAGCCCTGTATCGCGGCAAGCGACAGCTGACCGGCATTATAGCACAAACGATCGTCATTGACCCGCCTTACAACTCCGGCCGTGAAGACCTGCTTTACGATGATCACTTATCGGAGGACGCCGCTCACCGAGACTCATCTTGGCTCGAATGGCTGCACCGTCGATTGTTGCTTGCACGTGACCTTTTAGCCGCGGATGGCGCAGTCCTTGCCTGTATCGACGATCAGAGGCGCGCGTTGATGGAACTCCTAATGGAATAGGTGTTTCCGGGAATGCGCGTCGGCAGTTTTGTTTGGAATCCCGCAAACCAGCGGGTCCCCATCAGGGTGGCGAAGGCCTTGCTGTCGTGCACCACGCCGCTGGTCAGCGTGAAGGTCACCGGCTTGCTGAAGCCTTCGCCGCGGATGTTGATCTTGGTCGAGAAGCGGCCGCGAGCGGCCGAGTGCGTCATCATTGATTCCCTTTTTCGCCGCTGGTTTTGCGGACGTCATCGGCGCGCTGACGAGCGCGGACGATGGTACTGTCCAAAAAATGCAGGTTCCAATCCACCACACCCGCCGGTCGGTGCGGGCTCGCAGCGCTTCAAGGATACGCTGCTAAATCCCGGCGCGCCGCCAGCGGTAGAACCGGCTCGACACGGTCCCGAACGGGCCATACTGCTCCGCCAAGCCGCGCCATGTTGCTCCACTGCGGGCGATCCAATGCATGCCGTTGATCATCCGCCGGTGAGAGTGGATCGGCCGTCCGGTACGAGGATTCTCTGGAGGAAAGCGCGGCTCCAGCCGCTCCCATTGTGCATCGGTCAGTTCATAGCGTCCAATTAGGCAAAAAATTGGGAACGCATCCTCAACCTACCACGCCTTAGCTGACACGGTCTAACGCCAACTGATATAAGAGCCATCCTGAACCCACTGCACAATGGGTGGCGCCGCCTCCCACATAACATAGAAGTTGACACATAACTCATTGCATAGCCATTTTAGGCGTACTTACCAACCAGTCCGAAAGTCACATTATGCCAGCGCATCCGCCCCATTTAAGCTGGCTGACGGAAACCGGAGAAACTCTCGTTTCGGCCGACGGACGGCAGATCAAAGTGTTGGAGCTGAAGTATCATGAAGACGACGCGGTAATGTCGGCATGGGCAAAGCATTTTAGGCATCATTATTGCGATGATGAAGAGCTTAGGATTATGGTTAAAGGATCAAAGAAAACGCGCTCTGAATATCTTCATGCCATTATCTTTCCAGATGAGTCATCTGCGCCCGGCCCGAGCATAAGATCTGGAGACTTTGCAGAAATATTGCTAGCAGACTACTTAGAATATGCTCTCGGGTACTGGGTGCCTAGGAACAAATATGCTGAAAAGGGTGCCCGAAATGAGTCAGTAAAAGGCTCTGATATTATAGGATTCAGAGTAACTGACTGGTATTCAGACAGTAATGATGATGAGCTTTATATCTGTGAGGCGAAAGCTCAACTATCTGGGAATAAGCCGCACCCCCGCTTGCAGAATGCGATTGATGATTCGGCGAAGGATATGGTTAGGCAGGCCGAGTCTCTGCATGCGATCAAACGTCACCTTTACAGGAGGTACGGCGAAGAGGAGGCAAGCAAAATTGAGCGCTTTCAGGACGTTGAGGACCGACCCTACCGCCGTTCATATGGAGCCGCTGCGGTATTCAATAACTCCATATTCGACAAGGACTCGATTCAACAATCAGACAGCAGCAAGCACCCAGAGAAGGATAGTCTCTATTTAATTACCATCAAAGGCGAAAGTTTGATGGAGCTAGTGCGCAATTTATACAACAGAGCTGCAAATGAAGCCTAAATCTAAGTCAAATAATCTTTTGGCGAAGACCCGGTCTTTGGCAAAGATGTACGAATATGACGTTCCTCAAGAACATCACTTGAAGATTAAAGATGACCCAAGAAACCTGTTCCCATTGTCAATTGGCATGCTCGGTGATATAGCCGCTGCAATTGCCGACGGTCGCGACGCGGAGGAAGATCTGCGTGCAGCTACAGAGGAGCTTCGTTTCTCTTCATTCTTTTTTGATGCATACCATAGCAGCGGGCTTGATGGTGCAAACAACTCCTACGTAATTTTGCTGGCTTCTTCGGCATATTATCTTTGTGATCTCCCTGGGAGTTCAAGCGTACTGATTAACCAGTTGCCGCTCGAACTCGATCTTAATGCCCAGTGCATCGAGCATCTACTTATTTGGCTCCTAAAAGGAGATTTATCACTCGTAACCACCCTAGGCGGAAGCATATATGAAGAATACTTAGAAGATATTATGTCGTTGTTCCGCCAGATATACGATAGTGCCATAGATGAGCCCGTGTTGGTCACAGCAACAGACTCGCTCAGAGATGCTGTATATGCCTATGGGACTCCACGTGAGTTGTTCCTATCCGACCTCGTTGCTGCAGTTGCTATATGGCGCTATAGAAACTCGGCCAGATATTGCCTGCCAGCTTACACTGGCCTGCCTCTTGACGTTTGGATGCCCACCCTCACGAAGCCGTCCTTCGTAAAGGAGTTGTGGCCTGCTCAACGAATCCTGGGAGAGCGAGGCATCTTCCAAGGTGCTTCAGGTGTTATTCAGATGCCGACCAGCGCAGGGAAAACGCGTGCGACAGAAATAATAATACGTAGTGCGCTTTTATCTGGCAGGACATCTACCGCTATCATAGTAGCGCCCTTTCGTGCGCTGTGCCACGATATAAAGGCAGATCTCGTCAATGCGTTTCGGGATGAGGCCGTCCATGTCGATGAGCTCACAGACGATTTCACAATTGGCGAAGATTTTGACTTGTCGGTTTCAAAACGGGGCATACTCATTGTTACACCCGAGAAGTTAGCCTACATAATTAGACAGGACTCCACCTTGCTGAGCTCTGTTGGACTCGTTGTACTTGATGAAGGACACCAACTCGACTGCGTGGGCCGAGGCGCAAACTATGAACTTCTGGCATCTTACCTACGTTATAATGTAGATAAGCATGCCCAATTCATTGTGATATCGGCTGTGGTCAGCAATGCGGAGGCTATAAACGAGTGGATAAACAGCGATAAAGGGGTTGTGGTGCGTGGTATACGGTTACTGCCAACGCAGCGAAGTATAGCTTTCACCAGTTGGACAAAAGGTCTAAGATCGCAGAAATCAGTTTCGGGATCTCTAGTCTACGTAAATGACAAAGATCCGAACGTTCGTGAATTTTATGTTCCTCGTGTAATTCAGACGCAACAATTGAAGCGGCTTCCGAGAGAGCGAAAGGTCCCGCCATTATTTCCTCAGTGCGACGATGGAAGTTCAATCGCTGTCTACCTCGGGCTGAAACTATCGAAAGTTGGCGGAGTAGCCATATTTTGCGGAACAAAGATTGTCGCCAAAGGAGTGTGCGACAGAATCGTGGAAGCTTATTCACGAGATGTCGATTTGGCAACGCCGCTTAACTATTCTAACGAGCATGAGATCAAGCTTATTGGTGACCTTTATGAAAGAAATATTGGCGCCGATGCAGCCTATACGAAATGCGCTAGGATGGGGGTGCTAACGCATCACGGAAACACACCTCACGGTATAAGATTGTCGGTCGAGCATGCGATGAAAATGCGTCATGCTAAGCTAGTCGTGTGCACATCGACCCTGGCTCAAGGAGTTAATCTTCCGATTCGCTATCTAATTCTATCATCACTACGCCAAGGATCCGAAAAAATCTCTGTCCGAGACTTCCACAATCTCATGGGAAGAGCGGGGAGGTCGGGCATGTATACAGAAGGAAGTGTGATTTTCACTTCTCCGAATCTCTACGATAGCCGACAATACCGAAATGGAAACTTCAGCAAGAGCTGGACTGAGGTACTGCATCTGCTCAATCCAGAAATGGCAGAGCCTTGCATTAGCGAGATACAAAAATTAGTGATGCCTATAGAGGCGAAGGCAACAGAACGTCAATATGACTTGGCCCCTGACGAACTGCTAACCATGTACTCTTCGTCATCGGAGGAGGCGCTAGATCGCGTACGACAGATTTGCTTGGAATTGGGAGAAGATGATTCCGACAAAATTGAAGAACAGCTTGCAGATAGATTTAAGACTCTTTCGGTGATTGAGAGCTACATGACTGCTCTTGAGGAATTCGATAGCGGATCTGTGGCAAGATTGCTTGAGACGACATTTGCATTTATGCAGAGCAGCTCTGATGAGCGTACCAAGTTAAGTCGCATTTTTACGTGGTTGTCAAGTAGAATAGCGGACACTTTGACCGAAGCAGAAAAGAGGCGGTCGTATGGGAAGACCCTTTTAGGCATTAGCGACGCTATGCAAGTAGAAGCATGGGTTAACCAGCACAGAGAAAATTTGCCGTTTATAGTAAGCTACGAGGATATGCTCGTAGCAATATGGCCTCTGATGCAGGACACAATGAAGAACAAGACGTTCATCAAGTGTGTTCCAAAAGCCGACATGGTTGTGTTTGCATTGGAATGGATGGCTGGCCATACGTTCTCTCAACTGCATGAAAGCATGAATAGGGTTGGCGTAAAAACAAAATGGGGAAAAGGTTTCCGGAAAGTCACAATTGACCAAGTTGTTGAGATATTCGAGGGTGGAATCGCGTTTGACGGCATGCTTATAGTAAACGCTGTAGCTGAGTTTTTAGGGGAAGAGGACCCATCTTACACCATAGTCAAAGGTCTCCAGAAAAGGATTAAATATGGACTATCTGATGATAGTTCAATCTCATTATATGAGATGGGCTTCTCCGACAGGTTAGTTGCGCAAGAATTGTCGGTCGTCACCAGCCCGCACCATCGCCGCCTTGATGTGATTGATGTGCTGCGAGAGAAGAAGGATCAAGCTTCGGAGATACTGCAGCGATACCCGTCTTATTATTCGGGTGTGCTCGCAACCCTAATCGGAGGGTAAGATCTCTTCTGGGAGTGACGGTCTGTCTACGGAACAGCGGGCACTACACTGGAACAAGCCAATGCGGGGGCTGTAGCGGCATTATGTCGCCATATCATAATATGCACGCTGGAATCCCATCCTTTGCCGATAGGCCGGGGCGTACTTTAATGCCTGCCCCTCTCTACCGACGTGGGGGGGTGAGGGGACTCATAGCTGCTGGTGGACCATGGATATCTTCAAATTGCGCCCCGAAGATGACGACTGCATCAAGCTGAAAGAAGAGAATTTTCACAGGGCCACCGGGAAGCAGTACCCATACTACCAAGTGAAGTGCGGTAAAACTCAGCATTACGCAACGTGCCCGGCGTGTGATAATCCGATTCACATCATCAACCTGGACGTTGATGAGAAATATGACTCCCTAGGCCGTAAACTCTCACTCTTCGCGAAGCATGCGAAGTCGGATGTTCGCGGAATTGCAAAATTTGTACAGGAGGAGTACGATGATTGTCCTCTGGCGAACCCCGAGGCTTTTACGGGGCGAAGCAAGAGGGTTCGTGGAAAGACTTCTGCCGAGCTCATCGAGCTCTTGATTGAGTTCTCCGATATCGTTGAAATGGCCATTCGGTCTGCGACTGGGGTTCACTTCACGGAGAAAGCGTTTGAAAGAATACTCCGTGCGTTCCGGGCGGAGGAAGGGTACTTGTATCGGCACACGACGAAGTTCAATTTGCCTTATGGTGTTCTCTATATGGCAGAGTATCTGAGTATCGTCGACTCAAGGGTTGCCGATAAGTCGCAAATTAGGAATGCTATAGAGACAAGCAGCAAGTATTTCTATGTGAATCGGGCTGGGAAGGTGTTGCCTAAGACGGGGTACGGAAGGGCTGACATCGGGTTTTTTCTAACTAAGCATGTCATCCCCTCCGATGCGGAGGCTCCACAGACTATGACGATGGTCGTAGAAGAGCGCCTTGGCGAGCCGAGACGAGGAGTTGCAGAGATCATTGTAGAAATAGATCAAACCTACTTCAACAATACTGTCGCCAAAAGGAGGCGGTTCCGCAGAATGGCTGAGGCCGTATTTCGGTAGGAATGGCTGAAATCAGCTCGGGATATTGTCGCGATAGTTCGTAGCAGAGATGTTGCTCGTTTTTTTGCAGGTGGCGCGAAGAGCGTCGAGCGGATGGACGCGAACAGGGAGGCCGGTCCTGACCTTGCGGATTGGGCGGTTTATCAGATGCGGCTGCGGGCGACGTGGATAGGAATGAGGGGATGCCGGATTGGGCTTGTGAACCAGTGGACCGAGGCAGACGGATGGTGCCGTTTGTAGGGTGGTGGACCCGAGCCATCCTGCGGACTGCGCCAAGCTACATACGTAGCGGTCTGTCTGGCGCACACCACTAGAAAGGCTGCACCGCGCGCCGCCTGCCCCGTGAACAATGAAATGCTTACAAAACGTCAAGAGGCGGAGCAACAATTGCTCGCTTAATGTATTTCCTCGAGTGACGTTGCCTATGCCTCCTCCTTGAGCAGACGGAAGACGCTGGCGCGACTGATCCCCAGCTTCTCAACGATCTGTTTGGGAGTGCGCCCTTCGGCGTGCAGCTTGCGTACCTCGTCGCCCTTCTCCCGTGCGGTGGGCTTGCGGCCGCGATACTTCCCTTCAGCCTTCGCCTTGGCGATGCCTTCGCGCTGACGTTCAAGCATCACTTCGCGCTCGAATTGGCCGATTGCCCCCAGCATGGTGAGCATGAGCTTGCCGGTAGGCGTCGAGGTGTCGAGGTTCATAGCCATAATGCGGAGAGACGCGCCCTTGGCTTCGATCCGGTCAACGATTTGGAGGAGGTGGGCGACGGAGCGGGCCAAGCGGTCCAGCTTCGTTACAATGAGCGTATCGCCGTCGCGCAGATAGTCGAGGGCGCTTTCCAGAGCTTCCCGCCGCGCCACGTCGACGGACGACACTTGCTCGCTGAACAGCTTCTCCACCCCAGCGGCGGCAAGCTCGCGGTGCTGCGCCTCCAACCCCGCCTGTTGGTCCAATGTGCTCGTACGTGCATAGCCCAGCAACATGGCAGTTCTCCATCTCAGAGTCTCACAGACATCTAAGATGTTGTCTCACGGAGGTCTCAAAATGGCAATACCATTCGTGTGAGACTGCCGAGCCAGCGCTTGGGCGGGTTGATGAGACGACTCACACGGGCTTGCTCTATTGAGACTTTCCCTTCAGCGCATGTGACTATTTTGCAACGGTTGGAAACGCGACCCGGAACGTTGTGGACTCGGCGGAAATGGCGATTTTGCCAGGAGCAGAAGCGTTGCGGTCGAAATACGCGCAATGCTGTCGCTGTGAGACGCGGCGCTGGCGGTAATGCGGGCAATGCCGATGGGGTAGCAGCGGCAACGCGGCAGAGTGTGGTGGAGAAACGTTAGGGGGACCCGCCGGGGGTAGTACCCCCCTTTCCAGCCGAACCGTCCAGGTGGCGGGGCGGGCGCGATGTAATGCTGTGGAACCCAAACAGAGATAACGGCGCGGGGGTGATTTTGACGGCGGGATGCGAGGGATTGCGGACTGCACGCCCGCGTGGATGGTGCCTTCCGTTTTCCCTGCTTTCCCTGCTTTTCCCTACCGTTGGGAAAGCTGAACCCATTGGAAATGCTTGTTATTTTGCGTGTTTTCCCAAATTTCCCTGATTTTCCGGGTTGAGTTCCGTAGCAAGTCTTCAGAACAACACACATCCCCCACGCGCTATGCACAAGCACCATATCGAAAAACTGGGAAAAATGGGAAATCGTTGAGAAACCCAGGGATACCAACGGGTTCAGCTTCCCCCGCTAGAGGGAAATTTCCCGCCTGATCTGGGAAAAACGAAAAGCGGGGCACACAATCGCACGCCCCTGCCTCCTCGTTAGAACTTCCTGCGACCGGGGAAGTTGACGACCTTTGCAGGTCGCTCCTCCTCTTCCGTATCGTCCTCATCAATCTTCAGCCCGAAGTGGTGTGCCGCGACGCGCGTCGCAGTGTCACTCTTCAGCCCGATACCGATGGCACACACCTTGCCGGTCCCGAGGTAGAAGCCGTCGTTGTTGGTGTTCCACTTCGCCTTCCCGACCTTGATGCCGCGCTCCTCCAGCATTCCTTCGATGAGGCTTCGGGTCATCTGGTTCACGCCCTCGTCGCGCGCCCATTCGTTGTACTCGTCCACCAACGCGGCGATGGAGGCGATCATCTTCGGATGTGTGACGCACCGGTCACCCAGGAACTGGCCGAAACGATCCTCGCTGCGGATGTACTCCTCCGTCCGCGCCTACACCAGCGCCGGTACTGGAACCCCGTCTACCTGACCAAAGAACTTGGCTGCGGCCTTGATGGCCTTGAACAGGATGCCGGGGTACTCCTTCACCAGCTTCAGCTTCAACATCACGTCGGGCTTCGCCACCGCTGGCCCTGTCGGGACGATGCACAGGCGGCGTGCAACGGCGAAAGACATCTTCTGCACGGCGGGGAGCTTGTTCATCACGACCCAGATTTTCGCCTGCGACATGAAGCTGAAGTTGTCCCCGCGCATGAACCGCGCTGAGATCACGTCGTCGCCGGTCAGGCGTTTAAACCGATCTTCGTTCAGGAAGCCCCCATCCGGCCATTCTGAAGTGATGGCGAGACGGGCACCGACGAACTGTGCGATCTCCGTAGGGTGCCGGTCGTTCTTCTGCTTCTCCAAAACGCTCGCGTCGAAGGAGATGGCGTAGGAGCCGAACAGGCCAAACAGCGTGTTGAGGAAGGTGCTCTTGCCGTTCTGCCCCGATCCGGTGAGCCAGAAGCTCTTTTGAAGCCGCTGGTCACCAGACAGGGTGTAGCCGAGGAGTTGCCAGAGGTATTCTTCGGTCTCCGCGTCGTTGTTCGCCATGTTCCGAAGCAGGCTGTCGAACATCGGCGTCGGAATATCGACCACGCCTGCGGCGGTTTGCTTTGTGCAGAGGTACTTCGCACACTCCTCTGCATCGCTCGCCACCAGTTCACCGGATTCCAGGCTGTAGATGCCGGAAGGCGTGGCGATGACCATCGGGTCAGCGTCCAAGTCCCTCATGCCGATCATTAGCCCAGGCTTTCGCGCCAGCATGTCGGATACGGCTCGAACCGTGTTGTTGGCTCCGAGCTGCTTGTAAATCCGCGCGGCAATCGCGTCGGCTTTCTCGTCGTCCATTCCGTCGGTGATCGCTGCAACGATCCCCCCCGCAAGGACCTACAAGCCGTTGGTGACATCGTTCCGAAGGTGGTCAGAGGCGCCGAATTCCCAAATCAGCCGATTCGCGTCGAACCGCATCCACTCTCTCCGATCAGTGTTGAAGCGGTAGAGCTTCGCGACGTCCTTCAGCAGAGCGTCGGCAAGCGCCGCGTCGGACAGGGCGTTCTGATTGCTGGCGTGCTTGAACACGGTGCCGTCGCCCAGGTTGGCCGATTCTCTCGGCTGGACGTTCGTCCGCTCGCCCAAGAACAACTCTCCATGCGTCGGTCGGCCCTCTGCGCCCCCGACCTCGATCTGAAACTCGTCGGCGCATAGGTCTTCGGTGGTCAGCCAGTCCCGCTTGATCATCTCTGCCAGGAAGTCGAGCCGATCCCGTCCGGTGCAGGCGTTGTGCTGACACCCGATGACGAATCCGCCCTTATGGGACTCGCCGGCGTTAATGACGAAGCTTCCACCAAAGGCCGAAGGGTCGGTGTGCTCGTCTTGGAACGGACATTCGATGTGGTGAACGTCACCACGGTCCTTTTCGGGATGCAGCACGTCAGGGCTGCGGGCTTCGAGAGCGTCTGCGATCAGGAACGTGTCCGCGTATCCCGTTGCCGCCCACCGTTTCAGCTTGCGCATCAGGTCGTCGGCGCTGCCCTCCACCTTGGCGCCCATGGCGCTGGCAGCGGCGAGGAAGGGATTGCTCGTCGCGCTGGCGTCCGTCTTCACGCTCGGCAGGGCGAAGATGTCCACGGCCTTGCCCTCATGCACCACCGCTTCGTAGGGCGCTCCGTCCGAGTGGCGCGGGGTGAAGTAGAGCCTGGATACGTCGGTGCAGGCTTCGTCCACCTGGATGCCCAACCAAGCCGCGAACGCCAGATACGACCGCCTCCATGCGGCGAGGGCTTCAGCCTGCGTCGGGTAGTCCGCGACACTCCACGGCTGCGCCAGGATGAACACCAAACGGTTCTTTGGCATCGGCGCGTGCTTGATCCGCGTGACGATGCCGCTGCCGGTCTGCTTCTCCTCGATCACTTCGGCGGTTTCGGCAATCGCCGGAATGAACCGCTTCTTGGTGGTCAGGTAGTCACGAACGTCAGCTTCGGGGCTCTCGCGCAGGAAGCGGTTCAGGTCGTCGCGGCTGACCTCCGTCACCTCGCGCCCGCTGCTGTGAGTGGTGTAGCGTATGCAGAACACCCCGCGTTCCCTAACGATGCGGTCCAGTTCCTTGCTCGCCATGCCGTTGTCCACGTCGATGCCGACAATGAACAGGCGCTCCATGGCCTTGGCGGATCGCACGCCGTCCACGCAGGAACCCTGAAGGAAGCATAGGCCGTCCTTGTGCCCGACTTTGTGGGTGGTCAGTCCCTCGACCAGCGCAGGCAGGTCGAAGGAGTGATTCTTCCACTTCCCGTTTGGGGTATCGCTCTTAGAGCCGTAAGCAAGAGTTGCGGTCCAATCGTCCGCAATTTTTCGTAGATACTACATTGTCGTTTTCTCCAAATCAGCGTTGTTTCAAAAATGAGGAATCGGCTATCAGATGATTACCGATCAACGATACACGTAATCATTAGGCCGCGCGTTCAGATACCCGCGCGGCTCGACGTTCAACTTTTCCATGATTGGCTGGAACTGTTGGCGGCAACGGAACGTGCCGAAGCCCTCGTTTTCTGTGCCCTGAATCCATCGGCCTTCGGCGCGTTCCAGCCAACCCGAAGCGATCACCTAGCCGACCTCGAACCCAGCACCCATGCAGGGCAGCCACTGTTCAGCGTTCTTCGTCGGGCAGACCGCGACCCGAAAATGCAATTCATCCGCGCCAAGGCACTGAACGAACACTTTCGTCGGGAACCCTCCGACGCGGCACTCGTACATGCGGTAGTCGCCGCGTGACAGGCCGTCCGCGCCGACCTCCAGGGAAATCGCGCCCTGCTGTAAACCCTCGTTGATCGTGGCGACGAGCACGTTCCGCCACGCCTTGTATCTCTAAATCTGGTGTATCATGACTTGATCTCCACAATTGGTTTCTTTCCT
Organism: Azospirillum thermophilum; assembly: GCF_003130795.1. NCBI lineage: Bacteria > Pseudomonadati > Pseudomonadota > Alphaproteobacteria > Rhodospirillales > Azospirillaceae > Azospirillum > Azospirillum thermophilum. The sequence continues at coordinate 511,600 of NZ_CP029352.1, forward strand.
GAGTAATCTGAAGTAAAAACGCCAAACCGGAAAAGAGGTGGGCACGCGTTCGTAAGGCGAATGCCCACCCTGTCAGTGCTGCCGATTTGGTGAGAAAACCTCTTTCGAGATTGACAACAGGATAGCAGTAAATTATTTCAAATACAATACTTGCGTAGTAAAAAATTTTGTGTTAGACTAGTGCAAATTATGAAAAAGGAGAATGCACATGAACCCAACTGATTTCGTTAGCCTCGTAGAGCTAGCTGCTCTGCTTGGTGTCTCAAAATAGTGTTTGTACTATCGCGCTTCCCGTGCTGGCGCCCCTGCGTCGATTAAGATCAATCGCCGCCGTTACTTTCTCCGCTAGGAAGCCCTGAACAATCTGGTCCTCCGCCTGCCATGATGACCGACCGCACCGAAACCTTGCTGGCGGCAGCCACGGTGCTTCTGTTCGATGCAGCGTTCGCCATGCAAGACGCCCTTGACGCATAGCGGGCAGAGCGCGCGGCGAAGGCCAAGCGCCGAAAGTCTAAGAAGCGCCGTAACTGCGATCCCCGCGCCGCCGTCCTCGAATGGGGGCGGAAGCATAGGCCGAGATACTGATCCACCGAAACAACGCCACACGGCCCACCAACACCGAAGGCGCCACCCTTCCCAGGGTAGGCGCCTTCATCGTTTTCGCAAGCCAGCACCCCCAGCGCCACCCATCACCGACCGCGTAGGAGGCGGCTCAGGAAAGGCTTTTGAGAACCCGCTTTCCCATCAACCCAGCAACAGCAGCGCGCTGGTCATCGTTTACGACGTGAGCGTAGTGCTTCAGCAGCGTTTGCGGGGTGCTGTGACCGGTCAAACTCTGAACCGTCTTGATTGATGCCCCCTGAGACAGCAGCCGCGTGGCAAAGGTGTGGCGAAGGTCGTAAAGGTTCGCGTCACCAAGATCAGCGACCTTCCGCAACGTGGCCCAGCGGTTCTTGATGGTGGTGAGGTGTCCGACACGACCGGGATGAGGGGAGGGGAACACCCATTCGTTTGACCGCCCTTTCTCCTTAAGCGACCGCAGCAGTTCCACTGCTTCGGGCGCGAGGGGGACGGTGTGCGCCTTTTTCGTCTTCATGTTGGCGGCTGGCTTGCGCCACACCGCATCGTTAAGGTCGAATTGTTCCCAGCGCGCTTTGAACGCCTCGTTTGGTCGCGCGCCGGTCAGCATCAGGAAGGAAACACAATAGTCAGTTGTCGTGTCGGTCAGTGCGTCGATAAGTCGGTCAAGCTGCGCGTCCGTCAGGTATGCTTCCCGCGGTTGTTCCTTCTGACGGCCGATGTCACTGATCCACTGCGCATCGGTCAGCATCTCCCATTTACGCGCTTGCGTCAGCATGAGGGAGATCCACGCGAGGACGCGATTGTGCGTCGCCGGTTGGCTCACCAATGGGCGCAGCAATCGTTCCACGTCGAGACGCCGAACCTTGTGAACTTCAATGTGCCCGATGGCAGGATGCACATACTTGGTCTGGTAGCGTCGGCAGGCATCCACGTACGACTTTGATCGGCCTTGGCTCTCCAGATACGCGAGGGTGTCTGACGCGACATGCTCAATAGTTGTCTTATTGATTGTCTGGTCCTTGATCACCTTGAGGTGGGGAGGGTTGCCACGCGAAACGTCTGTGCGGATGGACTGTCCCCAGAGGCGCGCGCCGAGAAGCTTCTCGTCGCCGGTCAGCGTGACCATGTGCTCAACGCCTTCCCACCGATACCGCATCACCCACGTTTTGAGACCGTTCGACCTCACCCGCAGCGTGAGACCTCGCACGGTCGTGTCTTGGTAGGACGTGCTGTCCTTCTCCGGCGGCTTGACGGTGTCAATGAAGCGCTGGGTCAGATTGACGCGAGCCATAGTCATTTTCTCCCTGGCGAGGCATCTCGGTCCGCACTCGGTCCGCCGGTTGATACCACTTCAGGGCCATATTTTCCAACCTTCCGTGATCGAGTCGGTCCACAAAAATCAATTGCTCGGTTTGTGTGTCCTTGAAATCGGCCGTCTTTTGGCGTTTTTCGTGGGCAGTTCCGGCATAGGCCGTGCGGACCGAAATCGGTAAGAACATGACTTTTAATCATGTGGTCGTGGGTTCGAGTCCCACCCGGATCACCAACCGTTTCAAGGCTTTAGCCTTCCTCAAGGGGTCGCTTCGGCGGCCCCTTCGGCGTTTTGGGGCGCAAAGCCGCAGGCATCGCACGGGCGCCCAATCCCGCGCCGCGGCCCCGAGGGCGAGCGGCGGCGTCGGGTCCTTGCCAAGGTCGCGGCGAATTGATAGCTTGCTACCAAATAGCAAGCTCATGAAAGCCGGGTGCGATGCCAGACGAGTCCCGTCAGCAGGTCCTCTCCTCCATCGGTATCCTGTTGCAGGAGACGGCGCGGGCGTGGCGGCTGAAGCTCGACCAGCGGCTGCGGCCGCTCGGGCTCAGCCAGGCGAAGTGGCGGGCGCTCGTGCTGACCGACCGGGCCGGCGATGGCGTCACCCAGAAGGAACTGGCCGAGTTGATGGGGATCGAGGGGCCGACCCTGGTCCGCCTGCTCGACCGGCTGGAGGAGGATGGCTGGCTGGAACGCCGGGTCTGCCCGCAGGATCGGCGCAGCCGCCGCATCCACCTTTCCGCCCAGGCCAGGGACATGCTGGCGCGGATCGAGGCGGTGGCGGCCGAGCTTCGCGTGGAGCTGCTCGGCGGGCTGGCCGAGGACGACCTGCGGACGCTGGACCGGCTGCTGCGGGACATCCGCCGCCGCGTCGGCGACGCGCGATAGGGGGCGGCGGCGATGAGTTCCACCGACCAATCCGTCCCCGCGGTCACCGTCCGGGCGCGCTGGCTGGCGACCGCGTCGGCGATGCTCGGCACCTTCTCCGTCGTGCTGGCGGCGACCATCCTCAACGTCGCCCTGCCGCAGCTGATGACCGTCTTCGCGGTGGACCGCCAGACGATCCAATGGCTGGTGACCGGCTTCCTCGCCGCGATGACCACCGCCATGCTGCTGAGCGCCTGGAGCGTCGAGCGCTTCGGCATCCGGGCGACCTTCGTGGCCGCCATGCTGGTCTTCAGCGCCGGCTCGCTGCTCGGCGCCGCCAGTCCGGGCGTCGCCTGGCTGATCGTCGCGCGCATCCTGCAGGGGGCGGCGGCCGGCATCGTCCAGCCGCTCGGCATGATGGTCATCTTCCGCGTCTTCCATCCGGCCGAGCGGGGGAAGGGCTTCGGCATCTATGGCCTGGGAGTGATCCTGGCGCCGTCCATCGCGCCGGTGCTCGGCGGGCTGCTGGTCGATCTCTTCTCCTGGCGCGCAACCTTCCTGGTGGCGCTGCCGGTCTGCCTCGTGGCGGTCCCATGGCGCTCGTCCATCTGCCGGGCCGCGGCGACGGGCTGCCGGCACGCCGCCTCGACCTTGCCGGGCTGCTGCTGCTGGCGGGAACGCTGGCCGTCCTGCTCTGGGCCCTGTCGCGCGGCCTGCAGATCGGCTGGGACGAGCCGGTGGTGCGCGGCGGCCTCACCGCCGGGGGCGCCGGGCTGATCACCTTCCTGCTGTGGGAGTGGTTCTGTCCCTTCCCGCTGCTGGAACTGCGGGTCTTCCGCTCGCGCTCCTTCGTCGGCGGCTTCGTGCTGACCCTGTCGATGGGCGGCGGGCTCTATGCCTCGACCTATCTGATCCCGCTCTATCTGCAGCAGGTCGGGCATCTGAGCGCCAGCACCGCCGGCCTGATGATGCTGCCGGCCGGCCTCGCCATGGCGGCGACCTTTCCCTTCGCCGGCCGCATGACCGACCGGGTGTCGCGGGCCATCCCGATCCTGTGCGGCGGCCTCCTCTTCGCCGCCTCCTGCGTGCTGATCGCGCTGGCCGACCTCGGCACGGCCGTCATGCTGCTGGCCCTGTGGATCCTGCTCGGGCGCATCGGGCTCGGCCTGATGATGCCGCCGATCACCGCAGGCGCGCTGATGACGCTGGAGCCGCATCTGGTCCCACAGGCGTCGGGGGCGGTCAATTTCGGCCGCCAGCTCGGCGGGTCGTTCAGCGTCAGCCTGATCTCCATCGTGCTGGACGCCGCGGCGGGCACCCATGCCGCCGGCTATGCCCTGCTCGACGAGGCGGAGCGCCGGGCGGCGCTGGGTCACGGCTTCCACGTCGCCTTCCTCGCGCTGGCCGGCGTGCTGGCGCTCTCGCTGCTCGCCCTGCTGCTGATGCCGAGGGGCCCCGCGCGGGACGCGCGGCAAGATGGTGCGCGGGACGCGCGCTAGAGAAATGCGCGTGACGCGCGGTAACGGCTGCACGGGGCGTTTGGCGGAGGGGCTGGACCTTGCCGCCCGCCTCGGGCGACCATGTCCGCCGGAAGGGGACCAACAAGAACCGAGGGAACCGAGCATGAGGCAGTGCCTGAGCTTCTACATCGACGGCGGCTGGACCGAGCCCGCCGCGGGCGCGCGGCGCTTCGACGTCATCAATCCGGCGACGGAGCAGCCGTCCGGCGTCGTGGCGCTGGGCGGGGAGCCGGACGTGCAGCGCGCCGTGCAGGCAGCCCGCCGCGCCTTCGACCGCTTCTCGCAGAGCAGCCTGGACGAGCGGCTCGACCTGCTGGCCGCGATCTGCGCCGCCTATGAGAAGCGCATGGACGACATGGCCGATGCCATCACCGAGGAGATGGGCGCGCCGCTCGCCGGCCTGTCGAAGCCCGCCCAGGCCAGGATGGGGCTGTCGCATTTCCAGCACGCCCTGCGCGTCGCCCGCGACTACCCGTTCGAGCGGATACACGGCACCACCCGCATCGTCCGCGAGCCCATCGGCGTCTGCGCGCTGATCACGCCGTGGAACTGGCCGATGAACCAGATCGCCTGCAAGGTTGCCCCGGCGCTGGCGGCCGGCTGCACCATGGTCCTGAAGCCCAGCGAGTTCGCCCCCTATTCGGCCCGTCTCTTCACGGAGATCCTGCACGAGGCCGGGGTGCCGGCCGGCGTCTACAACATGATCTTCGGCGACGGGGCGGAGATCGGTCCCGTCCTGTCCTCGCACCCGCTGGTCGACATGGTGTCGCTCACCGGCTCGACGCGGGCCGGCGCTTCGGTCCTCCACGCGGCGGCCGACGGCATCAAGCGCGTCTCGCTGGAGCTGGGCGGCAAGTCGGCCAACATCCTGTGCGAGAGTGCCGATCTCACCCGCGCGGTCACGCATGGCGTGCGGTCGATGATGTCCAACACCGGGCAGAGCTGCAACGCGCCGTCCCGCCTGTTCGTCCCCGCCGCCCGGCTGGCGGAGGTGGAGGCCCTGGCCGTCCAGGTCTGCGCCAAGCTGGTGGTCGGCGACCCGCGCAAGCCGGAGACCAATGTCGGTCCCATCGCCAACCGCCGCCAGTACGAGCGGGTGGTCGGCCTGATCCGCCAGGGCATCGAGGAGGGCGCGGTCCTGCTGTGCGGCGGACCGGAGCGGCCGGAGGGGCTCGATCGGGGCTTCTTCGTGCGCCCGACCGTGTTCAGCCGGGTCACCGACGACATGACCGTCGTGCGGGAGGAGATCTTCGGCCCGGTGCTGGTCATCCGCCCCTATGACGATCTGGAGGAGGCGATCCGCAGCGCCAACGACACCCCCTACGGCCTGTCGGGCTACGTGTCCGCCGGGACGGTGGAGGAGGCGAGGGCGGTCGCCCGCCGGCTGCGCACCGGCATGGTGCACCTGAACGGCGCCTCCGGCGACCTCGGCGCCCCCTTCGGCGGCTACAAGCAGTCGGGCATCGGGCGCGAGTGGGGCGAGGCCGGCTTCGAGGAGTTCCTGGAGACCAAGTCGCTGTTCGGCAGCGAGCCGGCTCCGGCGAAGTAGGGCGACCGGAGGCGAGGGCGGGGCCGCGGCGGTCTTTGCTGCGCGGTCCCTTTTGTTTTGGTGGCGGGAGCCGAAAGCGCTGCCGGGCTGTTGTGCGCTCGGACGCTGACGGAGTTGCCCAGATGAAGCCCTGCCGCCGCCTTTCCCTTGCCGTCCTGGCCGCCCTGTCGCTCGGGACGGCGGGTGTCGCCGCGCAGCAGCCGCAGGGCGGGCCGCCGCCCGCGGTGACGACGGCCCCGGTGGAAAGCCGGGACGTGGCGCCCTCGTCCGAGTTCATCGGCCGCGTCGCCGCCATCCAGTCCTTCGATGCGCGGGCGCGCGTCGAGGGGGCGGTCGAGAAGGTGGTGTTCCAGGAAGGGCAGGACGTCCGCGAGGGCGACCTGCTCTACGCCATCGAGCAGGGGCCCTTCCAGGCGTCGCTCGACAGCGCCAAGGCCCAGCTTGCCAGTGCCGAGGCCAAGCTGCGCGAGGCCGAGCGGGCCTTCAACCGGGCGGGCGAACTGCGCGAGCGCGGCAACGTCTCGCAGGCGCAGTACGACCAGGCACTGGCCGAGCGCGACGCCGCCCAGGCCGGCGTCCTGCAGGCCCAGGCGCAGGTCCGCACCGCCGAGCTGAACCTCGGCTATACCCGCGTGACCAGCCCGATCGACGGGCGGGTCGGCGCCACGGCGGTGACGCAGGGCAACCTCGTCAATCCCGCCACCGGCGTGCTGGCCACGGTGGTGCAGCTCGACCCCATCCGGGTGGTCTTCTCGGTCAGCGACCGCGACCTGCTGGCGACCCAGCGCCAGTTCGACGTGCGCTCCCCCGCCGATGCGGTCGACAAGTTCATCCCGACGCTGCGCTTTTCCGACGGCTCCGATTACGGCGAGGTCGGCAAGGTGGAGTTCGTCGACAACCGCATCGACCCGCAGACCGGAACCATCGGCATCCGCGCCCTCTTCCCGAACCCGCAGCGCCTTTTGCTGCCCGGCCAGTTCGTGACGGTGCGCGTGCGGCGCGACGAGCCGGAGCAGCGCCCCGTCGTCCCGGTCGCCGCGATCCAGCAGGACCAGCAGGGCCGCTACGTGCTGGTGCTCGACCAGGACAACCGGGTGCAGCAGCGCCGCATCGAGGTCGGCCCGCAGATCGAGCAGGTGATCGCGGTGGAGAAGGGGCTGAACCCCGGCGAAACCGTCCTGGTGGACGGCGTGCAGAAGGTGCGGCCGGGCATGACGGTGCAGCCGGTCGCCTCCAGCCAGACGGCCGAGCGACCCGACGCCCCGCGCAAGGGCGCCCCCCGCAAGGGGGAGTAAGCCGATGTTCTCCGCCCTGTTCATCCGGCGCCCGAACCTCGCCATCGTCATCGCCGTCGTCACGCTGATCGCCGGCCTGCTCGCCCTCGTCGCCATCCCGGTGGCGCAGTATCCGCCGATCACCCCGCCCTCGGTGCAGGTGACCGCCAACTATCCCGGGGCAAACGCCCAGGTCGTGGCGGAGAGCGTCGCCGCCCCGATCGAGACGCAGGTGAACGGCGTGGAAGGCATGCTCTACATGTCCTCCACCAGCACCGACACGGGCAACTACCAGCTCACCGTCACCTTCGCGCCGGGCACCGATCCGGACATCGCCGCCGTCAACGTGCAGAACCGCATGTCGCTGGCGACGCCCACCCTGCCGTCGGAGGTCAGCCGCCAGGGCGTCACCGTGCGCCGGCAGTCCTCGAACATGCTGATGGCGGTCAACATCTACTCGCCCGACAGCAAGTACGACGCGATCTTCATCTCGAACTACGCCAGCATCAACCTGCGCGACGCCATCGCGCGGGTGAACGGCGTCGGCGATGCCCAGGTGCTGGGCGCGCTGAACTACTCCATGCGCATCTGGATGAACCCGGACCGCATGGCGGCGCTGGGCATCGCCGCGTCGGACGTGGTCGGCGCCATCCAGCAGCAGAACATCCAGGCCTCCGCCGGCCAGATCGGCGCGCCCCCGGTGCAGGGCGACCAGCAGCAGCAACTGACCATCCTGGCCCGCGGCCGGCTGGACGATCCGAAGCAGTTCGGCGACATCATCATCCGCACCAACGAGAATGGCGGCGTGGTCCGGCTGCGCGACGTGGCGCGGGTGGAGCTGGGCGCCCAGACCTACAGCGCCTCGTCCAAGCTCAACGGATCGCCGGCGGCGACGCTGGTCGTCTACCAGTCGCCCGGCGCCAACGCGCTGGACGTCGCCAACGCCGTGCGGGCGGAGCTCGACCGGCTGTCGCAGCGCTTCCCCGAGGGGATCGAGTACGCCGTCGTCTTCAACACCACCAACTTCGTGACCGCGACGATCGAGGAGATCGTGCTGACGCTCGGCATCACCTTCCTGCTGGTGGTGGCGGTCATCTACGTCTTCCTGCAGGACTGGCGGGCGACGCTGATCCCGACGCTGGCGATCCCCGTGTCGATCATCGGCGTCTTCGCGGTGCTGCTGGCGCTCGGCTACAGCGCCAACACCATCACGCTGTTCGCGCTGATCCTCGCCATCGGCCTCGTCGTCGACGACGCCATCGTGGTGGTGGAGAATGTCCGGCGCGTGATGGAGGAGCATCCCGAGCTCTCCCCGCCCGAGGCGGCGCGGCAGGCGATGGGGCAGGTGACCGGCGCCATCGTCGCCTCCACCCTGGTGCTGGCCGCCGTCTTCATACCCGTGGCCTTCCTGCCGGGCATCACGGGGCAGCTCTACCGCCAGTTCGCGGTCACCATTTCCGCCTCCTTCATCATCTCGGGCATCAACTCCCTGACGCTGAGCCCGGCGCTCTGCGGACTGCTGCTGCGCCCGCCGGGACGGCCCTGGCGGCCGCTCGCCGCCTTCAACGGCGGGGTCGAGCGGGTGCGCGGCGGCTATGGCCGGCTGGTGCACGGGCTCGGGCGGCGGCTGGCGGTGGGGCTGGTCCTGTTCGCGGCGATCACCGCGGGGGCCTTCCTGCTGCTGCGCTCGCTGCCCACTGCCTTCCTGCCGGCGGAGGACCAGGGCTACTTCTTCGTCAACGTCCAGCTTCCCAGTGCCGCCGCCCTGACGCGGACGGAGCCGGCGATGGACCGCATCGCCGCGCTGGTGAAGGACACGCCGGGCGTCGCCGACACCATCGCGGTGTCCGGCTACAGCATCCTGAGCGGCCAGGGCTCCAACGTCGGCCTGATCATCGCCGCGCTGAAGCCCTGGTCGGAGCGCGGGGCCGACCAGACGGTGGACGCCATCCTGGGGCGGCTTCGCCCGCAGTTCGCCGCCATGCCGGAAGCGACGATCACCGCCTTCAACCCGCCCTCCATCCCCGGCCTCGGCGCCACCGGCGGCTTCGACCTGCGGGTCCAGGCGACCGGCGGGCAATCGCCGCAGGACCTGGGATCGGTGTTGCGCGGGCTGATGGTGGCGGCCAACCAGGACCCGAACCTGCGCGCCGTCTTCAGCACCTTCTCTGCCGACGTGCCGCACCTCTACGTCGACCTCGACCGCACGCGGGCGTCGCTGCTGGGGGTGACGCCGGGCGACGTCTTCACGACGCTGCAGGCCCATCTCGGTTCGGTCTACGTCAACGACTTCAACCTGTACGGCCGGGTCTTCCAGGTGAAGGTCCAGGACGAGGCCGACTTCCGCGAGCAGGCGGAGGCGATCGACCAGCTCTACGTCCGCAGCGCCAGCGGCGACATGGTGCCGCTGCGCACGCTTGTCACCATCCGCACGGTGCCGGCGCCGGACAGCATCACCCGCTACAACCAGTTCCTCTCGGCCTCGGTGAACGGGCAGGGGGCGCCGGGCATCAGTTCCGGCCAGGCGTTGCAGGCGATGCAGCAGGTGGCGGACCGTACCCTGCCGCCAGGCTATGCCACGGAGTGGTCCGGCCTGTCCTATCAGGAGAGCCGGGTCGGCAACCAGGGCATCCTCGTGTTCGGCCTCGCCCTGCTGTTCGGCTATCTGTTCCTGGTGGCGCAGTACGAGGACTGGCTGATCCCGCTGGCGGTGCTGCTGTCGGTGGCGGTGGCCGTGCTGGGGGCCGGGGCCGCGCTGTGGATCGCCGGCATTCCCAACGACGTCTATGCGCAGATCGGCCTCGTCCTGCTGGTGGGCCTCGCCGCCAAGAACGCCATCCTGATCGTGGAGTTCGCCCGCGAACAGAGGGCGGCCGGCCTGTCGATCATCGACGCGGCGGTGACGGGTGCGCGCCAGCGCTTCCGCGCGGTGCTGATGACCGCCTTCGCCTTCATCCTCGGCACGGTTCCGCTGCTGGTGGCGACCGGCGCGGGAGCGGCCAGCCGGCGGTCCATCGGCACCACCGTCTTCGGCGGCATGGTGGCGGCGACGGCGATCGGCATCCTCTTCGTGCCCGTGCTGTTCGTCGCCTTCCAATATCTGACCGAGCGGCTTCATCGCAGGAAAGCCGTCCCTCCCGCCCCGTCGCCGAGCCCGGCGGAGTGAGAGGCGCATCCTTCAACCGGAGGTAAGTGGTCTGACCATGTAGTTTAGGGGTGTCTGATATGTCCGCGGTGCAGTTGTTGCCGTGGAACCGGGGGGCCTATTAGTCGCTGGTCGGGCAATGGAAGTAATGGTTTGCGGCCCCCACGAATAATAATCGAAGGAAACCCCTGATGTACCGCGATAGAATCCGGATGAAATCCCTGTGGGGCAAGGTGGTCACGCCGGAGGAGGCCGCCCTCCTCATCAAGGACGGCATGACCATCGGCATGAGCGGCTTCACCCGGGCCGGCGACGCCAAGGCCGTCCCGCTGGCGCTGGCCGAACGCGCCGCCAACGAGCGGATCAAGATCACGCTGATGACCGGCGCCTCGCTCGGCAACGACGTGGACAAGATCCTGACGGAGGCCGGCGTGCTGGCCCGCCGCCTGCCCTTCCAGGCCGACCCGGTGCTGCGCAAGGCGATCAACCGCGGCGAAGTGATGTTCGTCGACCAGCACCTCTCGGAAACGGTGGAGCTTCTGCGCTCGCGCCAGATGGGACCGGTCGACGTGGCGGTGATCGAGGCCTGCGCCATCACCGACACCGGCGGCATCGTCCCGACCACCTCCATCGGCAATTCGGCCACCTTCGCCATCCTGGCGGAGAAGGTGATCGTCGAGCTGAACCTGACCCAACCGCTCGACCTCGAAGGGATGCACGACGTCTACATCCCGACGCGCCGTCCCTTCCGCGAGCCGATCCCGGTGGTGACGGCGGAGAGCCGGGCGGGCCTGCCCTATATCCCGATCGATCCGTCGAAGATCGCCGCCATCGTGGTGACGCGCAAGCAGGACAGCTCCGCCAGCATCCTGCCGCCGGACGACGACACCAGGGCGATCGCCGGCCACCTGATCGAGTTCTTCGACCGCGAGGTGCGGCAGGGACGGCTCGGCCGTTCGCTGAACCCGCTGCAGGCGGGCATCGGCACCATCGCCAACGCCGTGCTGCACGGGCTGATCGACGGGCCGTTCCACGACCTGACCATGTACAGCGAGGTCCTGCAGGACAGCACCTTCGAGCTGTTCGACGCCGGCAAGCTGACCTTCGCGTCGGGCTCCTCCATCACGCTCAGCGCCGGCAAATATGCCGAGGTGCTGCCCAGGATCGGGTCCTACAAGGGGCGGCTGCTGCTGCGTCCGCAGGAGATCTCCAACCATCCGGAGGTCATCCGGCGGCTTGGCGTCATCGGCATCAACACGGCGCTGGAGTGCGACATCTACGGCAACGTCAACTCCACGCATGTCAACGGCACCCACATGATGAACGGCATCGGCGGGTCGGGCGACTTCGCCCGCAACTGCCACCTCGCCGTCTTCGTGACCAAGTCGCTGGCCAAGGACGGCGCCATTTCCAGCGTGGTGCCGATGGTCACCCACGTCGACCACAACGAGCATGACGTGGACGTGCTGGTGACCGAGACCGGTCTCGCCGACCTGCGCGGGCTGGCGCCGCGCGAGCGGGCGGAGACGATCATCCGCAACTGCGTCCATCCCAGCTATCGCGAGTTGGCGATGGACTACTTCCGCCGGGCGACCCAGCGCGGCGGCCACACGCCGCACCTGCTGGAGGAGGCCTTCTCCTGGCACCTGCGCTACCAGCAGACCGGCAGCATGCTGACGAGGACGGTGGCCGCGGAGTAGGACGCTCGGTCATCCGGCTGAAACGAAAGGGCCGCGCCCAGATCGGCGCGGCCCTTTCGCTGTCTTCAGGCTCCGGTGCCGCTGGCTGACGGCTGACCGGCGTGCCTTTCAAGGTACATCAGCAGAGCCGGATAGTAGTGCTTCCGGGTTGCCGAGATGCGCTGGCAATAGCGCCGCGCCTCCCCTCTGCGAATCCAAGCGTCTAGCTCGCCGCTCTGTCGCTTTTGCGCGACCATGCGGTCGATCTTGTCGAGAATTTTGTGGAGCACCGTTCTCTCTCGTTTGTCCTTGTCTTCCGTCGCGCACGGTCTTCTTGGCCGGACCGGCGGGGAACACCTGATTATTATGGTCAAGCTTTCCGGGAGGAGGCGTGCGTAATCGACATGCCAAGCATGCCGCATCGCACAATGACGAATGCCGCCGCTGGACAAGCTGAACCGGTCACAGGTAGCTTTATGTCATGCCAATTTGAATTATTGGCATAGGACATAAAGCGGGACAGGGATGGCGTGAGGAGGGTGGAGCATGCTGAAGACCGCGGTGGCGATCCGACATGTGCAGTTCGAGGATCTCGGCAGCTTCGAGGAGGTGCTCGAGCGGCGCGGCTACAGGGTTCACTACTATGACGCGGGGGTCGATCCGCTCTGGACGCTGGAGCCGGTGAAGACCGAATTGCTGGTGGTCCTCGGCGGACCCATCGGCGCCTACGAGGAGGCCGGCTATCCGTTCCTGGAGGAGGAGCTGCGGCTCCTGCAGGCGCGGCTGGCCGCCGGGCGTCCGACCATGGGGATCTGCCTGGGGGCGCAGCTCATGGCCCGCGCGCTCGGTGCCAAGGTCTATCCGGGTCCCTGGCCCGAGATCGGCTTCGCGCCGATCCGGCTGACGGCGGAGGGACGGGAGTCCTGCCTGGCGCCATTCGCGGAGGAGGGGGCGACGGTCCTGCACTGGCACGGCGATACCTTCGACCTGCCGGACGGTGCGGTCCGCCTCGCCTCTACCGCGGTCTGCCGCAATCAGGCCTTCGCCTGGGGGCGCAACGCCATTGCCTTCCAGTTCCACCCCGAGGCCCGGCTGGCGGGGTTCGAGCGCTGGCTGATCGGCCATGCCTGCGAGATCGCCAGGACGGAGGGCGTTACCGTACCCGGCCTGCGGGCCGACGCCGACCGGCATGCCCCGGCCATCGAGGAGCGGGCGGCGCGCTGCCTGTCCCGCTGGCTGGACGGGCTGGACGTCTGACCGCAGGGGAATCAGGCAGCCGTTGCGAGCAGGCCGAGGCGGGCGAGCAGCGGGGCGGAGCGGGCCTCGACCTCCTCCCACCGGCCGGCCGCGACCAGCCGTCCGCCCTCCATCACCAGCAGCCGGTCGGCGCATCGCGCGGTGGCCGGCCGGTGGGTGACGACCAGCACGGCCATGTCCCGGCCCAGCGCCTCGATCACCGACAGGATCCGGCGCTCGCTCTCCGCATCCAGCGCGCTGGTGGCCTCGTCCAGGATCAGCAGGGCGGGGCGCCGCAGCAGGGCGCGGGCGATGGCGATGCGCTGGCGCTCGCCACCGGACAGCCAGCCGCCGCGGTCGCCGACCACGGTGTCGAGCCCCGACGGCTGCGCCCGCAGGAAGTCCGCCGCGGCCGCCCGCTCCAGCGCGTCCCACAGCTCGGCGTCGGAGGCGTCCGGGCGGACCATGGCCAGGTTGTTGCGCACCGTGTCGTGGAACAGGAAACTGTCCTGCGGCACATAGGCGACGCGCTGCCGCCAGGCGAGCCGGTCGCTCCCCTCCAGCGGCCGGCCGTCCGCCAGGATCCGCCCCGACTCCGGCGTGATCAGGCCGAGCAGCAGGTCGGCCAGCGTCGATTTGCCGGAGCCGGACGGGCCGATGACGGCCGTGATCCCGCGGGCCGGAATCTCGGCGGTCACGTCGTTCAGCGCAGGCGTCTCGCCGCTGCCATGGCGGTAGCACACGCCCTCGACCCGCAGGCTGCGCTCGAATGGGGGCGCCTTTCCGGCGGCCACCGGTTCGGCGCCCTCGCGCAGTTGCCGGAGCAGGTCGCCCACCGCGGCATGGGCGGGCAGAGCGTGCAGGATCATCGTCTGCCCCTGGCGAAGCGCCATTCCGGTCGACAGCAGGCGGGCGAAGGCGACGATGACCGCCAGCGTGTCGGCCAGCGGCATGTCCAGCCCCTGCACCGCGGTCAGCACGACGCCGGCCGTCACCGCCGCCGCCGCGGTCCGGGTCAGCGCCTGCTCGGTCCCCGCGAGACTCATGTAGGCGAGGTGGCTGTCGCGGACCTGCGCGATGCGCTCCGCAAAGCGCCGGCGGCGCGCCGCCTCCAATCCATGGCTGCGCACCACCCGCATGCCGGCCAGATCGTCCAGCAGGTCGGCGTTCATCCGTCGCCCCGCCTCCTGGAGCATCTGCCCGAGCCGGTAGGTCAGGCGGTTCATCGGCCGCATCGTCAGCCCGGCGACCGCCGCCAGCCCCAGCAGCAATCCGGCCAGCGGCGGCGAAACCCAGGCGGCGGCGGCCAGCAGCGTCGCGATCTGGAGCCCGTTGGTGCCCAGCCGCAACAGGAACTCCACGCCGATTCCGGCCTTCACGCACTCCTCGGTCAGCGCCTGCGACAGGGCCGCCGAGCGCAGCCGGGAGAAGACCGGCCATTCCGTCGCCAGGATCGCATCGTGCAGGCGGCGGCGGAGATCGTCGACATAGGCCAGACGAAGCCGCAGGACCGTCAGCGTCCGTGCCCGGACGACCAGCGATGCGACCGCCATCAGGACCACATAGAGGGCGAGCGCGCCGCCCAGCCCGACCGGCGGCAGCCCCATCGCGCCGAGCCAGCCCGACACCCGGCCCGACCCGCTGATCCCCAACAGGTCCAGCAGCGGCAGCAGCAGCAGCAGCCCGGCTCCTTCGGCGAAGGCCGTGGCGCCCATCAGCATGATGGTCGAAACAAGACGCCGCGGCCCGGCGAAGCGCGCCACGTCGCGGACCAGCGCAGCCAGCCGGCGCAGCCGCTCGCGCCCGCCGATCGGTGGCGGTTGGGGAGTGGCGTCGCCGCTCATCGGCGCGGCCTCCCGGTCAGGGACCGGCGGCGGCGGAGCGTGCGGACGACCCATCCGATCGGACGCAGGGCCGGATAGAGCCAGATCAGCCGCGCCGGCAGCGGGATCACCCCCCAGTCCGCCGGATTGCGCAGATCGGCCTGCAGCTCGTTCCAGCGGTGGCGCCAGCCGGGCTTCAGCGCGTAGACGTGCAGACGCTGCCGCAGTTCGCGCCGGACCCAGGCGGCGGTCCCCTTGGCCGGCTCCTCCAGCCACGCCGTTCCGCCGAAGACGCTGTGGATGAAGCGGTCCACCCGGCGCGCCCACGGGCCTGCGGGCAGGGCCTCCTCGGGCAGCGGCAGACCCAGCAGCCGGTTGCAGAGCCCCACAGCCAGACGCATCGAGCGGCCGAGACCAGCGGCTTCCGCATCGTCGAGCGTGCGGCGGACGGCGTCCGGGCTGTCGAGCAGCGCCGCGAGGTCGGCCAGCCAGCACAGCCGCTCCCAGCAGTGATGGGCGCCATGGACGCACAGGTAGAGCGGCAGGATGCGGTCGGGCAGGGTGGCCACGGCGCGTCCCGCCAGCCGCACCTCGCCATGGGCGCGCCAGAGCGCCTCGAAGGAGCAGTCGAGCCGATGCGGATTGGCGGTGAGCCGCTGGTGCAGCTCGACCAGGGTTCCGCGCGCCCGGTTCCGGTAGGACAGGTCGCGGAGCAGCGCCTGTCCCGCCGCCCGGTGGCTGCCTGGGATCAAGGGGCCGTCGGGCTCGTAGCCGGCCTGCAGCAGGACCGCTTCGGCGTCCCAGAACCGGGCGGGGTCGACCAGCAGGTCGATGTCCCCGGCATCGCGCCGGGCGGGGTCGCCATGGAGCTGTTGCGAGAGCACCACCCCTTTCAGGACCATGACGCGGATCCCGGCCGCCTGCAGCATCCCGGCGAGGCGAAGCGTTTCCGCCGCATTGGCGAGGCAAACCCTGGCCAGGGCCGAGGCGTTGCGGCGCAGTTTCCCCATCTCCGCGGCGGGCGGGGCGGGAAGGGCGGCGGTCTGCAGGCCGGCAAGGACAAGTCCCGTCGCGCGATGCCGGGCGGCCCCCCTGACGACGGCCGGCCAGTCGATGGCCGTTTCCGGCTGTGGCGGGACAGGTGGGGCGGCGGCGGGAAGGGATGCACGAACCGCGGCACACAGATAGCGGAACTCGGGCGCGAGCCGGTCCTGCGACTGCGGCGGCATGGTCACGTCCCGGCGCCGGTCGGCCGCAACGCTTGCGCAGGGGCCGGTTCTGCCACGAGAAGCGAACGTTCCAGCACCAGGACGCCGATGCCCAGCCCCATGATCGACCAGAACCAGATGCCGCCCTGCGGTCCCTCCAGATAGACGTCGAACGACGCGTTGACGAGGGCGGCGAGCCAGTAGGCGAGGATCCAGACGTTCAGGCGCGCCCAGTTCTCCAGGCCGGCGCGCTGGAGCCGCACCGTCATCCTGGAGAGCTGGAATGCGAAGGTTCCGAGGACCGTCAGCCAGAGCGCCAGGCCGGGAACCCCGGCGCGGGCCAGGATCGTGAAGTGTCCGTTGTGCGGGCTGCGCAGGCTGTTGTCGTAGTAATCGGTCTGGTAGCCGTCGGAATCGGCGAGGTTCTCCCCGAACCCTTTGCCGGTCCAGAAATAGGGCCCGTGGACGGTGTAGTCGATGATGTCTCCCCACCACTGCAGGCGCCAGTTCATCGTGCCTTCGAGGTCCTTGCTGTCGACACGGGAGAAGGCCTCACCCTCCGGCGTGATGCCGCCGATGCTCAGGATGTTGGCAATCAACTGTGCCGCCGACAGGTTGCGGCGCTCCAGGTCGATGCTCAGGTCGAGGGCCGCGAGCGCCAGCAGGGCGACGATCCCGACTCCGGCCAACTGCATCACCCGGCGCCGCGCGTACCCGAAGACGACGACGGCCAGCGTGCCGCAGGTCAGGGCCAGGAAGGCGCCGCGGCTGAGGACGGACCAGAACAGGCTGCCGGTCCAGCAGGCCCAGAAGGCGATCTCGATCAGGCGGTGGACGTGGCTGTGGCGGCCCGTCGCCATCCGGTCGAGCAGCAGCAGCCGGAAGGCGAGCATGCCCGTCAGGTGCACGGCGACGTCGCCGGCCTTGACCAGGACGAACCGGCTTTCCTCGTCCATCAGGTTCATCGTGTACAGGATGGCGACAGGAAGGGCGATGGCGGCGATCCGGATCATCCTGGCATAGAAGGTGATCACCCGGTCGACGGCGTCGATGTCGGATACGCTCGCCGCCACCAGAACGGCGAAGGCGGAGTAATAGTAGATCGCCGAGTCACGGGCGGCGTCCAGGCCGAACTCGCTCAGGTACGGCCATGTCCGGGAAAAGCACCACAGGCAGTAGATGGCGATCAGCCATACCAGGCCGGAGCTCTTGACGATGCGGTAATCGTTGGCCGCCAGGAACAGGACGGCGGCGGCGGCAAGGGTGATCTCGCCGATGTACACCGGAGGAATCTGGATGTAGGCGAAGGCCTTGCCACCCATCAGATAGCCCGACAGCAGTGCGCCGATCAGGAGAAGGCAGAAGGTCTTGACCCTGGAAACCATCACTCTGTCCGGAATGGTGGCGGCGGTGGCGCGGATGCGCTTTCCGCCCGGTCCGCTCGCCTTGCGCAGGACATTACCGGGCCGGGGTAGGTTGTTCAAGGATCGCTGGTGTTTCTCCCAAAACGGTCATCCTCCGGGTGGGACGGGGACGGCTGCCGGCCGCGGTACGCGAGAAGCGTGGCCTTGTGCGTCCCGATGCGCCGGCCATCCAGGTCGTCCGGCAGCCCCGTGCAGCCTGCCGTGTCGCCGCCGGCCGGCGGATCAACCGGCCTTGCCCTGGTCCTGCCCGTCCGCGATGATGCCGCGGGCCTTCCGGCCGGCATCCGGCGCAGGATGCGCGCGGGCCGCCAGCACCTGCCGATAGAGGGCCATCCGCCGCTCGTATGCGGGCGCATCCGAAAAGCGGGTCTCGAACATGGTGCGGGCCGCCCGGCCCATCCGGCGGAGCCGGTCCGGCCGCGCCATGAGTGCGGAGAGGCGGTTGCGCCAATCGGCCACGTCGCCGGCAAGGGCGAAGGCTCCTGTCTCGCCGTCGCTGATCATATGGACGACGGCACTGTCGGCGGAGGCCAGAACCGGAAGGCCATGGGCCATCGCCTCGGCGACGACCAGGGGGAAGTTCTCGTACCACAGCGACGGGAACAGCAGGATCGAGGACCGCGTCATGGCCGCCGACACGCCCTCGTAGGACATGCCTCCCAGGAAGCGCACCTGCGGCGGAGCCTCGCGCGCCAGCCTTTCGCCAAGCGGCCCTTCGCCGATGATGTCGAGTGGGGCGTCGATGCCGCGCCATGCCTCGATGAGGGGTTCCAGCCCCTTTTCCTGGCTGAGGCGGCCGACGAACAAGGCACCGGCCCGGTCGTCGTTCTCCGCCGGCCGCGGCCCCGGATCGCGGACCGCCGGCGGGCACACCGCGACCCGGTCGGGGGGCAGTCCTCCCTTGATGAACAAGTTCCTCGAATGCGGGTTCAGCGCAAGGAACAGGTCGACCTTGCTGCGCCACGTTCCGATTCCATGATGGAAGCCCGCCATGGCAGCGACGGCCGCGCTCGCCAGCCGGCTGTCGCGGTAACAGGCGTGCCGGACCGCCGGCCATTTGACCGTCCGCTCGAGACAGAGGTCGCAGGCCTTGCCGTCGCGCAGCATGAATCCGTTCGCGCACATCAGGCGGAAGTTGTGCAGCGTCTGCACCACCGGGATGCCGTGACGCTGCGCGGCGTAATAGATGGACGGGGAGAGCAGAGGAAAGGTGTTGTGGACATGCAGGATGTCGGGCCGATGCTCCGCGACCGCCCGCGACACCATCCCGTATCCCTCGCGCGACCAGACGGTTCCGGCGGCCAGCCGCAGCGATCCGGCGTCGCCGATGCGGGCGTTGTCGTCGATCAGGGTGGCGACGTCGGCGCCGTGGGCCGCGAGCAGAGCCTGCTCCGTCTCGACCACGACGTCTTCGCCGCCGCGCTGGCGGTAACGTTCGTGGACCAGCAGGATCCGCATCGTCAAATCTCCTGTCCATCGGCACAGGCAGCAGCGCCGTGCTGGCCGCGGCGGGTTCCCGCCGAAAGCAGTATAACTTTCCGGCGAAGCATCCCGGAAGGAATTCCTCCCGGCGACCGGGGACGGAGAGGCGCGATCCGGGCCGGTCCCGTGCCCGCGCCTGCCGGCTCGGCCCCTGGGGCGGGGCGGCGGACGGGTCGGGTTCGGCAGAATATCATGATCACGGCGCTCCGTCCGGTGGTCTGTGGACCAATGATGCATAACGATGGTTGTTGAACCCGGCGGATATCGGATATACGGGCGCCTGCACAACAGATGCCGCGCCAATGACGGGGCACGGCCGTTCCGCGAAAGACCTGCGATGTTCGACCCGCTGCTGCCCTGTGCTCTTGCCGGAGGCTTCTCCCTCGGCTACTGGGCGATCGGCCGGCACACGACGGCGCCGGTCACGGCCACCCTGGCTGCGGGGCTGTGGACCGTCTACGCCGGCGTCGCCCTGCCTGGCTTCGCCGGCCTGCTCACCCTTCCCGGCATTGTCGCCGGTCTTCTCCTGTCGGCCCTGCTGATGGCGGTCGTGGGGCTGCTGCTGGGCCGCCACCCGGTTCCGCCCCAGCCCGCCGACCGGCCATTCTTCGACCCGCGGGGTGGCGGCCGGTGGGCGGAGCGGGGCCTGTTCGGCCTTGCCGTGGCGGTCGTGCTGCTGCCGCAGTCCGTATGGACCCGCGTGCCATTCTTCGACCGGGCGGTTCCCCTGCCGCAGATGTTCCGCGATTTCCTCGGCTATGCGGAGGACTTCACGGCTGTCCCGCTCAACAACATGGACGTGCTGGTCTACCACCTCCCGACCTTCGTCCGGTTCCTGCAGCAGGGGTCCTTCGCCATCGGGGCCAACCCGTTCGACAGCTACAGCTACGGCTGGGAGGCGATGTTCGGTCTGCCGCTCGCCTCCGGTCACGGTCTCCATGGAATGGTGGTCGGCACGGCGGTTGCGGCCCTGTTGGCCGTCGTTTCCGCCTACACCGTCGCCGCCGCCCTGAGCGCCGCCGCCACTCCCGATGCCGCGCCGGTCCATGGCCGGGCCTCCCTCGCCGCGGCGGGCTGCTTCGTATTCCTGTCCCTGACGCTGTCGGCGACCATCGGCAAGAACGACGTTGCCACGGCGGCATTTCTGCTCGCCGCGCTGGCGTGCCTGCTCGCTCCGCTCAGCGAGGGGCCGCGGATGGCTCCCGCCCGGTGGTGCGCCCACCTCCTCGCTTCGGCGATGGCAATGAGTCTGGCGCTGGCGGTGAAGCCGTCCGCGCTCGGCCTGATGCCCTGCTGGCTCGGTACTTTGGCGGTTCTGCTGCGGCCGGGCGGCAGGCCGCTGGTGCCGTCGCCGCTCCGGATGCTGACCGGCCTGGGCGTGGCCTTCGTCTTCCTGCTGGGCAGCGGATTCATGCTGCGCACCCTGGCGGTCCTCGGTGCCCTGTCGGATCCCGACTTCCGCTTCGCCTTCGACCTCACCCTGGTGAAGGCCCTGGCGACGCGGGGGGAGTGGTATCTGCTGGATGGTCTGCGCGACCGCGGCATCCTGGTGCTGTTCGTGCTCGGCACGATCGGTGCGGCGGCGTTGGCGATCACTGCCGGTCGGCGCGGCCGTCTCGTGGCGGCCGTCGTCACGGTCTGGGCGGCTGCGGCCGGCGTGTTGTTCACCATCACCCCCTGGTCGGTCTACTTCGACCAGGTGATCCAATGGCGGCTGGGCTTCGCCGCGATCCTGCTGAGCCTGACGGTGGTGGTGGTCGCGGGCCTGTCGTTGCCGCCGCTGGGGTGGCTCTTCGGTCGGCGAGGGGCGGCGGTTCCGCAGCCCGGCCCGCTGCGGTCAGACCGTTCGCAGATGGGGAGGCTCCTTGCCGGCCGGCTGGCCGCCGCCGGGGCACCGCTGCGGGTGTCGCTGGCTGTGGTTCCCATCCTGGTGCTGGCCCTCGCCGGGGCCGGCGGACGACACGAACTGATCGGCGTTCCATGGGCGGAGGCCTTCAACGGGCATCCCGACACCCTGTACCGCCGCATCCAGCAGGACCGCCGGCCGCACCGCATCTACGCGATGGGGCTGCTTCCCTATGGCCTGATGGGGCCGACGCTGGAGAACCGCGTGTTCTACGACGTCGAAACCCGCAAGCTCCGCGGCCCGGAGACGCGAGGACGCATCCGCGCGGTGATCGAGGACTTCAAGCCGGACCTCGTCATGACCGCCGCCGGCTTCGAGGATGCCGACCGCCAGCCGCCGCACCTGTCCTGGCTGCGTGGCCTCTCCTGTCTCACGGAAGTGCCCGTCGACCCGGCCTTCGCGGTGTTCGCCGTCACCGGGGATTGCGCCGCCGCCCTGGCGGACACCCCGCGCCCGTCCGGCCCGCTCCGGATGAGAACCTACTGATCATCTCGGGCTGGTCATCTTGGCGAATGCCGGCGGTGAGAGGGCCGTCCCCGTCCCGCCGGCGAGACGGCCCTCGCCACGGGGAAGGGGGCGGCTACCGTTTGCCGTGCAGGCGCTGGAACTGGAGCATGTCGGCGTCGGTCAGCCCGTTCAGCGCCTCGCGGACGATGTCATTCGCCCCGGGCCGTTCACTGAGTTCGGCCACCCGGTTCGGTTCGACCAGCCAGAACAGCCTGATCTGCCGGCGCAGAAGCTCGGTCGTCTCGGCATCGAGGGCAGGAAGCAGCCGCAGGCCCAGCTCGATCCGCGAGGCCATCATCGCCGGCACGAAGGACCCCGACAGCATGGACAGGCGCAGGGCTGCGGCGGCAGGGGCCGGTTCCCCCTGCAGAAGGCGCAGATAGGCGAGGCGGGCCCACACGCCCGGCTGTCCGGGGGCGATGGCCACCGCCGCCATGGCCGAGGCGGTCGCCTGCTCCAGCAGATCCTTGCGTTCGGCGGCCGTCTTCGCCGCTTCCGCGGCGCGCAGGAGGACGAGGCTGCGGTCGCCCTGAAGCTCGCCGTCGGGCATCCAGCGCAGTCCGGACGCCAGATCGGCCGCCGCGGCGGTGAGACGGTCGACGGGGAGATCCTCTCCCGCATAGACGTCCCACAGCACGCCGCGGGCATCGAGCGTCTGCACACCGGACAGCAGGCTCGGTGCCGAAAGCCCGAGCAGGAGGAGTCCGGCCAACCCGGCCACAACGGCCGGGCCACGATGGGACGGGCGCGCCGCCCGCGTCCCGTGGGAGGAGGAGCGGCCGGATCGGCGGCCGTCCACCCTACTCTCCATAGTAGTCGCGGTATCGGCCATAATACTGCCCGTAATCGCCATAGCCGTAGCCGGCATGCTTGCGCTGGTTCACCTGCGACAACACCACGCCGTAGGGGCCGATGCCGGCGCTGCGCAGCAGTTTCATGCCGTTGCGCACCGCATCGCGCGGAGTGGAGTTCCAGCGCACCAGATACACCACCCGGTCCGCCAGCCTCGCCAGCACCCGGGTGTCGGCGACCGCCAGGACGGGCGGCGAGTCGATGATGATCCGGGTATAGCGCCGGCGCAGGTCGGCGATCAGGGCTTCGACCTGGGTGCCCTGGATCGCCTCGGCCTGCTCCGGCATATGGCCGGCCGGCAGGAAGTCGAGCGATCCGCCCACCCCGCGGTGCAGAGCCTCGTCGAAGCTGCACTTGCCGGACAGAACCTCGGCGAAGCCCCGCCCCGCCTCCAGTCCCAGCGCCTTGTGGAGGCGCGGGCGGTGAACGTCGCCGTCGATCAGCAGCACCCGCTCGTCCACCTTCGAGAACAGCAGGGCGAGGCAGAGCGAGACGAAGGTCTTGCCCTCCTTCGGGACCGACGAGGTGACGAGCACCACATTGGGCGTTTCGGGTCCCTCCCCGAGATGCAGCGCGGTCCGCAGACTGCGCACACCGTCGGCCAGGGCGGAGCGGGGCCTCTGCAGCACCTCCTCCGCCGGGCGGTCGGCATTGCCGCGCTGGTACGGGATCATCGCCAGCACCGGCAGGCCGGTAAGCTCCTCCGCATCGTCGGCCGATCGCACCGCGTTGTCGAGGTGGTCGATCAGGAAGACCAGCGCCACGCCGCCGACCAGCGAGAGCAGGGCCGCGAGGGCGAGCATCGCCCGTTTCGGCGGATAGGACGGAACGACCGGGATATCGGCCGGCGACACGATGCGGGCGTTGGCGCGCTGCATCCGCTCCTGCTCCGCCTCGCGCTTGAAGCGGGACAGGAAGGCCTCATACAGGCTCTTGGTGGCGTCGGACTGACGTTCCAGTTCGCGCAGACGAACCTCGGCGGCGCCGGCGACGTTGTTCTGCTGGCGCAACCCATCCAGTTCGCGCTCGAGCGAATGGACGCCGGCCGCGGCCACCTCGACGTCGTTGGCGATGGAGGCGGCGATCTTCTCGATCTCGCTGCTGATCTTGCCGCGCAGGTCGTTCAGGTCGGCGCGCAGCCCGAGCATGCGCGGATGCCGCTCGCCGTAAGTCTTCAGGGCCTCGGACATCTCGCGGGACTTCTGCGCCTCCTGTTCGCGCAGACGCTGGATGAGGGGCGACTGGAGGACGTCCGACGAGGTGTCGACGCTGCCGCGCAGCCGGACCAGGACGCGGACCTGCTCCAGCCGTGCCTGTTTCTGCGCGAGGTCGGCCCGCGCCACCACGAGGCGGGAGTTCAGTTCGGAGAGCTGCTGGTCGTTGATCGTGACCTGCCGCTCGGTCTTGCGCCGCAGCCCGTGTTCGGAGCGGAACTGCTCGACCGCATTCTCCGCCGCCACCACGTCGCGGCGCAGCGTCTCCAGCCGTTCGCCCAGCCAGCGGCTGACCTGGCGGGCCTCGTCGAAGCTCGCTTCCAGACGGTCGACCAGATAGAGCTCGGCCAGCGTGTTGGTGATCAGAGCCGCCTTCTCGCGGTCCTCCGACACGAACTGGAGCGCGATGATATGCGACCGGCGCTGCGGCCTCACGCTCAGGCGGGTGGAGAAGGCACGCACGATGCGGGCGCGCTCCACCTCCTCGCGGGCAAGCGGGCCTAGTCTCTGGCCCTCGTCCTTCCTTTCGGTCCAGGAATCGGGGATCCAGGTCGCCGGGTTCAGCGAAGCGAGGAAGGCCGCGAGCGGCTTGGGCTCGCGCAGGGCCTCGTTGAACTCCGGATCCCGGTCCAGCCTCAGCTTCTCCACCGCGCGGCGGGCCAGGGTGCTCGACGCGATCAGCTCCGCTTCCGTCTGGATGATCGCGTCCGACATGAACGGACGGCCGAACATCATGCTGCGGTCGGACAGCACGTCGTTGGTGCCCGGCGCCTCGATCATGATCTGGGCGGCGGCTGTGTAGCGGGGGGTTGCCTGCTGCAGGAACAGGATGGTCGGAACCAGCACCAGCGCCATGACGGCGAGGATGAGGTACTTGCCGCGCCAGACCAGCCGCCAAGCCCACCGGGCGGTTTGACGAAAATCCTTGGTGGGCTGGGCGGTCGGCGCGGATAGCGGATCGCGAATGGTCATTGGCCCCTGACGGGCCTCCACGGTTAAGGGAACGGGATCGGCGGTGGTCAGTACTGCAGGCCGAGCCTCAGCATGAAGATGGTCTGGTTGTAGCTGGAGCTGCTGAGCTCCGAATGCTTGCTGCGGTAGGCGATCTCACCTCCGGTGAACAGTTCGGGCGTGAAGGCGTAGATGGCGCGGCCGCGCGCCTCATAGCTCCAGGCGTTCTGGTTGGTGATGCCGGACATCTGGTCGTAGGCGACGCTGCCGTAGCCGGTCAGCACGATGTTGCGCTCAAGCTCGTGACGGACGGTCACGCTGAAGGAGTTGCGCACCATGCTCGACGCGCCGAAGGTCGTGGTCTCGTTCACGGTCCGCTCGAGCGACGGAACGACGATCGTCAGCGGGGTCGGCGTCCAGTTGAAGGTGGCGCGCAGCGAGAACCCGTTCGGGTCCTTGAGGCGCTGGTCCCGGTAGTTCTGTGCGAAGTAGCCGACGAGGAAGTCGCCGCGCACCAGCTGGCTGATATCGACGCCGATACCGGTCTCGACGCGGTAGCCGTGGCTGTTGCGGTCGAAGCCGTTGCGGTCGCGCGAGGAGTCGTAGATCCGGTCGTTCGCCGACACCTCCGTCACGAAGGCATAGCCGGGGAACATCTCGTAGCTGCCGCGCAGCCGCCCCAGCAGCTCGACCCGGTCACGGTCGGAGTTGTCGATGGAGGGGCCGGCGGCGGTGCCGACCTTGCCGAACGCACGACGGTCGACCCCGACCTCCCCCAGGACCGTGTAGCGGCCGAACTGGTGCTTGACGCTGCCGCGGTTGATGACGCCGCTGGTGGGCGTGGGAGACAGGCCGCGCACGTCGTCCGGGCTGCCGCGGTCTTCGTGCCGGGCGAAGGCCTGGCCGTAATAGTTGGCCTGCGTGTCGCTCGAGAAATCGTAGCGGCCATCGACCTCCGCCAGCAGGTCGGTCCGGTTGTCGCGGTGATAGCGGCGGTGCAGGTACTGCTCGGCCATCAGCGTGACGTTGAGGGCATGCTCCTTGAAGCGGGAGCGCAGCTTCAGCTCCGGCCGCATGACCGAGAGGAACTCGCCGCGGACGTCGGTCTTCGTCGCGTAGAGGTTGCTGTTGTACAGCAGATCCGTCTCCAGCTTGGGCAGGAACAGGAACTGTCCCATCTCCACGCCCTTTGCCTGGTAGCTGTCGTGCACCCGCTCCGAGTCGGAGCGCGATCCCTTCGTATTGTCCTCCGGATCGAGCTCCTTCGTGACGTTGGCTCCGGATCCCTGGCGGCGGGGGTCCGTCTGGGACTGGGTTCCCTTGCTGTCGGCCAGAACGGGCTGCGACAGCGACAGGGCGAGCAGCATGCCCGTGGCGGCGAGCCCGGCTGGCCGGCCGGCGGTGGCCAGGAGGCGCCCCGACAACGCAGGGGTCACGAAAGGACGGGAAGAATGCGCTTCGGAATAGCCATTGGTAAGCAAAGGATGGCGGGTCATTGGCGTCGCATATGGCTTATGGAGGACGCGGGGAGCCTACCATCAGTTTACCCCCAAAGCGAGTAGCTGCGAGAGGGACCACAAAAAAATACCCGTCAGGGGAGGTATCGTGGCAATGGTCACCCGTTGCGGCCCCGTCTCAGGGCGCGGTCTGCAATATACCCCGCTCCCCGCCCTGCAGGACGAGTGCCGTCAGCACGCCCGTTGCATAGGCTCCGGTATCGATTCCGATTCGATTATCAAGGAGTTCCGGCTCATCGACCACGGTATGCCCGTGCACGATCATTTTCTCGTGGCGTCGCCGGTAGGACAGGAAGGGCTCCCGGATCCAGAGCAGATCGTCGGCCGATTGCCGCTCCAGGGGCTGGCCGGGCAGCACGCCGGCATGGACGAAGGCGTAGTCGCCGTAGACCGCCATCGGCTCCAGCGCCGTCAGGAAGCCGCGGTGGGCCGCCGGCAGCCGGGCCTCCATCTCGTCGCGGAGCGCCCGGCAGCGTTTCGGATCGCTGACCCCGACCGACGCGCGGATCCCGTAGCTGGCCAGCGCCTCGACTCCGCCGAAGGACAGCCAGGGGGCGCCCGCGACGGGATCCCTCAGGAACTCCAGGAGAGCCTGCTCGTGGTTGCCCATGAGGAAGCGGCAGGCGGGGCCGCTGCCGTCGGCGGACGCCGCGGCGGCGTCGCACAGCAGGTCGAGCACCCCGCGGCTGTCCGGCCCGCGGTCGACGTAGTCGCCGAGGAAGACGATCGTGCAGCGCAGGTCCGGCCCGCGGTGGCGGTCCATGTCGGCGGCAATCATGGCGAGCAGACGCTCCAGGCAGCGCTTCTCGCCGTGAATGTCGCCGACGGCGTAGAGGCGCAGGCCGTCCGGGATCCGTGGCGCACCGGCAACTGCAAGGCGGCGGCCCGGGCGGAGTCTTCCCAGAAGGGTGTTGAAAAAAGAGGCCATGATGTCCGATCACGCGCTTGCGCGGCAGTGTCCCGTTGCGGACGGGAGCGAATATCGTTTAATTGGCGTCGAAGTTGCGATGCAAGTCCCGCGAAGCGCAACCTCGCCATGCTCAAGGTGACAGGAGTTGGGTTCGATGCGTGTCGTTTCTCGCGGACGGTCCACCGTCCGTTTGGCGCGAGTCGTTTTGGTGGCCGCGTTGCTCGCCACGGGGTGCTCCTCGACTCCCGGTTTCCCGACCGAGGATGCGCCGATGAAGATCGTCAGCCCGGCGGAGGGCTATGTCCTCGAGCCCGGCAACCGCGTCCGGCTGACCGTCTTCGGTGAAAACGCCCTGTCCGGCGATTTCACCCTCGACCCGTCGGGCAACATCTACCTGCCGCTCGTCGGCAATGTCAGCGCCAGCGGCATGACGGCCAAGACGCTGTCCAGGCGTATCGAGGATCTGCTGAGGAAGGACAATTACCTGCAGGATCCGAAGGTCGCGGTCGAGGTGCAGACCTTCCGGCCCTTCTACGTCCTGGGCGAGGTGCGCGCCCCCGGCGAGTTCCCCTACACGACCGGCATGACGGTGCTGAGCGCGATCGCACGCGCCGGCGGCTACGACTACCGGGCGCGCGAGGGCGAGGTGGTGCTGGTCCGCGTGGTCGACGGGGAGCAGAAGGATTATCGCGCGGTGGAGCGTGCGCCGATCCTGCCCGGCGACATCATCCGGGTGCTGCAGCGCCGGTTCTGAGTCGGCGCCGGTACGGGCATACCGTCCATCGGTGCGCGTGGGGCTGGCACTCACGCCGGGTTGTATAGTAATGTCGCCGAAAGCGTATGAGGATGCGCCGCATCCTGCGCGCTTGCGCTGTCCGGGCATGGGAAGGAGTTCAGGGAACATGGGACGTTTCCATAGTGCGATCACCGTGGCGCTGCTGAGCGCCGGGCTCGGGCTGTCGTCGGTCGCGCTGGCCCAGCAGGCCCCGCAGGGCAATCGCGGGCAGCAGGGACAGCAGGGGCAGAGCCAGGCCGCCCAGCCGCTGCCGCCGGCCCTTCAGGCCGCGCTGCAGAGCGGAAACCCCCAGGCGGTCGGCCAGGCGATCGCCACGCTGAGCGGCGGCAATCCGCAGCGGGCCGCGGCGCTCGCGGAACAGACCGTCAAGGCGGCGGAGCAGCTTCTCAACACCAACCCGCAAGCGGCGGTGCAGATCGCGGCGGCGGCGGTGGAAACCGTCAGGAACACCTCCGTGCAGCAGTCCGCACCGCAGCAGACCGAATCGGTGGTGACGACCGCCGCGCGCATCTTCGTCACGCCGCAGGCCCAGCGCGTCGTTCCCGAGGCCGCGGCACAGCTCGCCGTCGCGGCGGTGCAGGTGGCGGCGGCGACCGGCAACCCGACCCTGACCGCCAGCGTCGCCAACCAGGCGGTGACCGCCGCCGAACGCATTCTGACGGTCGCTCCCGCCGCCGCGGTGCAGATCGCCGCGGTCGCCGTGCAGACGGTGAAGGACCAGCCCGTCCAGCAGAATGCTCCGCAGCAGACCATGCAGGTCGTGACCACGGCGGCCCGCATCATCGTGCAGCCGGAGGCGCAGCGGATCGCTCCGCAGATCGTCGCGACGATCGCGGCAACGTCGGTGCAGATCGTGAGCAACCCCGTGGTCTATCAGGCCGCCCCCACCGCCGCGGTCAGCGTCATGGCGAACGCCTACTCCGCGGCCACCAGCCAGACCGTCACCGCAGCGGTACCGACCGCGGCCGCCACGGTGCGGAGCGAACTGGTTCAGGCCTCGCAGACCCAGAGCCTCACCCAGGCGAATCCCACCAACCCGGCGGCCATCAACTCCATTCTTGCCGGCACCAACCCCGTGACCGGCCAGCCGCTGGTCGTGAACAACCAGGCGGTGCAGCAGCCGATCTCCGAGAACCGGAACCTCAATGCAAGCCCGAGCTGACGCTCTCGAGGGCGGACCCCGGACGGAGTCCGCCCACTCCGGCTCCGGCCACGTCAATTTCCTGATCTTCCGTATTCTCCTCGGCATCGTCGTCCTCGCTCCCCTGCCGCTGGGGTCCAACCGGCCGCTGGCGTGGAGTGCGATCGCCTTTGCCGTCGCCCTGCTGATGGTGGGGTGGGGGAGCGCCGTGGTGACCGGCCGGGCGCGTGCACCGGTGCCGCTCGGCTGGCTGGGCGGCATCGCGACCTGCTTCGCCCTTGCGCTGGGCTGGGGGTGGGTGCAGTCGACCGGTGCGGTGCCGCAATCGGTTTGGCACCCGCTGTGGGCCGAGGCGTCCCAGGCGCTCGGCAAGCCGGTGGCGGGCGGCATCTCGATCGATCCGACCCTGTCGCATGCCGCCATCCTGCGGCTTCTGTCCTATGGCGGGGTCTTCTGGCTCGCCGCCCAGCTCTGCCGGGAGCGCAGCCGGGCCCGCGAGGCCCTGGTCGCCGTCGCCGCCGCAGGCGTCCTCTACGCGGCCTACGGGCTACTCGGTCACTTCGCCGGGTGGGAGCGTATCCTGTGGCTGGAGAAGTGGGCCTATATCGGCGATCTCACCAGCAGCTTCGTCAATCGCAACGCCTATGGCGCCTATGCGGGCATCGGGCTCGTCTGCTGCACGGCGCTGTTCCTGCACGAGTTGCGTCCGCCGCGCCGCGGTGAGACCCGGCGTGTCTATGACATGACCGAAATTCTCCTCCTGCGCGCCATGCCCTTCATGATCGGCGGGGTCGTGCTGGGCACCGCCCTGCTGCTGAGCCACTCCCGCGGAGCCTTCCTCAGTACGGGCGCCGGGATCCTGGTCCTGATGGCGGCCGTAATGATGTCGCGCCTCGTACGTCCGCGGACGGCGCTGCTGGTCGGGCTGGTCATCGCCGTTGCCGGCACCGCGGTGCTGGGGATGAGCGGCGACGGAACCTTCTCGCGCCTCGCCGATACGGACATCCAAAACGGTGACAAGGATCGGGCGGAACTCTACCGGATCGCCCTGCAGGCCATCGGCGATGCTCCCCTGACCGGACACGGCATCGGTACCTTCGCGGCGGCCTTCCGGATGTACCGCGAGACGTCGCTGTCCGCCCCCACGGTCTGGGACTACGCCCACAACGTCCATCTGGAGATGGCGATGGATCTGGGCCTGCCGGCGGCGATCCTGCTCTACATCGGCTTTGCGACCATCCTCGGGGTCTGTCTGCGCGGGCTGTTGCGGCGGCGGCGCGATCAGGTCTATCCGGCGGTCGCCCTGTCCGTGGCCGCCCTGATCGGCCTGCATGGGCTGGTCGATTTCAGCGCCCAGATGCCGGCGATCGCCCTCACCCTCTCCTTCCTCCTCGGTCTCGGCTTCGCCCAGTCCTGGCGGACGTCGGATGGCGGCAACGAGTAGGGTGGGTGCGAGGCGCGCCCGTCGGTTGAGAGAGTCCCGGCCGCAGCAGCCGTGGAAATATTGTGCCATGGCATGCGCGTCCGTATGTTGAGCTTCCAGGGGGTGGATTATCTGATTTAACATATGCCGAACGTCTAGTGCGGCATAACGCTTCGGTCTCTCCCATGACAGTCCACAGCCTGGACGAGGACGCTTCCACCCCCGCTCTTGCGCCCGACAGCCTGGCTTCCGCCGGCGGCCTGGTGAAGCCGTGCGGCCGGCCGCCGCGGGGCGTCGCCGGTGCCGTCCTGTTCCTCGGCGACCTTCTGGTGCTGGCGGCGGCGGTGTTCCTGGCCGTCCTGTTCCGCATGCAGTTGCGGTGGCTGCTCCCCATCGAGATCAGTCCGGAGAGCTTCGTCGGCGTCGCCGTCTCCGCCACCTTCCTCCCGCTGGTCTTCGCCGCCGCCGGCCTCTATCCCGGCTACGGACAGGGGACGGTCGAACGTCTGCGCAAGCGGGTGATCGTCACGGCGCTCTGGTTCGGGATGATGATCCTGTTCGACCGGCTGGCCCAGGACGGCCAGTGGTCGCGCGGCATCCTGCTGGCCGCCGCCGTGATCTCGCTGATCGCCCTGCCGCTCTGGGACGCAGCGGCGCGCGGCATCCTGATCCGCCGCGGCTGGTGGGGGGAGCCGGTGGTGGTTCTCGGCTCGGCCAAGCGGCGGGCGATGCTGGTGAAAGCTCTGGCGGGGCTGCCCGATCTCGGCTGGGTCCCGGTCGCGGAGGGAGAGATTCCCGGGCAGGATGGCCCGGAACATGGCAAGCCCCTGGCCGCCGGGGTGGCCGTGGCGGTGGTGGTGCCGGAGGGCGGCCTGGGTGTTTCCAGCCTGGCCGATCATCTGCCGTATCGCCGGGTCGTGCTGGTCCCGAGGTGGACGCCCTGCAGAGCCTGTGGGTCACGGTGCGCGATCTCGGGTCCCACATCGGGCTGGAGATGCAGCGCAACCTGCTGATCCCGACCAACCAGCTGGTCAAGCGGGCGCTGGACCTGGTGCTCGGCACGACGGCGCTGCTGTGTTCGATCCCGATCATCGTCCTGTTCGGCGCTCTCGTCGCCGTGATCTCACCCGGCCCGGTCTTCTACCGGCAGACGCGAATCGGCATGGACGGCCACCTGTTCAGCCTGTGGAAGCTGCGGACGATGGTGCCGGATGCCGACAAGATGCTGTTGCAGGTCATCCAGGCATCGGTCGATGCGCAGTCGGACTGGCACCAGTCCATGAAGATCAAGAGCGATCCGCGGATCATCCCGGTGCTCGGGCATATCATGCGGCGCTTCAGCATCGACGAACTGCCGCAGTTCTGGAACGTGCTGCGCGGCGACATGAGCCTCGTCGGACCTCGCCCGCTGCCCTCCTATCATGTGGAGCGGCTGGACCCCGCCGCCGACCGCATCCGCCGCCGCGTGCGGCCGGGCGTGACCGGGCTCTGGCAGGTCTCCGGACGCAGCGCCACTTCGATCGACGACCAGGAACGGCTGGACACCTACTATGTCCGCAACTGGTCATTGTGGCTGGACATCCACATCCTCGCGCGCACGGTCCTGGTGGTGCTGACCGGCCGGGGGGCATGGTGATGGAGAGCGGCCGGTGCATACCGCCGATCGTCAATGTGCTGGGCGTCGGGCTGCGCGCCCAGCGCATGGCCGACGCGGTGGAGAGCGTCACCCGCTGGATCGAACGGCGGGTGCGGACCTATGTCTGCGTCGCCGACGTCCACAGCGTGGTGCGCTGCCAGGACGATCCGGCGCTCAAGTCGCTCTACAACGATGCCGGCATGGTGGTGACCGACGGCATGCCGCTGGTCTGGCTGGCGCGCCGTGCCGGCCACGAGGCGGTCGAACGCGTCTACGGCCCGGACCTGATGCTGGAGCTCTGCGCCCTGTCGGTCGAGCGCGGGTGGCGGCACGCCTTCTACGGCGCCACCGACGAGGTGCTGGCGAAACTGCGCGGCCGGCTGGAGTCCCGCTTCCCCGGGCTGCGGATCGTGGACTGCCAGGCCCCGCCCTTCCGTCCGCTGACGGAGGATGAGGACCGCGCGGCAGTGGAACGGATCAATGCGGCGCGCCCCGACATCCTGTGGGTGGGGCTGGGTGCGCCGAAGCAGGAACGGTGGATGGCCGGGCATCTCGGACGGCTGGACGTACCGGTCATGATCGGCGTCGGCGCCGCCTTCGACTTCCATGCCGGGACCAAGCCGCAGGCTCCCCGCTGGATGCAGCGGAACGGGCTGGAGTGGCTGTTCCGTCTGGCGAGCGAACCGCGCCGGTTGGCGCGCCGCTACGCCGTTCACAACACGCGGTTCCTCTGGCTGATCGCGCAGCAGCAACTCGGCCTGCGGGAATTCCCCTTGATCGACGGCTCCCGGCCGACGGTTCCGGGGCCGGACGGGCCGGCTCCGAAACCGCTGTAACCGAAGCGCCTCAAGCCTTCGGCCGGAGGTCGCGCACGCGCTTGGCCTTGCCGATCGAGCGCGCGATGGAGCCGGGATCGGCGACTTCCACCGCCGTGCTGATGCCGATCATCGACTTGATGGAGTGGCGCAGGTTCTTCGCGTGGCCGTCCCAGGTCGAGGGGTGGGTGTCCGGCGCCATTTCCACCCGAACGGTCAGGCTGTCCATGTGGCCGTCGCGGGTCACCACCAGCTCGTAGTGCGGCGCCAGCGCCTCGTCCTTGCAGATCAGCTCCTCGATCTGGGTCGGGAAGACATTGACGCCGCGGATGATGAGCATGTCGTCCGAGCGGCCGGTGATCTTGTCGATGCGCCGCATGCCGCGGGCGGTCGGCGGCAGCAGGCGGGTCAGGTCGCGGGTGCGGTAGCGGATCACCGGCATGCCGCGCTTGGTCAGGGTAGTGAAGACCAGCTCGCCATAGGCGCCGTCAGGCAACACCTCGCCGGTGTCCGGATCGATGATCTCCGGATAGAAGTGGTCCTCCCAGATGACCGGACCATCCTTGGTCTCCACGCATTCCGACGCCACGCCCGGCCCCATCACCTCCGACAGGCCGTAGATGTCGACGGCGTCGATGTCGAAGGTGCGCTCGATCTCCGCCCGCATCGCGCCGGTCCAGGGCTCCGCCCCGAAGATGCCGACCTTCAGCGAGGTGCTGCGCGGGTCGATCCCCTGGCGCACCATCTCCTCGGCGATGTTCAGCATATAGGAGGGGGTGACCATGATGATGGTCGGCTTGAAGTCCATGATGAGCTGGACCTGCTTTTCCGTCTGGCCGCCCGACATCGGAATGACGGTGGCGCCCAGCCGCTCGGCGCCGTAATGCGCCCCCAGCCCGCCGGTGAACAGGCCGTAGCCATAGGCGATGTGCACCCGGTCGCCGCGCGAGCCGCCGGCCGCGCGGATGGAGCGGGCGACCACCTCCGCCCAGACGTCGATGTCCTCCCTGGTGTAGCCGACCACCGTAGGCCGGCCGGTCGTGCCGCTGGAGGCATGAACGCGCACGATGTCGTCCATCGGCACGGCGAACATGCCGAAGGGATAGTTCTGGCGCAGGTCGTCCTTCACGGTGAAGGGGAACAGGGCCAGGTCCTTCAGCTCCTTGAAGTCGTCGGGATGGACGCCCTTCGCATCGCACTTGGCGCGGAAATGCGCGACGTTGTCGTAGCTGTGCCGCAGCGACCAGGCCAGCCGCCCGGTCTGCATCGCCGCGATCTCGTCCCGGCTGGCCATTTCGTAACGGTCGAACGCAGTGGCGCTGCCGGTGGAGGCGGTTTCGGATGGCGGGGGCTTGGTCGCTGTCAGCATGGTGCGTTTCTCCCGTCGAGAATGGTCGTTGTTCTTTTCGTTCGGCCGGGTCTTGCGCCCGGGCCTTCCGGCCGGTCGGGTGGGGCCGGGATCAGCCGGCGTCCACCACGCTGCCC
The DNA here is from genome assembly GCF_003130795.1 of Azospirillum thermophilum. Lineage (NCBI taxonomy): Bacteria > Pseudomonadati > Pseudomonadota > Alphaproteobacteria > Rhodospirillales > Azospirillaceae > Azospirillum > Azospirillum thermophilum. Next base: position 545,851 of record NZ_CP029352.1, read on the forward strand.
TGGATGCGCGTGGACTGGCCGCGGAACAGTCCGGTCACCGTGCCGTCCTGGGTGGTCACGGTCACGTCGTAGACGCCGGAGCGTCCGCGCTGGTGCGTGCGCCGCGCCTCCGCCGTCAGCACGTCGCCGAGCCTGGCCGGGGCGGGAAAGATGATGGAGCAGCCGGAGGCAACCGTCACCTCGTTGCCGGCGTTGCAGGCATAGGCGAAGGCGGTGTCGGCCAGCGTGAAGGTCATGCCGCCGTGGCAGATGTCGTGCCCGTTCACCATGTCCTTGCGCACGGTCATGGTCATGCGGGCGTAGCCGGGCGCGATCTCCAGCAGTTCGATCCCGTGGGCCTGCGAGCAATGGTCCCGCTCGTACATGCCCTTGCCGACCGCCTCCGCAAGGCGCTGGGCGTCGTTCTGGTCAGCCATGAAACCCGGTTCCTCCCGAATGTTTGCGGCGCAGCAGCGCCGAGGCGCGGTAGCGGTCCTCGCCGTAGGTGCGGGCGAGCGCGTCGAGCACCCCCAGCACGGCGCCGATCCCGATCCGCCCCGCCCAGGCCAGCGGGCCGAGTGGGTAGTTGACGCCCCTGGTCATGGCGATGTCCACGTCGCCGGCGGTGGCGACGCCCTGCATCACCGCGTCCGCCGCCTCGTTGGCGAGCATCGCGACGGTTCGCATGACGATCAGGCCCGGCGCATCGTCGATCACCGAAACCGCCTTGCCCAGCGTCTGGAACAGGCCGGCGGCCGTCGCCACAGCCTCGGCCGGGGTGCCGTCGGCCGGGGCCAGCGCCACGCGGGACGCCTTGGCGTAATCGAGCGCCAGATCGAACAGCACCAGCGGCCGGCGTCCGTCCCCGGCGGCCCGCTGGGTCGCGGTCCGGCCATCGGTCAGCGCCAGCGTCACCCCGTCCACCACCAGAAGCCCGTCGCCGTCGGTCTCCTCGACCGCGATGCCGGCGGCGCGCAGCAGGTCCGGCAGTGCCGAGGCAGCGCCGAGATCGCCGCCGACCACCACCCGATGCGGCTTCGGCCCGGCCGGAGCCTCGGCCGGGGCGGGCCTGGCCGCGTCTGCGGCGTGGTCGTAGAAGCCGCGCCCGGTCTTGCGGCCGAGCCGCCCGGCCTCCACCAGCTCCTGCTGGATCAGCGACGGCTGGAAGCGCGGGTCGCCGAAATAGGCGGCATGGACCGAACGGGTGACGGCGAAGTTCACGTCATGGCCGATCAGATCCATCAGCTCGAACGGCCCCATGCGGAAGCCGCCGGCCTCGCGCATCACCGCGTCGATGGTCGCGGGAGCGGCCGCCTGCTCCTGCAGCAGCCGCAAACCCTCGGCATAGAAGGGACGGGCGACGCGGTTGACGATGAAGCCGGGGGTGGAGCGGCAGCGCACCGGGCTCTTGCCCCAGGCGGCGGCGGTGTCCACCAGCGTGTCGAGCACCGCCGGTCCGGTGGCGAGGCCGCTCACCACCTCCACCAGCGCCATCAGCGGGGCGGGGTTGAAGAAATGCAGGCCTGCCAGCCGCTCCGGCCGCTTCAGCGGCGCCGCGATGGCCGTGACGGAGATGGAGGAGGTGTTGGTCGCCAGGATGGCGTCCGGGCCGACCAGCGTCTCCAGCTCGGTGAACAGGCGGCGCTTGGCGTCCAGATCCTCGACGATCGCCTCGACCACCAGCCCGGCGGGGGCGAGATCGGACAGGCTGGCGACGGGAGTCAGGCGCACGACGACGGCGTCGCGCTCGGCCTGCGTCTTCTTTCCCTTGGCGACCAGCCCGTCCAGCGCCTGGGCGACCGAGCGGACGGCCGCCTCGGCGGCGCCTTCACGGGCGTCGAGCAGCAGGACGGGATGGCCGGCCTGGGCCGCCACCTGGGCGATGCCCTGGCCCATGGCGCCGCTGCCGACCACCGCGACGGTAAGGGAGGAGGGAAGCGCCGCCATCACCGGCCCTCGAACTGCGGGGCGCGCTTGGCCACGAAGGCGCTGACGCCCTCGCGATAGTCGCGGGTGCGGCCAGCCTCGCGCTGCAGGTCGCGCTCCAGGTCGAGCTGTTCGTCCAGGCCGTTGGTGGAGGAGGCGTTCAGCGCCTGCTTGATCAGCGCCAGACCCTTGGTCGGCTGGGTGGCGAGGTGGCGGGCGAGTGCCTTGGCCTCGTCCGCCAGCTTGTCGTCGTCCACCGCCTTCCAGATCATGCCCCAGGCCTCCGCCTGCTCGGCGGTGACCTTGTCGTCCAGCATGGCGAGGCCCATGGCGCGGGCATGGCCGACCAGCCGCGGCAGGGTCCAGGTGCCGCCGGAATCGGGGATCAGCCCGATCTTGCAGAAGGCCTGGATGAAGCTCGCCGACCGGGCGGCCAGCACGATGTCGCAGGCGAAGGCGAGGTTGGCCCCGGCGCCGGCGGCGACGCCGTTCACGGCGCAGACCACCGGCATCGGCAGGCTGCGCAGCGTGCGGACCAGCGGGTTGTAGTTCGTCTCGATCGAGGCGCCGAGGTCCGGCATCTCCGCATCCGGCGACACCGCCCGGTCGGACAGATCCTGCCCGGCGCAGAAGCCGCGGCCTGCCCCGGTCAGCAGGAGACAGCGGACGCCGCTGCCCTCCCTGCCCACTTCGGCCAGCGCCTCGCGCACCTCCTGGTGCATGGCGGCGGTGAAGCTGTTCAGCCGGTCGGGCCGGTTCAGGGTCAGCGTGGCGACGCCGTCGGTGATCTCGAAGAGGATACTCTCCATCACGCGGCCTCCACGACCGGCACGCGGCTCTGCACGACGTGGAAGCGGTTGGCGACGAAGGCGAGGTCGCACAGCGCCGCGTTGGCCGCCGGGTTGGCGCCGGTGCCATGGAAGTCGCTGAAGGCGGCGGACTGGTTGACGAAGACGCCGCCCGTCAGGTTGACGGACAGCGCGACGCCGGCCTCCACGAAGGCCTCCGTCGCCTGCTCGACCACCGCCGGGTCGGTGGAATAGAGGCCGGCGGTCAGGGCGCCGCGGGTGCGCACCAGCCGGGCGGCCCGCTCCAGGCTGTCGGCGGTGCTCTCCGTCTTCACGATGATGGAGATCGGGCCGAACAGCTCGTGCCCATACTTGTCCTCCTCCGCGGCGTCCATGGTGAGGATCAGCGGCGTGCGGATGCGCGCCTCCGGGAACTTCGGGTGGGGGATGGCGCGCGACGGCAGCACGACGGTGCCGAGCTTGGCCGCATCCTCGATCCGCTGCAGGGTGGCGTCGGACTGGATGGCGCCCAGCACCTCCACCGCGCGCTCGGGGTCCGACAGGAACTTGTCGACGCCGCCGGCCAGCGCCTGGACCACCTGATCGAAGCTCATGCGCTCCGCCCCGGCCTGGATGCCGTCCTTCGGCACGAAGATGACCTGGGTGGTCGTGCACATCTGTCCGGAATAGAGGCTGAGCGTGAAGGCGAGGTTGCGCACCATCCCCTTCGGGTCGTCGGTGCTGTCGATCGTCACCGTGTTGACGCCGGCCTTCTCTGTGTAGACCTGGGCATGGCGGGCGTTCTGCTCCAGCCAGTCGCCGAAGGCGGTGGAGCCGGTGTAGTCGATGACCGCCACCTCCGGCCGCATCGCCAGATCCTTGGCGATGGTGTCGCCGATCGCCAGCGAGACGAGGTTGGGGTCGAGGCCGGCCTCCTCCAGAACCTCGCGGCAGACGGCGACGGTGATGGCGAGCGGCAGGATGGCTGTCGGGCCCGGCTTCACGATGACGGCGTTGCCGGTGACGAGGCTGGCGAACAGCCCGGGATAGCCGTTCCAGGTCGGGAAGGTGGCGCAGCCGATGACGAGCCCGACGCCGCGGCCCACCACCTCGAAGCGCTTGTCCATCACCAGCGGCGGGTTCTTGCCCTGCGGCTTCTCCCAGCGGGCGGCCGGCGCCTGGTCGGTCATCGCCTTCCAGCCATAGGCGACGGCTTCGAGCCCGCGGTCCTGGGCGTGCGGGCCGCCGGCCTGGAAGGCCATCATGAAGGCCTGCCCTGTGGTGTGCATCACCGCCGTCGCGATCTCGAAGGAGCGGGCGTTGAGCCGCTTCAGGATCTCCAGGCACACGCCGGCGCGGCCGTCGGGGCCGGCCTTGCGCCAGCCCGGCATGGCGGCCTTGGCGGCCTTCACGAGGGCGTCGATGTCGGACACCGGATAGGTGATGCCGAGGTCGAACCCGAAGGGCGAGCGCTCACCGCCCGCGCTGCCGGTGGCGCCCGGCTGGTTCAGGGCGAAAGGCTTGTCGCGATAGGCCTGGAAGGCGGCTTCGCCGTCGGCCGCGGCCGTCTCGCCATAGGCGCGGGGGCTCGGCATCTCGGGAAAGGCCGACCAGTAGCTGCGGGTGCGGCTGGCCTCGACCGCCTGGCGCAGGGTGGCCTCGTGCTTCTCGAACAGCGCTTGCGGGGTGGTGGTCGTCATCTGGGCGCTTCCTTCTTGTCCGGGCTTCGTTTTCTTTTGGTCGGTTCGGCGAGCGGTCTTGGGCGGGTCAGGTGGCGTCGAAGTCGACGACGACGCGTTCGGTCAGGGGGCGGGACTGGCAGGTCAGGATGTAGCCGGCCTCCACCTCCCACGGTTCCAGGGAGTAGTTCTCGGCCATCGCCACCTTGCCCTCGCGCAGCTTGGCGCGGCAGGTGCAGCAGACGCCGCTCTTGCAGGAATAGGGCAGGTCGGCGCCGTGGCGGTGGGCCGCCTCCAGGATGCTGTCGCCGTCGTAGGGCAGCGCGAACTCCTTGCGCTTGCCGTCGAGCAGGACGGTGACGGCGGCGGCGTCGGTCGGGCTGTCCACCGGGTCCGGCCGGCGGGCGGCGGGCTTGGCGCCGGTGGGGGCGCCGAACAGCTCCAGATGGATGCGGTCGGGTGGGGTTCCGACCTCGGCCAGGGCGGCGCGCACCTCCTCGACCATCGGCTGCGGGCCGCAGAGGAAGGCGGCGTCCACCGTGGCCGGATCGACCAGGGTGCCGCACAGCTCCTTGACCAGGCCGGCGCCGATGCGGCCGGACAGCAGCCCGGCCTCCTCCGGTTCACGGCTCAGCACATGGTGGATCACCAGACGGCCGAGATAGCGGTTCTTCAGATCCTCCAGCTCCTCGCGGAAGATGATGGAGGAGACGGTGCGGTTGCCGTAGATCAGCACGAAGCGGCTCTTCGGCTCCTCGGCCAGCGCCGTCTTCAGGATCGACATGATCGGCGTAATGCCGCTGCCGGCGGCGAAGGCGAGGTAGGTCCGCGCCTGGTCCGGGGCGAGCGGGACATGGAAACGCCCCATCGGCGTCATCACGTCGATGACGTCGCCGGGGGTCAGGCCGTCGTTGGCATGGGTGGAGAAGAGGCCGCCCGGCACCTTCTTCACCGCCACGCGCAGTTCGCCGTCGTTGATGCCCGAGCAGATCGAGTAGGAGCGGCGGACCTCCTCCCCCCCGATCACAGCCTTCAGCGTCAGATACTGGCCCTGGATGAAGCGGTAGCGCTCGGCGAGATCCGCCGGCACGTCGAAGGCGATCGAGACCGTGTCGTCGGTCTCGCGCCGGCAGTCGCGGATTTTCAGGGAATGGAAGCTGGGAGTCATGATGTCCTTGCCGGCTTCAATGACATTTGAATACGTCGAAGGGCTCCAGGCAGGCGTTGCAGCGATGGAGCGCCTTGCAGGCCGTGGAACCGAAGGGGCTGACCACCGAGGTGTCCGGCGAGCCGCAGCGCGGGCAGGCCACCGTCTCGTCCGGAGCGGTCAACGCCCGCTTGCCGGCCTTCGGCGGCGGGACGATGCCGATCTCGGCGAGCTTCGCCCGGCCCGTCTCGCTGATCCAGTCGGTGGTCCAGGGCGGAGCGATGGTGGTGGTCACGCGGGCATCCGTCAGTCCGGCACGGGCCAGCGCCAGCTCCGCCTCCAGCACGATCATGGCGGTGGCGGGACAGCCGGAATAGGTCGGGGTCAGCACCACCTCCAGCCGGCCGCCGTCATCGCGCCGAACGGCGCGGACGATGCCGAGCTCGATGATCGACAGGACGGGGATTTCCGGATCCATCACCTGGGCCAGCGCCGTCCAGGCGGCCCTGACGGCGGCGTCCGCAGTCTCCTCCGGTCCCCAGCAGGCTCCGTCGGGCATGGCGGCCTCGCTCACCAGGTGGCGTCGGGATAGGCGCGCTGCAGGAACTGCATCTCGGCCAGCAGATAGCCGAGGTGCTCGCTGTGCTCGCCGCGCAGCCCGCCGCTCTGCATCCAGCCGTCGGCCGGGCGGGGCAGGGTGGCCTCCTCCAGCACGGCCGAGACGCGGGCGGTCCAGGCGGCCTTGAGCTCCGCCGCGTCGACCGCGATGCCGGCGGCGGCAAGCTCCGCCTCGCCGGCCGTGCGCTCGAACATTTCGCCGGTGTAGGGCCACAGCCGGTCCAGGGCGTCGGCCATCCTGGCATGGCTGGCGTCGGTGCCGTCGCCGAGGCGCACCACCCATTCGCCGCTGTGGCGGACGTGGTAGCGCACCTCCTTCACCGCCTTGGCGGCGATGGCCGCCAGCGTGGCGTCGGCCGAGCCGGCGAGCCGCTCGTACAGTTCCACCGCCCAGGCGTCGTGCAGGAACTGGCGCAGGATGGTGTGGCCGAAGTCGCGGTTCGGCTGCTCCGCCAGCAGGTGGTTGCGATAGTCGAAGACGTCGCGGCGGTAGGCCAGACGATCCTCGTCGCGGCCCTTGCCCTCCACGTCGCCGGCGTAGGTCAGCAGCAGCCGGGCATGGCCGACGAGGTCGAGCGCGATGTTGGTCAGCGCGATGTCCTCTTCCAGCTCCGGCGCGTGGCCGCACCATTCGGACAGCCGGTGGCCCAGCACGAGGCTGGTGTCCCCCAACCGCAGCGCGTACGCGAAGAGCGCGTCGCGCGAGGAAGCCTGCGTGCTCATGGTCAGATGTTCTTCACGTCGTCGGGGATCTGGTAGAAGGTCGGGTGCCGGTAGATCTTGTCGTCCGCCGGCTCGAACAGGCTGGCCTTCTCCGACGGGTCGGACGCGACGATGGACGCGGCCGGGACCGCCCAGATGCTGACCCCCTCGCCGCGCCGGGTGTAGACGTCGCGGGCGTTCTCCAGCGCCATGCGGGCGTCGGCGGCGTGCAGGCTGCCGACATGCTTGTGGCTGAGGCCGTTCTTCGGCCGGATGAAGATCTCGAACAGCGGCCACTCGCTGCGGTCGCGGTCAGTGCGGTCCATCGTCTCTATTCCCGTTCTGCCCTCTTCGAGGGTCGTTTCCTGTCTGGGGAGGGCCGGTTCAGCCGGCCTTCTTCATGTCGCGCGCCTTGCGCTTGCGGGCATGGGCCACCGCGGCCTCGCGCACCCAGGCCCCGTCGTCCCAGGCCTTGCGGCGCGCCTCGATCCGCTCGCGGTTGCAGGGGCCGTTGCCCTTCAGCACCTGCTCGAACTCCGTCCAGTCGATCGGGCCGATCTCGTAATGGCCGGTCTCCGTGTTGAGGCGCAGCTCCGGGTCGGGGATCGTCAGGCCGAGATACTCCGCCTGCGGCACGGTCGCGTCGATGAAGCGCTGGCGCAGGTCGTCATTGGAGAATCGCTTGATCTTCCAGGCCATGTTCTGGGCGGAGTGGGCGGAATGCTCGTCCGGCGGGCCGAACATCATCAGCGACGGCCACCACCAGCGGTTCAGCGCGTCCTGGGCCATCCGCTTCTGTTCCGGCGTGCCCTTGGCCAGCGCCATCATCAGCTCGTAGCCCTGGCGCTGGTGGAAGCTCTCCTCCCGGCAGATGCGCACCATCGCGCGGGCGTAGGGACCGTAGGAGCAGCGGCACAGCGGCACCTGGTTCATGATCGCCGCGCCGTCGACCAGCCAGCCGATGGCGCCGATGTCCGCCCAGGTCAGCGTCGGGTAGTTGAAGATGCTCGAATACTTGGCCTTGCCCGACAGGAGCTGCTCGACCAGCTCGTCGCGCGAGACGCCCAGCGTCTCCGCAGCGCTGTAGAGGTAGAGGCCATGCCCGCCCTCGTCCTGCACCTTGGCGAGCAGGGCGACCTTGCGGCGCAGGCTCGGCGCGCGGGTGATCCAGTTGCCCTCCGGCAGCATGCCGACGATTTCCGAGTGGGCGTGCTGGGAGATCTGGCGGACCAGGGTGCGGCGATAGCCATCGGGCATCCAGTCGCGCGGCTCGATCTTGTCTTCGTTGTCGATGCGCTGCTGGAAGCGGGCATCCTCCTCCGTGACGGGACTGAGCGGGACCGGCTGGCCCGATGCCTGAGCACCCTGCTCGGCCTTCATGTCCAAACCCTGTGTGTACATCCGTTTCCTCGCAATGGATTGCGCGCCCAGCGAACAGTCTTGAGATGATAAATATGATACAGATTTAGTCCTGTAAAGGGCGATTATGTGTCATGTATGCGAAAGGCCGGCCAAGCCGCGCCTGCTGACCGAGCGCAGCGGTTCATGTGCGGCAAGGCCTGCCGTCTCCGCGAAGACGGCGGCGGGGTTGGGGAGGCAGGGGGACGGCTGCGATACAGGATCGTCCGGCGCGGCAGGCCATTGTGCAGTGCGAAGGGGCAGGGATGCGCTCGCCGTCGCGACGGACGTCCCGCGTTCGGGCCGCCGGTTGCTATCCGGGCGGCATGCTCGGTTACTCCGCGACGGGCACTGGTGGAGCGGCGGCGCTCACGCCGGTCAGCCGGACATCGCCCCGGCGGGGGCCGTCCGCCGCGCCGCCGCTTCGTGCAGCAGGTTGGCGACCTCGGTGGCGGTGATCGGCTTGTGCAGGATGCGGTAGCCGCTGGCCTGGGCGTCGGAGATGCGTTGCGGAGCGGTGTCGCCCGTCAGCACGACGCTGAGCGGCGGCTCGTCGAGCAGGGCTTCCACGTCGCGGATCGCCTCCAATCCGGTGGCCCCGCCTTCCAGCCGGTAGTCGGCGATCAGCAATGCCGGCGTCTCGCCGCCCTTGGCAAGCTGCTCCAACGCGGTCCGTGCGCTGTCGGCGGCGAGGACCCGCCAGCCTGACTGCTCGATCAGCAGGGCGAGCCCCTCGCGCACCAGCGGGTCGTCGTCGATGACCAGCGCGGTGCCCGGACCGGCCGAGACGGCCGGGGCCGCCGCCTGCGGCGCCGGGGCCGGCTGGACGGGTGCCGCCTCCACCGGAATCTCCAGGGTGAAGCAGGAGCCCTTGCCGGGCTGGGAGGCGACCTGCACCCGGTAGCCCAGCAGGCGCGCCAGCCTCTCCACGATGGCGAGGCCCAGCCCCAGCCCCTTGCCGCGGTCGCGGGCCGGGTTGGAGACCTGGTAGAATTCGTGGAAGATGCGCTCCAGATGCTCGGGCGGGATGCCGATGCCGGTATCGCAGATCTGGATGCGCAGGCTGTTCCGGGTGCGCCGGCAGCCCAGCAGGATGCGGCCCTTGTCGGTGTAGCGCAGGGCGTTTTCCAGCAGGTTGCGGATGATCCGCTCCAGCAGGGCGGGATCGGCCTGGATGGAGAGGCCGGTGCCCACCGTGTGGAAGCCGATGCCCTTCTCCGCCGCCCGCATGCGGTATTCGCTCTCCAGCCGTTCGAAGATGGTGCCGAGCGGGACGGTCTGCACGTTGGGGGAGACGGTGCCGGCGTCGAGCTTGGAGACGTCCAGGATGGCGTCGAGCAGGCGGCACAGCGCCTCGACCGCCGTTTCGATGCTGCCCACCAGGGCCGCGGCCGGATGATCGGCCAGCCGGCCGGCCAGCGCCGAGGTCAGCAGGACCAGCGACTGCACCGGCTGGCGCAGGTCGTGGCTGGCGGCGGCCAGGAAATGGGTCTTCGCCGCGTTGGCGCGTTCCGCCAGCATCAGGGCGACGACCGCCTCGTGCCGCGCCCGTTCCGCCTCGTTCTTGGCGGCCTCGGCCTCGGTGCGGGCCTGCTCGGCCCGTTCGGCGAGCGTGCGCTGGACCGTGATCTCCTCCACCGCGCGCTGGTCGCGCTCGCGCTGGATGGCGGCGATGTGGTCGAGCATGGTGTTGAAGGTGCGGGCGAGCCGCGTCACCTCGTCGTCGCCATGGATGCGGGCGCGCTGGCCGGTGAAGCCGTCGCTGACGATGGTGGCGGCCAGCCGCTCCAGCTCGCGCAGCGACCGGGTCAGGTGGTTGCCGACCGCCCGGCTGCCGAAGAAGATCGCGATCAGCGAGGCGAGGCCGACCAGCCCGTAGACCGGAAGCACCCAGGCGATGAAGGCGGCGGTCGGCGCCTGGGGCGCCACCAGCCGCAGGGTCAGCCCCAGCCCGGCCAGACGGTCCGGCACGGCCAGGGGGACCGAGACGGCGATATGCTCCTCCGGCACCGGCGGCGGCGGTACGCCGGCGGGGATCAGCATCGCCTCGGGGTGGAGGACCAGCGTGTCGAGCGGCACCTTGTAGAGGACGGCCCCCTCCGGCGAGGCGGTGCGGGAGTAGATCAGCATCTCCGCGCCCAGCAGATAGGCGTCCGTCCCGCGGCCGACCACGCGGGTCGCCGGGTTGCCGGTCGCCATGATCTCCGCCAGCCAGACCATGTCGTCCTGCGTCATCGTCACGCGGCCGTTGTCGCCGATCGGCACCCCTTCGAAGTCGGTGAACACCATCGAGACGGGGACGCCGGCGATGTTCTCGAAGCTGCGCAGGAAGGGGACGAGATAGGTTTCCTTGCCGGCGGAATCGACCAGCGCCGTCGCCAGCACGCTGTTGTTGGAGAGGTCCTTGAAGGTCTCCGTCAGGGTGCCGAGGGCGGCTTCCGCCTGCCGGGCGATCAGCCGGGCATTGGCCTCGACGTTGCCGCGATGCTGCTGCACGAGGTGGCGGCTGGAGACGATGTAGAGGCTGGCGCCGACCAGGATCGTCAGCACCGCCCCCAGCATCAGCGACATCAGCGCGAAGCGGCGTGCCAACTGCCCCGGTGCAAGGCGGTGCTGCAGGCGGGTCAGGAAGGAGGGGGGGCGGGTCGCCATCTGGTCCGGAGGCCCGCTCAGTCGATGGGGACGAGCACGCCTTCGGGCGTGAAGCGTGCCATCAACAGGTTGTCGGGGGCCAGCGCCTCGTGTTGGGTCGGGGTGAAGGGGTGCTTATAGTACTTCACCAGTCCGTCGTAGTCTTCCACCTTCTCCAGCGCGTCGCGCACCGCCGCGCGGTCGGTGGTGCCGGCGAGGTCGATGGCGCGGGCCAGGATGTGGGTCAGGTCGTAGGCATGGGCGAAGCCGACGGGCGACACGACCTCCTCGATCCGGCCGATGCCGAAGAGCCTCTCGGTCACCGCCAGCACGCGGCGCACCTTGGCGGGGTCGCAGCGGAACAGGCTGACCGTCTGGATGACGCGGAAGTCGACCTCCTGCAGGGCGGGGCCGGCCTGACCGACGAAGTTGCCGCCGGTCACCCCCCAGTGGCTGATGATCGGCAGCCGCTGCGCCCCGGGCAGGGCCGCCATCTCGCGGACCAGGATCGCCGCCTCGTCGTCGTTGGCGACCAGCACGACGGCCTCGGCCCCGGCCTCCAGCAGGCGCCGGTACTTGTCGATCAGCGACGTGTCGCGCCAGTTGTACCAGACGGTCTCGACCAGTGCCGGCCTGCCCGCCGTGCCGAGATGCCTCTCCGCCGCCGCGAGGTTGGAGCGGCCCCAGGCGGTGTTGGTCAGCAGCAGCCCGACCCGCTTCGCCCCGATCGCCTCGGCATGGCGCAGCATGAAGGGCATCGCCAGACTGTCCCGCAGCGACAGGCGGAAGATGAAGTTCGGCTCCATCCCGTTGTCGACGATGGCGTCCGCCGACGACCAGGGAGCGAGAAACAGGGTCTTGGTCTCCAGCAGCGTCGGCAGCTCCTCGATCACCACCGGGCTGAAGCGTCCGCCGAACACGGCGACCAGGTCGGGCATGGCGGCCAGCTCGCGGATGTTCTTGATGCCGCGGGCGGAGATGGAGCGGTGCTCGCGGGTGATGAGCTGCAGCGGCCGGCCGTTCAGCACGCCGCCCGCCCGGTTGATCTCGTCGATGGCCGTCAGGATGCCGCGCTGGATGGATTCGGCGGAGGTGCTGTTGGTCAGGCCGAACTCGCCGTCCAGCGCAACCGTAACTGGCGTGCTGGTGGCGGGGCGCGCGTCTTCGGCTCCGGCTTCGGCAGAAATGCAGAGGAGGAGCAGAAGAAACAGCGCGCGCGCGGCTGCAAAAACCATCGTCCGTGTTCTTTAGATAGCTGCGAGGGTACCGGCCCCCGCACTATGGAAGGGCGCGAAGGAGTGGGTCAATCGGCCGTTAGGCTAGTCATATAGCTTGCGGATATTGTCCGGATCGGTTGGTGGTGCCAACGATAGACGTTCGGCAATAAAGCCTGCGACTGCGCAATGCGTTGAATCCCTTTGCCCCCCAAGTGGAATGGGACGGAACAGTTTCCGCGGCCGCCAGACTGTTCCGTCCGGTCCGTACCCGCTGTGGTCGCATATTCGTCACAGAGCCGCGGGAGAGCGGTGTCTCGGCACCGGGTGTGCGTCACGGTTCACATTGTGCAGCGTTCTTTCGCCGCCCAACGCGTTTCCCGGTGTTTTTCCGGGGAAAATCAATGGCTTGTCTGGATCGTTCGCAGGCGGTCGTTGTGCATGGCCTGCACAACGGCGCCGGCGCCGCGGCGCAGGCGGACACGGGAAGACGGTCTTCGGGCGGGGACGGACCGAGACTAGCGCGCCGGCGGACCCGCGGCAAGGCGGGCGGGAAAACGGACGAGCGCCGCTCCCGCCCGCGCCCCCGTCAGGCCAGCCTGGCCGTCAGCGTGATCTCGGTTCCGGCCAGCGCCTTGGAGACGGGGCAGTTGGCCTTCGCGCCGTCGGCCTGCTGGAGGAAGGTCGCCTCGTCGATGCCCGGCACCTCGGCCTCGCAATCCAGCTCGATGCGGGTGATGGCGAAGCCGCCCTCCGCCTTGTCCAGATGGACGCGGGCCGTGGTGTGGACGCGGGTCGGGGTGTGGCCGGCCTGGGCCAGGCCGTGCGACAGCGCCATGGAGAAGCAGCCGGCATGCGCCGCCGCGATCAGCTCCTCCGGATTGGTGCCCTGGCCGTTCTCGAAGCGCGAAGGGAAGGAATAGGAGCCCTCGAAGGCGCCGCTGCCCAGCCGCATCGTGCCGCTGCCCTTGGCGAGGTCGCCCCGCCACTCCGCATCCGACTGCCGTACCGCCATGGTGGTTCCTCCTGTTTCGGATCCGATGGTGCGGAGTTGAAGCTAGGACGGCCCGGCGGCGGGGCAAACGGTTACCCCGAATGTCCAGCTCTTGGGCATGCTGCTTTAATGGGCAGTATTTCCACCGCCGGTCGTCACGCGCCAGGGTCCGGTCGCGGGATTCCGTGGGTTCCCGCTGTGGCTCGCATCTTGCTAGTCATCCTTTGGTCCATCGGCTTGGTCCTTTGGGACGAAGCCGGGGCGATGCAGCGAACGAAGCGGCAAAGGGGGCGCCGGTGCGGGTTCTGGTTGTTGACGACGATGCGGACCGGGCCTCCGTCGTGGAGGCCAGCCTGCGCGAGGCGGGGGCGGAGATCGCCGCGGTGATCGGCGTGGAGGCCGATCTGCGCGCGGCTATCGGGCGGCACCGGCCCGACCTGATCATCGTCGATCTCGCCTCGCCCTACCGGGACTATCTGGAGGATCTGATGACGATCAACCAGGAAAGCCCGCGCCCCATCGCGCTTCTGGTGGGGGAGGAGGACCGGACGCTGATGGCCAGCGCGGTGCGGGCGGGCGTCAGCCTTTATGCGGTGGACGGGCTGAGCGCCAAGCTGGTCCGTTCCATCACCGAGACCGTGCTGGGACAGTTCCGCCGCTACGAGCAGCTCAACGAGGAACTGGCCAGGTCGCGCGCCGCGCTGAACGACCGCAAGGTGATCGAGCGGGCGAAGGGGCTGCTGATGGCGCACCGCGACTTCACCGAGGATCAGGCCTACAAGATGCTCCGCAAGATGGCGATGGACCAGAACAAGCGACTGGTGGACGTCGCCGAGGCGGTGCTGAACATGGCCGACCTGCTGAAGCGCACCTGACCGAAAGGACCGGTCCGGGTGCCGGTCCCGCCTCTGCTCAGATCACGGGCACTTCCCAGCGAAGCCTAAATTCCGGGCGGTTCTGCCCCGCTCTTGTGCAGTGCACACGCCGCTGTGGCCGACGGTCGGACACCGGCCCTTGCCATTCCACGGTTCCCCCGTCTGGCACGCGGCGTGCTTGGGGATAGTCGCCGGATGGGCGCCAACGATGGCGACCGCCGGCGCATTGCCGGTCCAAGGATGGGCCGGCATCGGATAAAGGCGTCCGGGCGGGGCAGCAGAGCTGCCTGCGTTTGGCCGCCTTTTTTCTTGTCCGCACCGCTCCTTTCCGCACCGTCTTTCCCGCCGCCTCTTGCCTGGGAGACCCGTCCGATGACCAGCCGCCTCACCACCCTGCCGCCCGGAAGCGAGGCGCTGGAGAAGACCGCGCTGACGCTGGGCTTCGTGCCGCTGACCGACTGCGTGCCTCTGGTGGTGGCGCTGGAGAAGGGCTTCTTCGCCGGGCAGGGGCTGACGGTCACGCTGTCGAAGGAGCCCTCCTGGTCGAACATCCGCGACAAGCTGATGGTCGGGCTGCTCGACGGCGCGCATATGCTGACCGGGCTGGCGCTGGCGATGAGCGCCGGGGTGGGCAGCCTGACCGCCCCGACCCGCACCGCCCATGCGCTGGGCCTCAACGGCAACGCCATCACCGTATCGGAGGAGCTGTACCGCTCGATGCTCGCCGCCGATCCCGAGGCGATGGCCGGGCGGCCGATGAGCGCCCGCGCCCTGAAGCGGGTGGTGGCGGCCAACGCGGCGGCCGGGCTGCCGCCGCTGACCTTCGGCGTGGTCTTCTCGGTCGCCAACCATGCCTACCAGATCCGCCACTGGCTGGCCGCCGCCGGCCTCGATCCCGACCGCGACGTCCGGCTGATCACCGTGCCGCCGCCGCGCATGGTCGCGGCGCTGAAGGCGGGGGACATCGTCGGTTTCTGCGTCGGCGAGCCATGGAACAGCCTGGCGGTCCATGAGGGCGTCGGCCGGGTGCTGATCACCGGCCATGAGCTGTGGAACAACGGGCCGGAGAAGGTGCTGGGCGTGCTCGCCGCCTGGGCCGACGCCAATCCCAACACCCACCGCGCCGTGATCCGCGCGCTGATCGAGGCGCAGCGCTGGCTGGACGAGCCGGCCAACCGGGTCGAGGCGGCGGCGCTGCTGGCCGACCCGCGCTATGTCGGGCTGCCGGCCGACGTGCTGGAACCCTCGCTGACCGGGCGGTTCCGCTACGGGCAGGGCGAGGCGGAGGTGGCGCTTCCCGACTTCCACGTCTTCCACCGCTATGCCGCCAGCTTCCCCTGGCGGTCGCACGCCCTGTGGCTGCTGGCGCAGATGGTGCGCTGGGGCCAGATCGCCGACAGCACGGACCTCGCCGCCCTGGCGGCCGGCGTCTATGACGCGGAGCTGCACCGGCAGGCCAAGCGCGACCTGGGCGAGGCGGTGCCGCTGACCGACACCAAGCTGGAAGGGGCGCATGCCGCCCCCTGGCTGCTGGAGGAGGCGACGGCCCCCATCCCCATGGGGCCGGACCTGTTCCACGACCGCGGCATCTTCGATCCGACCGACCCGCTGGCGGCCCTCCGGCCGGAGACGCCGCGGGTGGTTCCGGGCCCGCCGCCGCCTGTCTCTCTGCCGGCGGCCGGCGCGCCGGCCGATGGAGCGGCGAAGCCGGCGGACTGACCCGGCGGACTGACCCGGCGCAGCCCCCACCCGAAACACCTGGACTGGTGAACCGGCCGAACGGCCGGAACGCCCGACCTCACCCCGACGGTTCCCCCAAGACGGAAGGCGCATCCCATGAGTGACGACGTGACGACGGTTCCCGGCCGCAAGGCCTGCTCCGCCCTCTCCCCGGCCGGCCTGACCCGCCGGTCGCTGCTGACCGGAACGGCGCAGGCGCTGGGCACCGCCGCCCTGCTGTCGGCCGCCCGCGCCGTGGTGCCCGGCGGCGCCTGGGCCGCCGGCCTAGATACGCCGGAGACGACCAAGGTGGTGCTCGGCTTCATCGCGCTGACCGACAGCGCGCCGCTGATCGTCGCCAGGGAGAAGGGGCTGTTCGCCAAATACGGGCTGCCCGACGCCGACGTGCAGAAGCAGGCCTCCTGGGGGACGACCCGCGACAACATCGAGCTGGGCTCGGCGGCCGGCGGCATCGACGGGGCGCACATCCTGACGCCGATGCCCTACCTGATCAGCAGCGGCAAGGTGACCAAGAACAGCCAGAAGCTCCCCATGGCGATCCTCGCCCGGCTGAACGTCAACGGGCAGTGCATCTCGGTGTCGAACCGCTACAAGGCGGGCGGCGTGACGACCGAGGCGAGGTCGCTGAAGGCCGCCTTCGCCGACGCCCGCAAGGCCGGCAAGGAGGTGAAGTGCGCCATGACCTTCCCCGGCGGCACCCACGACATGTGGCTGCGCTACTGGCTGGCCGCCAACGGCGTCGACCCGGACCGCGACGTCTCCACCATCGTCGTGCCGCCGCCGCAGATGGTGGCGAACATGAAGGTCGACACCATGGAGGCCTTCTGCGTCGGCGAGCCGTGGAACGCCCAGCTCGTCGCCCAGAACATCGGCTTCACGGCGCTGACCACCGGCGAGCTGTGGAGCAACCATCCGGAAAAGGCGCTCGGCCTGCGCGCCGACTGGGTGGAGAAGAATCCCAAGGCCGCCAAGGCGCTGCTGATGGCGGTGCTGGAGGCGCAGATGTGGTGCGACAAGCCGGAGAACAAGGCGGAGATGGCCCGCATCCTCGCCAGGCGCGAGTGGTTCAAGGTGCCGGCCGAGGAGATCCAGGGCCGCAGCGAGGGGACCTTCGACTACGGCACCGGCCGGGTGGTGAAGGACAGCCCGCATGTCATGAAGTTCTGGCGCGACCATGCCAGCTATCCCTTCAAGAGCCATGACCTGTGGTTCCTGACCGAGAACATGCGCTGGGGCTACCAGCCGGCCGACCTCGACGCCCGCGCGCTGGTCGATCAGGTGAACCGCGAGGATCTGTGGCGCGAGGCGGCGAAGGCGCTGGGCGTGCCGGCCGCGGAGATCCCGGCCTCTCCCTCGCGCGGGAAGGAGACCTTCTTCGACGGCAAGGTCTTCGATCCGGAAAGCCCGGCGAGCTACCTCGCCAGCCTCGACATCCGCCGCGCCTGACCGCCCCTACCAGAAGGAGCCATCGACATGACGAGCGTCACGAACGGCGAGGAGCGGGCGGCGGAGCCCGCGGGCATGCCCGGCACGGGAATGGCGGGCTTGAGAATGGCGGGCTTGGGACCGTCGGGTAT
Source organism: Azospirillum thermophilum (assembly GCF_003130795.1). Taxonomy (NCBI): domain Bacteria; kingdom Pseudomonadati; phylum Pseudomonadota; class Alphaproteobacteria; order Rhodospirillales; family Azospirillaceae; genus Azospirillum; species Azospirillum thermophilum. The sequence goes on from NZ_CP029352.1 coordinate 563,119, forward strand.
CGGCATCGCCCTCGCGGCGGGCGGGCGGGCGATGCTCGTCCGGCTGCGCGACGCGGTCCTGGCCGCCCTGCCGCCGCTGGTCGCCCTGCTGCTGCTGGTCGGCCTCTGGCAGATCGCCTGCTCGGGCAGCGGCGCCATGCTGCCGCCGCCCAGCAAGGTCGTGTCCGACACCTGGGAGCTGATCGCCAACCCCTTCTTCGACCATGGCGGCACCGACAAGGGGCTGTTCTGGCACCTGACCGCCAGCCTGAAGCGCGTCGCCGTCGGCTTCTCGCTGGCGGCGGTGGCGGGGGTGCTGCTGGGCGTGCTGATCGGCCAGTCGAGCCTCGCCTACCGCGGGCTCGATCCGATCTTCCAGGTGCTGCGCACGGTGCCGCCGCTGGCCTGGCTGCCGATCTCGCTGGCCGCCTTCCGCCATGCCGACCCGTCGGCGATCTTCGTGATCTTCATCACCTCGGTCTGGCCGATCATCCTCAACACCGCGGTCGGCATCCGCCAGATCCCCGAGGACTACCGCAACGTCGCCCGCGTCATCCGCCTGACCGGTCCCGAGTATTTCTTCAAGATCATGCTGCCGGCGACGGTGCCCTACATGTTCACCGGCCTGCGCATCGGCATCGGCCTGTCCTGGCTCGCCATCGTCGCGGCGGAGATGCTGATCGGCGGCGTCGGCATCGGCTTCTTCATCTGGGACGCCTGGAACAGCTCGCTGATGAGCGAGATCATCCTGGCGCTCGTCTATGTCGGCATCGTCGGCTTCCTGCTCGACCGGCTGATCGGCCTGCTGGCCGCCCGCGTCACCGGCCGCAAGGCCCGCAGCTAACAGGGGACCCGTCATGAGCAGCTATCTGAGCCTCGAATCCGTGGGCATGGAGTTCAAGCGGGGCGGCCTGACCTCCGTCGTGCTGAAGGACGTGGACCTGAAGATCGCCAAGGGGGAGTTCGTCTCCATCATCGGCCATTCCGGCTGCGGCAAGTCGACCGTGCTGAACATCATCGCCGGGCTGCTGCGCTGCACCAGCGGCGGCGTGCTGCTGGAGAACCGCGAGGTGGACAGCCCCGGCCCGGACCGCGCGGTGGTGTTCCAGAACCACTCGCTGCTGCCCTGGCTGACCGTCTACGAGAATGTGCGGCTCGGCATCGACAAGGTGTTCGGCCGGAGCAAGAGCAAGGCCGAGCGGCACGACTGGACGATGCACAACCTGTCGCTCGTCCACATGGACCATGCGGTGAGGAAATACCCGGAGGAGATCTCCGGCGGCATGAAGCAGCGGGTCGGCATCGCCCGCGCGCTCGCCATGGAGCCGAAGGTGCTGCTGATGGACGAACCGTTCGGCGCGCTCGACGCGCTGACCCGCGCGCATCTCCAGGACAGCCTGATGGAGATCCACGCCACGCTCGGCAACACCGTCATCATGATCACCCATGACGTGGACGAGGCGGTGCTGCTGTCCGACCGCATCGTGATGATGACCAACGGCCCCGCCGCCACGGTGGGCGAGGTGCTGGCGGTCCCGCTGCCGCGCCCGCGCCACCGGCTGGCGCTGGCCGAGGACAAGACCTATGTCCACTGCCGCAGCGAGGTGCTGCGCTTCCTCTACGAGCGGCACCGGCACCCGGCGGCTGCCTAGCCCGTGCCGTTCCGGGACCGTCACCGCTCGGGGATGCCGTACTTGCGCAGCTTGTTGGCGATCATGGTGTGGGAGGTGGCGAGCCGGGCGGCCAGCTTGCGGCTCGACGGGTAGCGCGGGTAGAGGCGGCGCAGCAGCGTCCGCTCGAAGCCCTCCACCGCCTCCTCCCAGCTGGCCGCCGGGCCGGCCGTGCCGTCGGGCGGCAGGTCCGTCTCCGTCATGCGGGCGCCGGCCAGCTCCAGGTCGGCGGCGTCGAGCAGGGGATGGTCGGTCATGGTGACGGCGCGGAAGATGACGTTCTCCAACTGCCGCACGTTGCCCGGCCAGGGGTTCGACAGCAGCACCTCGGCCGCCTGCCGGGTCAGGCGGCAGGGCGGCCGGCGGGCCTGGGCGCAGGCGCGGGCGATGAAATGGCGGGCGAGCAGCAGGATGTCGTCGCCCCGCTCACGCAGCGGCGGCACCTGCAGGGTCAGCACGTTGAGGCGGTAGAACAGGTCCTCGCGGAAGCTGTGGTCGGCGACCATCGCCTCCAGCGGGCGGTGGGTGGCGCTGATGACGCGGACGTCCACCTGCTGCTCCCGCTCGCCGCCGACGCGGCGGAAGCTGCCGTCGTTGAGGAAGCGCAGCAGCTTGGCCTGGAGGTAGGGCGACATCTCGCCGATCTCGTCCAGGAAGACGGTGCCGCCGTGGGCGAGTTCCAGCAGGCCGGGCTTGCCGCCGCGCTGGGCGCCGCTGAAGGCGCCGGGGGCGTAGCCGAACAGCTCGCTCTCCGCCAGGCTTTCCGGCACCGCGGCGCAGTTCAGCGCCAGGAAGGGCTTGCCGCGGCGCGGGCTGGCGCGGTGGCAGGCGTGGGCGATCAGTTCCTTGCCGGTGCCGGTCTCGCCGAGGATCAGCAGCGGCGCCTCCACCGCGGCGACGCGGGCGGCGCGCGCCTTCAGGGCGCGGACCGGCGGGGAGTCGCCGAGGATCTTGTCGAAGCCGCCGTCGTCGAAGTTCTGCAGCGCGTCGAGCCGCTCGCCGAGGCGGCTGGGCGTGAAGAGCGTCACCACCGCCCCGGCCCCCTCGCCGATCGGCGTCAGGTCCATCAGGAAGGGCTGGCCGTTCAGCGTCACCTCGCGCGAGGGGATGCGGAAGCCGCTGGCGGTCAGCGCGGCGGGCAGGCCGGGGTCGCCCAGCAGGCTCCCCAGATCCCCGCCGGCCAGGTCGGCCTCGCTGCGGCCGGCGACGGTCGCCGCGGCGGCGTTCGCCACCACGATGCGCGCCGCACCGTCCACCGCCAGCACCGGGTCGGGCAGGGCGCTCAGCAGCGCGTCGAGGTGCAGCCGGCGCCGGGTGCCCGGCAGGATGTCGATCGGCGCCACCGACCGCACGCCGGCCACCGTGCGCAGCGCCTCCTCCAGCGAGGCGAAGCCGGCGGCGTCGAGCTCCGGCGCGTCGATGTGGATGTGCGGCGGATCGACCTCCACCGCCACGACGTTCAGCCGGCGGCCGGCGAGCACCGCCAGGATCTCGTGCGCGATGCCGACCCGGTCGGCGAAGCTGACGGCGATGCGCAAGGAGGGCTCCGGCGTGGCGGGGGCGTAACGGAACCGTTACACTGTACTGGATCGTATACAGTCGCTCAACCGCTTATTTTTCATGGGTTTTGTGCATTGCAGCGGGAGCGTCGCCGCGCCGCTGTAAACGATGCGTTACGGCGGGCGGGGACGGTGGCGCCGCGAGATCCAGGCAAACCGGCACTCCCGGCGGTTGGCATCGCGTTTGCTGAGGAGGAGGGGTCGTATCGTCATCCACGGGAGCTTGGTCTCATGCGTGTCATCGTCCTCGGCAGCGGCGTCATCGGTGTCACCACCGCCTATTACCTGGCGCGGGCGGGCCACGAGGTGACGGTGGTCGACCGGCAGACCGGCCCGGCGCTGGAGACCAGCTACGCCAATGCCGGCGAGGTGTCGCCCGGCTATTCCGCCCCCTGGGCGTCGCCGGGGCTGCTGTTCAAGGCCATCAAGTGGATGGCGATGAAGCACTCCCCGCTGGTCATGCGGCCCAAGCTGGATCCGGCCATGTGGACCTGGTGCATCAAGCTGCTGGCGAACGCCAACGAGGACTCCTACCAGATCAACAAGAGCCGCATGGTGCGGGTCGCCGAATACAGCCGCGACTGCCTGCGGGCGCTGCGCGCCGAGACCGGCATCCGCTATGACGAGCGCACCCAGGGCACGCTGCAGCTCTTCCGCACGCAGAAGCAGATGGACGCCGCCGGCTACGACATGGCGGTGCTCGACCGCTACGGCGTGCCCTACCGGCTGCTCGACCGCGCCGGCTGCGTCGAGGCCGAACCGGCGCTGGCGCTGGTGAAGGAGAAGTTCGTCGGCGGCCTGCAGCTTCCCGGCGACGAGACGGGCGACTGCTTCCTGTTCACCAACCGGCTGGCCGAATTCGCCGCCAAGCGCGGCGTCGAGTTCCGCTACGGCGTCACCATCCACCGGCTGGAGAGCGACGGCCGCGCCGTCACCGGCGTCGTCACCGACCAGGGCACGCTGACGGCCGACGCCTACATCGTCGCCATGGGCAGCTACTCGCCGAAGCTGGTGAAGCCGCTGGGGCTGTCGCTGCCGGTCTATCCGGTGAAGGGCTATTCGCTGACCCTGCCGATCACCGACGCCGCCGGCGCCCCGGAATCGACGGTGATGGACGAGACCCACAAGGTGGCGATCACCCGCCTCGGCGACCGCATCCGCGTCGGCGGCACGGCGGAGCTCGGCGGCTTCGACCTCACCCTGCGGCCGGAGCGGCGCCGTGCGCTCGACCATGTGGTGAGCGACCTGTTCCCGCAGGGCGGCGACCTGTCGCAGGCGGAGTTCTGGACCGGCCTGCGCCCGAACACGCCGGACGGCACGCCGATCCTCGGCAAGACGCCGGTGCGCAACCTCTACCTCAACACCGGCCACGGCACGCTGGGCTGGACGATGGCCGCCGGCTCGGGTCGCCTGCTGGCCGACGCGGTGAGCGGCCGGCGCACCGAGATCGAGATGGACGGCCTGACGGTCGAGCGCTACGGCCGCGCCGCCGTCGCCGAGCCGGCGCGTCCGGCAGCGGTCCGCCCGGCCTGACCGGACGGTCGCCGTCCGCCGCCCGACGTCACCATCCGGGGGCGAGCAGGCGGACGGCGACCTGTTTGGTGTACGGGCTGACGGCGAAATACTCGAAGCGCGCCCCGGTCTCCGCGGCGAACTCGTGGAAGGCGCGGAACTCGTCCTCGCGCCAGCTCCGGTTTCCGATGAACTCGTCGAAGACCAGGATGGAGCCGGGGACGAGGCGGCCGGCGAGCGCCGTCAGCACGGTGCGCGCCGAGGAGTAGAGGTCGCTGTCGATGTTGACGAAGCGCACCGGCTCCGGGTGGGCGGCCATGAAGCCGGGCAGCGTGTCCTCGAACCAGCCGACATGCAGCCGGGCGTTCGGCCGTACCGGCGGAAGCTGCTTCCCGGTGGTCAGCGCCCCGCGGGCGGTGTTCACCCAGCCCTCCGGCAGTCCTTCGAACGAATCGAAGCCGTGCACCGTCTGGCCGGCCGCCCCCGCGATGTGGTCCAGCGAGGTGCCGCGCCGCACGCCGAACTCCAGCACCAGACCGGGGACCGTCGCCTGCGCCAGCGCGTGGCGCAGCAGGCTGGCGCTGCTGCCGAACAGCCGGAAGCCGGGGGCGAGCTGCGGCCGCAGCGCCGCCGCCCCGTCCGGCAGGGGGCGCCGCTTCGGGTTGGGGCCGACATGGGCGCCGTCGACCGCGCGGGCCTCCTCTTCGCGGCCGAGCAGCAGCAGGTAGGCGCAGACGAATCCCCAGTATTTGCCGGCCGCCCCGCCGCAGCGGGTCGCCCGGTCCAGCCGCCGCAAGGCCTCGTCCGGCCCCTCCTCCTCCAGCGCCAGGGCATGGGTGCCGAACCAGGCGGCGGCATGCTCCGGATCATGGGCCAGCAGGGCGCGGAACGCGGCGAGGGCCTGCGCGCGGTTGCCGAGCCCGGCATGGCTCATCGCCAGTTCGTACAGAAGGTCCGGGAGGGAGGCCGGCCCCCGCTCCCCTCCCGCCAGCGCCCCTCCCGTCAGCGCCTCTCCCGCCAGGGCCGCCGCCTCGCCATAGCGGGCGTCGCGGCGCCAGGCGCCGGCCAGCGCCGCGCGCAGTCCGGGATAGTCGGGATCGACCGCAGCCGCCCGCTCCAGCCAGCGCGACGCGGTGAAGGGATGGTTGGCCGCCTGGTGCGCGAGGCCGGCCTGGACCAGCGCCTCCGGCCCGGCCGGCTGCTGCGCCAGCGCGAGCCGCAGGTGGCGCAGGGCCCGGCCGGGATCGCGCCGGCCGAGATGGGCGGCGGCGGCCGTGACATGGCCGCCGACGTCGAGGTGCGGCACCCCGGCGAGCAGCCGCAGGGCCGCCTTGAACCGCCGCGACTCGACCAGCGCGCGCGCCAGGGCGGAATCGCCGCCGGCGGTCCTCTCCTCCGAGTCGGCCACCGTCAGGGCAGGCGCCGGAAGGTCCAGACGGACGCGGGCGGCAGGTTGCGGGCGATCCAGCTATGGCGGCGCGGCCGCAGCCGCAGGCGGCGGATCAGCTCCGGATTGATCGGCGCGAAGGGGCCGTAGGTGAACTGGACGAAGACCCCGTCGGGCTTGAGCACGGAGAAGACGCCGCGCACCACCCGCGCCTGCACCGGAAGCGGCATGGCGATCAGCGGCAGGCCGGAGACGACGGCGTCGCAGCCGTCCCATCCCTGGTCGCGCAGGATGCGGGCGATCCGCGTCGCATCGCCGTTGACCACCGTGGTTTCGGGATGAAGCGTCGACAGATGGTCGACGAAGGCGTTGTCCAGCTCGATCAGCAGCAGGTTTTCCGGGGCGACCCCCTGGTCCAGCAGGGCCGCCGTCACCGGGCCGGTTCCGGGGCCGAGTTCCACCACCCGGCGCTGCGGGGCGCAGCCCGCCGCCCTGGCCATGGCGCGGCACAGTTCCGGGCCGCTTGGCGTTACCGAGGCCACTTTCAACGGAGAGCGAATCCAGCGTTCGACGAAAAGCCTGCGCTCAGCGAGTGTCATCGACTGAATACCTCCGACGATCCGGCTGCCCCCGTCGAGCGCCCGATCGGGATCGGCGCTCTCATCCGGCTCAACCCTGTTCTACTGGGATGCGTTGCGTCGCGCCAGCCCGTTGGAGCCCGCCATCGCGCCGGAAGGCAAATTCGCGTGTCGGAACTATCGTTTGAGATATTAACTGTTGACGTAACAATTTATCGGTATGGTATGCGGAAGATTGCATTCGTAACCCGCCCATAATCAACCGGAACCAACCGGCGGCGGGCCTCGGGGGGAGAAACGACGGTATGAAAGGTCTGCTTCTGCGGCACAAGATTCCCGGTATGGTGGCGGCGTCCGCCGTGCTGACCGCGCTGCTGCTCGGCAGCTTCGCCTATCTGACGGCCTCGGACCGGCTGCGCGACGCGGCCCAGGACAAGCTGGTGGCGCTCGCCAACGCGCGGGAGGCGAGCGTGCGCTCCTACATCGAGGGGCTGGAGGGCGACGTGGTCCTCACCGCCAACACGCGCTCGCTGCGCGACGCGGTGGTGGCGCTGAACAACGGCTGGCGGATCGAGGCCGACCGCGGCGATCCCACCACGCTGCTGCGCAAGCGCTACGTGGAGGGCAATCCCCATCCGCCGGCCGAGCGCCACAAGCTGGAGAAGTCGGACGGCAACACCATGTACGACATGGCCCACCTGCGGGTGCATGGCGGGATGCAGGACCTGATGCTGCGCCGCGGCCTGGCCGACGTGCTGGTGATGGCGCCGACCGGCACGCTGCTCTACACCGCCGCCAAGGGCGACGATTTCGGCATCCAGGCGGTGGACGGCCCGCTCGCAGCCCTGCTGGAGGACATCAAGCGCGATCCCCGGCCGGGACAGGCGCGCATGCTGGACTTCACCGCCTACAAGGCGGCGGCGGGCGCCCCCTCGGCCTTCATCGCCAGCCCGGTGACGCTGCAGCAGCCGGACGGCGGCGTGCAACTGCTGGCGGTCCTGGTCTTCCGGCTGCGTGCCGACGGGCTGGACCGCATCCTGCGGACCACCGACGGCATGGGCGATACGGGGGACACCTATCTTCTCGGCATGGACGGCCGGCTGCGCAGCACGCCGCGCTTCGCCACCGGTTCCGCCGTGCTGAAGGGCTACGAGGGCGGTGCGGCGACCGCCGTCGCCACCGCCCCCGGCCGCACCGGCGTGGTCGAGGCGCGCAACGAACGCGGCACGGCGCAGGCGCTGGTCGCCTTCCGCCCGGTGTCGCACGGCACGCTGCAATGGCTGGTCCTGGCCGAGGCGTCGGTGGACGAGGTGCTGGCCCCGGTCGCCGCCATGCGCAACCGGATGATCGGGGCGGGCGCCCTGCTGCTGGCGGTGATCTGTCTCGGCGGGGTGCTCTTCGCCCGCGGCATCGTCCGGCCGCTGACCGACATGAGCGTCGCCATGCAGCGGCTGGCCGACGGCGAGCGGACGCTGGACATCCCGGCGCGCGAGCGCAGCGACGAGATCGGCCGCATGGCCGCCGCCATGCAGGTGTTCAAGGAGGCGCTGATCCGTGCCGACGCCCTGCATGCCGAGCAGCAGCGCGTCCAGTCCCTGCGCGAGGAGCGCTCGCGCCACCTCGACCGGCTGATGGAGGGCTTCGACGAGCGGGTCGGCGGCATCGTGCGGGCGGTGGCGCAGGCGGCCGGCGGCCTGGAATCGACCGCCCGCGGCATGAGCGACGGCGCCGACAGGACCCTGCACGAGGCGACCAGCGTCGCCATCGCCGCCGACCAGACCGCCGCCAACGTCGGCACGGTGGCGACCGCCGCCAACCAGCTCCGCGCCTCGATCGGCGACATCGGGCGCCATATCGGCGAATCGCGGAAGATCACCGACGCCGCCATCACCGCCGCCGCCCAGGCCGGCGACACGATGCGGGTGGTGGTCGACACGGCCGGCCGGATCGGCGCGGTCGTCCAGCTCATCCACGACATCGCGGCGCAGACCAACCTGCTGGCGCTGAACGCCACCATCGAGGCGGCGCGGGCCGGCGAGGCCGGCAAGGGCTTCGCCGTGGTGGCGAGCGAGGTGAAGAGCCTCGCCAACCAGACGGGCAAGGCGACCGAGGAGATCTCCAGCCAGATCGCCACCATGCAGTCGGTCACCGACGGCGCGGCCTCCGCCATCGGGCAGATCATCACGGTGATCGAGGACATGGGCCGGATCTCCGGCGTCGTCTCCCAGGCGATCGAGGAGCAGGGGCAGGCGACCAGCGAGATCGCCAGCAACGCGCAGCAGGCCGCGCAGGCCACCCATTCGGTCACCAGCATCATCGACGGCGTCGCCCGCGCGGCCGATTCGACCAAGACCGTGGCAAATGAAGTTCTCGTCTCGTCGCAGGATCTGACGAGGCAGGCCGGGCATCTGCGCAGCGAGATCGAACAGTTCCTGTCGGAGATCAAGGCGGCATGACTATACGAAGGTCGGTGAAGTCATAGGACCAATCGCCGGCAACCATTGGGGTATTTCCCGCCGTGACGCGGATGCGGCATCTTGCCCGTGATTCTCAGGGTCGCCTCAAGGATGCCGCAGTCCCGCATGATCGATGCGCCCCCGCCATCGACGACCAGCCATGTCGTCTTCTCCATCGCCGGCGACCGGCTGGCGCTGCCGGTCGGGGCGGTGCGGCGGTTCCTGCCGCTGCCGCGGCTCGACCGGCTGCCGACCGCGCCGGCGCCGGTGGAGGGCATCTTCGTCTATCACGGCACGGTGGTGCCGGTGCTGAGGCTCGCGGCGATCCTCGGCCTGCCGGTGCGCGACGTCGGTCTCTATGCCCCGCTTCTCCTGGTCGAGCGGGCCGAGGGCCGGGCCGAGGGGCGGGCGGAGGGGATGCTGGCGCTGCTCGCCGGGCGGGTGCACGGGGTGGTGCCGGTCGCGCCGGAGGATCTGCTGCCGGCCGACCCGGCCCTGTCCTTCAACGGCTGCGCGGTCGGAGCCTTCCGCGACGCGCTCGGCACCGTCGCCGTGCTGTCGCCCGGCCGGCTGCTGACCGAGACGGAGACGAGCCTGCTCGACGCCTTCCGTGCGGCGGAGGAACGGCGCCTGTCGGGCTGGAGCGCGACGACGCCGTGACCCTCATCGACAGCATCCGGCATGACCCCGCCTTTCCGCGGGTCAAGGCGATGGTCATCGGCGCCACCGGCCTCGCCTATTACGCCGACAAGGACGCCGCCTTCGCCGAACGGATCGCGCGGCGGCTGCCGCAGTTCCAGCAGGCCAGCCTTCCGCATGGGGGGCCGAAGCCGACGCTCGGCGACTATCTCGGGCGGCTGGAGGAGGAGGGGCCGGCCGGCAGCGAGTTCCAGGCCCTGATCAACGAGCTGACGGTCGGCGAGACCTTCTTCTTCCGCTACATCGAACAGTTCGAGGCGCTGTGCGCCGTCGCCATCCCGAATGCCTGCGCCGGAACCAGTCGTCGCGGCTACTGCGGATCTGGAGTGCCGGCTGCTCCATCGGGCCGGAGGCCTATACGCTGGAGATCCTGCTGCGCCGGACCTTCGCCGAGCAGCTCGCCGGCTGGCAGGTCCACATCCTGGGCACCGACATCAACGGCGCCTTCATCGAGCAGGCGCGCCGCGCCACCTACGGCGACTGGGCGCTGCGCGGGCTGTCGCCAGACATCCAGGAGGCCGCCTTCGACCACCGGGGCAAGCAGTGGACGGTGAAGCCGGAGTTCCGCCAGTGGACCAGCTTCATGGTCTTCAATCTGGTGGACGGCGCCATCCCCTCCTACCCGCGGGGGATCGGGCATTTCGACATCATCCTGTGCCGCAACGTCATGATCTATTTCGACGAGGCGACGAGGCGCCGGCTGCTGGGCGACCTGCACGCGGCGCTGAACGACGGCGGCTGGCTGGTGGTGGGCCATGCCGAGGCGGGGCCGCAACTGAACGAGCTGTTCTCCCCGGTGCCCGTGCCGGGGGCCACGCTGTACCGCAGGCAGCTCCGGCCGGCGCCGCCGCAACCGGCCGTGCCGCCGCCGCCGAGGCCGCCGCGGTTCGTGAGGCCGGCGGCGCCCGCTCCCGCCGCGGCCTCCACCGCCGCTCCCGCGCCGGCTCCACCGCCGGCGAAGCCCGCGGCGCGCAAGGCCCCCCGGCGCGACGACGAGGGGGGGCGCGGCTCCGCCCTCGAAGCGGCGCTGGCGGAGGTGGAGCGCAGCCGGATGGATCCGGCGGCGCATTACCGGCTGGGGCTGCTGGAGGAGGATCTGGGGGTCGGCGATCCGGTGGCGGCCTTCAAGCGGGCGCTCTACCTCGACCCCGGCTTCGTGCTGGCCGACTATCACCTGGCGCTCGCCTACTGGCGGCGCGGCAAGCTCGCGGCGGCGCAGCGCCATTTCCGCAACGCCCGCGACGCCATGGCCGGCCGGTCCGACGACGATCCGGTGGCCGAGGGCGGCGGCCTGACGGTGCGCGAACTGCACGGCATGGTCGAGCTGTGGCTGTCGGGCGAGGAGGCGTCATGAGCGGCGGCCACGAACGCCGTCCGGTGGACTGGGGGGCGGTGCGCGCCCGGCTCGCCCGGCAGAACGCGGCGCTGGAGGACATCTTCTCCGGCCGCGGGCGCTGGGCCGACGCCGTGCTCGACCGGCGGGCGGCGGAACTGGCCGTGCCGCCGCAGATGACGCGCATCTCGCGCACCGCGGTGCTGATCGCCCGCGGGGCGGAGATGCGCTATGCGCTGGCGCTGCGCCACCTCGCCCACATCGTGCCGCTGCCCCGGCTCGCCCGCGTTCCCGGCGCGCCGCCGGCCGTGCTGGGGGTGATCGCCACCGGCGGGCGGGTGATGCGGCTGTTCGACCTCGACCGGCTGTGCGGCGGCGGGGCGGCCGACGGGACGGCGGCCGGCGACGGCTACGCCGTCGTGCTGCGCACCGGCGACCGGCGGCCGGCGGCGCTGCGGCTGGCGACGGTGGAACGGGTGGAGGAACTCGACCTGTCCACCTTCGCCGAAGCTCCACCGGAGCCGGACCAGAGGGCGGAGCAGAGCTATGTCCGCGGGCTGACCGCGGAGCGGGTGGCGATCCTCGACATGGCGGCGATCCTCGACGCCGTCACGGCGGCCTGACGGGCCTTAGGACTGGAGACCGAGAGAATGAACCTGAGAGTCGCGCACAAGCTGGTCCTGGGCTTCGGGGTGGTGTGCGTCCTGTCGGCGCTGCTGGCCCTGTTCCAGATGGCGCGCTTTTCCGATGCGCTGACCGTCATCATGGCGGTGTCGAAGTACGACACCGACGCCGCCGACATGGTGACCCGCGTGGTCGGCTATCAGGCGGACCTGCGCAGCACGCGCGAGACCGCGGTGAACACGGCCTCGCTGGCCGCCGCCGAGGGGCGCACCGTCGACATCGCCCAGTACCGCCAGCATTACGAGGAGACCGGCGTGCGCATGCGCGACACGCTGGGGCGGCTGCGCGCCATGATCGCGGAGCGTCAGGCGATGGCCGTCACCGACAGCCGGCGGCGCGGCTGGACCGAGCTGGATGCCGCGGTCGCCGAGATGACGCGTGCCATCGCCAATGTCGGCGAGGAGGCGCGGATGATCTACACGATGCTGGAGCGTGGGCAGATCGCCGAGGCGCTGCAGCACCGCGCCCGCGCCGACGACCTGCGCAAGGTGATGGAGGACCGCGTCGAGCAGGCCCAGAAGGCGATCGAGCGGCTGACCGCCGCCGGCCGCGAGGACATCCGCTCGATCTACGACACGGCGATCCAGTCCTCGATCGTGGCGCTGGTCATGGTGTTCCTGGTCGCGGTGTTCGTGATCTGGCTGATCGGCAGCTCCATCACCCGCCGGCTGGGTCGGGCGATCGACTTCGTCACCCGGGTCGGCCACGGCGACCTTACCCAGACCGTCGCCATCTCCGGCAGGGACGAGCTGGCGATCCTCGGCGAGCATCTGAACGAGATGGCCGGCCGGCTGAAGTCGATGGCGCGCACCACCCGCGAGACGGCGGAGAGCGTGCATGCGGCGACCGCCCAGATCCGCGCCTCCACCCAGCAGCAGTCGGCCAGCGTCGCCGAGCAGCTTGCCGCGGTCGAGCAGACCACCGCCACCCTGTCGGAGATCACCGAGTCCGGCGCCCAGATCAACCGCCGCGCCCAGGACGTCGCGCACAGCGCCCAGCTCGTCGTGGCCGACAGCCAGTCGGGGCTGCGGGCGGTGGACGACACCATCCAGGCGATGGACGCGATCCGCGAGCAGGCCGAGGCGGTGGCCGAGAACATCGTGATCCTGTCCGAGCGCACCCAGGCGATCGGCGAGATCATCGTGACGGTCAACGACATCGCCGAGCGGTCGCACCTGCTGGCGCTGAACGCCGCCATCGAGGCGGCGGCCGCCGGCGAGCACGGCCGGACCTTCGCCATCGTGGCCGGCGAGATCAAGAGCCTGGCCGACCAGGCGAAGGAGGCGACGGCGCAGGTGCGTTCCAACCTCAGCGAGATCCAGCACGGCATCAACGCCTCGGTCATGCTGACGGAAGAGGCGGTCAAGCGCGTCGCCGCCGGCAAGCGCCAGACCGACGCCACCCAGTCCACCATCCGCAACATGGCGGAGAACATCCAGGAGAGCGTGCAGGCCTTCCAGCAGATCGTCGCCGGCACCAACCAGCAGCAGATCGGGCTGGAGCAGGTCATCCAGGCGCTGCAGAACATCCGCGAGGCGAGCAGCCAGACCGCCGCCGGCACCCGCCAGCTCGAAGGGGCGGCGACCAACCTGAACAACCTCGGCCAGGGGCTGGTCGAGGCGGTGCGGAACTACCAGGTCTGACGGCCGGGACGCTCCGATGGACATCCGCCAGCGCCTCCTCGCCGCGTTCGAGTTCGAGCACAAGGATCACCTCTCGGCGATCCGGACGGCCCTGCGCGCGGCGGAGGAGACCGGCGCCCCGCCGGACATCGTCGACATCCACCGCCGCGCCCACAGCCTGAAGGGGGCGGCGCGCGCCGTCGACCTGCCGGAGGTCGAGGCGATCGCCCACCGCATGGAGGCCGCCTTCATCGCCGTCCAGCGCGGGGCGGCGGTGCTCGATCCCGACACGGTGGCGGCGGTGCGGCGGGCGCTCGACGCCATCGAGGACGTGGTCGCCTGGTCCACCCGCGGCGGCGGAGCCGGCGGCACGGGGGCCGGCCCGGACGAGGGCGGCGCGGTTGAGCTGTCCGGCGTCCTGGCCGACCTCGACCGCATCGCGGCGGTCCGGACGCAGTCCCCGGCGGGCGAGGGCGCTCCGGCGCCGCAGCCCCCGCGGCGGCGGCTGCCGGGCCGCCGCCCCGGGAGCCGCGCCGGCCGGCGCCGGCCGCGGGCGCCGCCCCGTCGCTCGTCCGCATCGCCGCGCAGGGGCTGGAGCAGCTGTCGGTCACCGCCGGCGCACTGCTGCCGGAGGTGGAGGCGCAGGCGGCGCTGGGCGAGGAGATGCGGGCGCTGCGCCAGGAATGGCGGGCGCTGGAGCGGGCATGGCGCCACATGCGGCCGCGGGTCCAGGGGGCGGGGGAGGGTGCCGACGCCATGCGTTCGGCCACCGCGGCGTTCGAACGGCGGCTGCGCGCGCTCGGGACGGCGCTCGACCATACCCACCGCGGGCACGACCGGCTGGTCTGGTCGATGCGGCGCTGGGGCGGCGGCCTGCAGGAGGACGTGCGGCGGCTGCGCATGCTGCCGGCGGAAAGCCAGTTCGGCGGGCTCGGCCGGATGATCCGCGACATCAGCCGCAGCCAGGGCAAGGAGGTGGAGGTCGACGTCCGCGGGCTGGAGGTGGAGGCCGACCGCAGCGTCCTGCAGCGGCTGAAGGACCCCGTGCTGCACATCGCGCGCAACGCGATCAGCCACGGCATCGAGCCGCCGGAGGAGCGGGTCCTGCGCGGCAAGCGGCCGGCCGCGCGCATCGCCGTCACCGCCGCGGTGGAGGGCGGGCGACTGCGCCTGACCATCGAGGACGACGGCCGCGGCATCGACGGCGCCGCCATCGCCCGCCATGCGGCGGAGGAGGGGCTGCTGACGCCAGAGGCGGCGGCGGAGGCGACGCCGGAGCAGCTCGTCGAGCTGCTGTTCCAGCCGGGCTTCTCCACCGCCGAGCGGACGACCGAGCTGGCCGGCCGCGGCATGGGGCTGGCCATCGCGCGGGCGGAGGTCGAGCGGCTGCAGGGCACCCTGGCCATCGCCGGGCGCGAGGACGGCCCCGGCGCGGTCGTCACCATCGAGGTGCCGCTCAGCCTGCTGAGCCAGCGCCTGATCTTCGTCGGCATCGAGGACGAGGTGATGGCGGTCCCCTCGGCCGACGTGGCGCGGCTGCACCGGGTCGCGGCGGAGGAGCTGTTCTCCGGCCTCGGCACCCCGACCGTCCGGCTGGAGGAGGAGGACGTGCCCGTCACCTCGCTGGCGGCGCTGCTCGGCATGGAGGCGGCGGCCCCGGCCGTCCTGCCCGGCCGGCGCCTGCCGCTGCTGGTGGCGAAGCTGGCGGGCGGGCGGCGGCTGGCGCTGGCGGTCGACCGCTTCATCGCGACGCGCGAGGCGGTGGTGACCGCCGCCGACGAGATCGGGCTGGACCCGGCGCGCTATCTCGGCACCGTGCTGCTGGACGACGGGTCGCCCGCCCTGGTGCTGAACGTTCCCCGCCTGGTGCCGGCGCCGGGCGACGGGCTGCCCGCCACCGTCCGGCGGAGCCCGGAGGCCCCGCGGCCGGTCCCGCACATCCTGGTGGTGGACGACAGCATCACCACCCGTACGCTGGAAAAAAGCATCCTCGAAGCCCATGGTTATCGGGTGAGCTTGTGCGTCGACGGGCGGGAGGCCCTGGAGCGCCTGACGGAAGCGCAGAGCGGCGAGGGCCCCGGGGTGGATCTCATCATCAGCGACGTCGAGATGCCCCGCATGGACGGCTTCGCCCTGCTGCAGGCGGTCAAGGCCGACCCGCGGCTGTCGGAAATCCCGGTCATCCTGGTCACCTCGCGCGCCAGCGACGAGGACCGCGAGCGCGGCCTGCGGCTGGGGGCCGACGCCTACATCGTCAAGACGCGCTTCGACCAGAACGAGCTTCTGGCCGGCATCCGGCGGCTGCTATGACGCTGCAGCGCAGGATCCGCGTCCTGGTGGTGGAGGATTCGCCGGTCATCCAGGCGCTGCTGGCGCACGTCATCGGCGAGGATCCGCGGCTGGAGGTGGCCGGCGTCGCCTCGTCCGGCGAGCAGGCCCTGCGCATGGCCGAGCGGCTGGGACCCGACGTGATCTCGCTCGACATCCGGCTGCCGGGCATCGACGGGTTCGAGGTGACGAACCGCATCATGCGCCAGCAGCCCACCCCGATCGTGGTGGTGGCCTCCGACGTCCGCGACCTCGACATTCCCATGCGGGCGCTGCAGGCGGGCGCGCTGGCGGTGGTGGAGAAGCCGGGCAGCGTGGCGCGGGCCGACTACCAGACGCTGGCCCGCCATCTCTGCACGCAGCTCGTCATCATGAGCCAGGTGAAGGTGATCCGGCGCCGCATCTCGCCGCGTACCGGGCGGGCCGGCACGGACGGGACCGCGCCGGGGAGCGACGGCTTCGCGCCGTCCGCGCCGCAGCCGGGCGGGCGGCGCTACCGCGCGCTCGGCATCGTCGCGTCCACCGGCGGTCCGGCGGCGCTGGTGAAGGTGCTGAAGGATCTGCCGAGGGATTTCGCGGTGCCGGTCTTCATCGTGCAGCATATCGGCGCGCCCTTCGTGGAGGGCTTCGCCTCCTGGCTCGGCTCCGTCTGCCCGCTGCCGGTGAGCCTCGCCGAGCAGGGCGGCAGCCCGCGGGCCGGCCATGTCTATGTCGCCCCCGGCGACCGGCACCTGCGGGTCGAGGGCGGCGCGATGCGTCTGGTGGAGGGCGAGATGGTCTGCGGCCAGCGGCCGTCGGGGGAGGTGCTGTTCCAGTCGCTCGGCACCTCCTACGGTCCGGCCGGGATCGGCGTGCTGCTGACCGGCATGGGCGAGGACGGGGCGCGCGGCCTCCTGGCGATGCGCCAGGCCGGCGCCTACACCATTGCGGAGCATTCCTCGACTGCGGTGATCCACAGCATGCCGGGGACTGCGGTACGATTGGGGGGAGCGGTGGAGGAACTGCCGGTGGACCGGGTGGCGCCCCGGCTTCTGCAACTGATCCGTGGCGAAGGGGTTGCCTGATGAACGGCGCGCGCGTCCTCGTGGTCGTGGCTTCACAGACCCAGGGCCTGCTCCTGAAGCTGTTGCTGGAGGAGCAGGGCATCGAGACTGCCTGCGTCGACGGCCTGGACGCCGCGCTCGCCGAGCTGGCGCAGAACGCGCCGGAGCTGGTGATCGCCGAGGGCGACACGATCGGCGCCGAGGGGCTGGACAGGCTGTCGGCCCGCGTCGCCGTCCCCGTCCTGGTGCTGGGGCGCGGCGAAGGGCGCTTCGATCCCGCCGATCCGCAGACGGTGGTGCGCGAGGCGCTGTCCCGCCTGCAGCGGCGCACAGCGCCGCCGACGCCGGAGGAGATCTTCCGCCGGGCCCGCATCCTGATCGTCGACGACAGCGCGACCTACCGCGAGTTCCTGCGCGCCGAGCTGGAGGACGAGGGCTGCAGCGTCACCGCCGCCCGCAATGCCGACGAGGCGGTGGCGGCCCTGTCCGAAGGGGGGCTGGACTGCGTCATCCTCGACCTCGTCATGCCGGGGACCAGCGGGACGCAGCTTTGCGAGCGGTTCGACCGCTTCCGGCGGCGGCGCGGCCTGTTCTTCCAGATCGTCATCCTGACCAGCCAGGACGACGAGGAGCAGCTCAAGCTCAGCCTCTCCGCCGGGGCGGACGATTTCGTCGGAAAGGGGCAGTCCATGGAGACGCTCAAGATCCGTCTGATGGCGTTGCTGCGGCGCAAATATTTCGTCGAGGATCATTTATTGAGGATGCCGCAAGCACAACTTTCCTCATAGGCGAGGTAGCGCGAATGTGCGGTTTCGCCTGAAAGTGCGAGTGACTATTATCGGCACCGCTTTCTGCGGTTCTTTCCCGGATCGTCGTCTGACATGGGACCGCAGCCGTCCGACCTCGCCGTGCCGCCGTTTTCGGGAACCACGACTGCAACCCCGACTGCAAGAGACTGTGACGTGAAACGCCGCCATTCGGAGAGTCCCGCGCCCGGACAGGGTGACCTGCGGTCGCAGCAAGACCGGCCGGCCGGTCCCGGCGGGATGTCTTCCGACGGTCTGGAGAACGCGCGACGGTTGTGTCTGGCGAGCAGCCTACCGGCCCTGCTGGTGGTCGGTCCGCCCGACGCGGCGACGGCCCTGTGCAACGACTCCCTGGCGGCGCTGCTCGACCGGCCGGAAGCGGTGCGGCGCAGCCGCGAGGAGGCCGAGGCCCCGCTGGTGCTGGGGGAGGCCTGGCCGGCCGTCGCGACGGCGCTGGTTCCTCTCTATGCCGGGCTGGCCGGCGGGACCGCCGACAGCGTCCTTCTGTCGTTGCCGCGGCCGGCGGACGGCGGCACGCTGGGGCTGCGTGCGGTTCCCCTGACGGAGCAGGGGCGGGTGGTCGGCGTGCTGGCCCAGGCGAGCATGGACGAGGCGATGGCGAACCTCGCCGCGACCATGCGGGCGGAGGTCGAGCGGACCACCGCCGCCCGCTCGCGCTTCCTCGCCTCGGCCAGCCACGACCTGCGCCAGCCCTTCCAGGCGATGCGGCTGTTCCTCGACGCGCTCGGCGCGCAGGTGGCCGGCAACGCGCGGGCGATGCGCACCACCGAGATGCTGGGCAACGCCATGACGGCGGGGGAGCAGCTCCTGAACGCGCTCCTCGACATTTCCACGCTGGACGCCGGTACGGTGACGCCGGATTTCCAGACCGTGTCGCTCGACGGCCTCGTGGAGTCGCTGGTCGAGGAGTTCCGCCCGCAGGCGGAGGAGAAGGGGCTGCGGCTGCGGGTGCATCTGGCCGGCGCGGTGACGCGCAGCGACCCGGTTCTGCTGGGGCGCATCCTGCGCAACCTGCTGTCCAACGCCATCCGCTATACCCGGCAGGGCGGCATCCTGATCGGCATGCGCCGGCGCGGCCCGCGCTGGCGGATCGAGGTGTGGGATACCGGCTACGGCATCCCCAAGGACAAGCTGGACGTCATCTTCGACGAGTTCCACCAGCTCACCAACCCCAGCCGCGATCCGACGCGGGGCCTCGGGCTCGGTCTCGCCATCGTCCGGCGCCTGTCGGCGCTGCTGAACGCGCCGGTCGAGGTGCAGTCGCGCTCCGGCCGCGGGTCGGTCTTCGCGGTGACGGTCGACGGGGCGGAGACGGACGCGGCGGCGGAGCCTGCCGGACCGGCCGCGGCGGACGGGGAGGGCCCCGCCGGGGTGCCGCTGGACGGCATGACGGTGCTGGTGGTCGACGACGACAGCATGGTGCTGACCGGGCTGCGGCTGACGCTGGAGTCCTGGGGGTGCGCCATCGTGTCGGCGGCGGACATGCGCGAGGTGTTCGCGGCGGTCGACGGGCTGACCGAGCCGCCGGACGTGATCCTGACCGATCTCCGCCTGCCGGGGAACGTCTCCGGCTTCGACGTGATCGACCGGGTGCGCCGGCTGTTCGCCACGGCCATCCCGGCGGTCGTGCTGACCGGCGAGACGGCGTCGGACGCGCTGCTGGAAGGGCAGCGCCGCGGCTGCAGCTTCCTGCACAAGCCGCTCCATCCCGGCGAGCTGCGCCGCGAGATGGAGGGCATCCGGGCCGCCCGGGGCAGGACCGGCGAGACGCGGCCCGGCTGACCGGCGGCCGGGTAGGGCTTCAGAGCGCCCCCCGCCTGCGGACGGGCCCGGAAGTCCTGCGAAACCTGCTCAGCCCCTCACCGCCCAGCGGTCGCGGCCGGCGCGCTTGGCCTCGTAGAGCGCGTCGTCGGCGGCCTGGATGCAGTCGTCGGCGCTGCGGCCGGGATGGTAGACGGTGATGCCGAGGCTGAGGGTCAGGCGGATGTCCCGGCCGTTGTGGACCGTCGGATGCGCCGCCGTGGCGACGCGCAGCTTCTCGGCCACCGCCCGCGCCTGATCGAGGTCGGCCGCCGACAGCAGGATCAGGAACTCCTCGCCGCCCCAGCGGGCGCACAGGTCGCTCGCCCGCAGGTTGGCGCGCAGCAGGGCGGCCGTCTCCACCAGCGCCAGATCGCCCACCGCATGGCCCCAGGCGTCGTTGATCGCCTTGAAATGGTCGATGTCCAGCATGATGAGGGCGAAGCCGCTGCCATAGCGCCGGGCGCGCGCCAGCTCGGCCTCCAGACGCTCGATCATGTGGCGGCGGTTGGGCAGGCCGGTCAGCGGATCGGTCTGCGAGGCGGCCTGCAGCGTCTGCGCCATCTGACGGGTGTCGGTCTGCATCCGGTCGCTGATCTTGGCGATCTTGGCCACCTGCCGCAGCAGCTTGCCATGCTCGGCCGCCAGGGCGCGGAACTCCTCCATCAGCGGATGGGCGGCGAACTCCTCCACCGCCGACAGCCGCTCGACCCAGTCCCGAAGCTTCTGCTCCTGCAGGATCATGCCTGTGGTCCCCCGTCGCCTCATGGGCGGGCGCGCCCGTCCGACGCGCCGTCGCACCGGTTGGAAGCGGGCAGGCGGACGGCGAAGGTGGAGCCCCGGTCGGGCACGCTGTCCAGCTCGATCGATCCGCCGTGCGCTTCCACGATGCGGCGGGCGAGATAGAGGCCGAGCCCGGCGCCGGTCGTGCCGGCGGCGTTGGAGGCCCGGTAGAACTTGTCGAACACCCGCTCCGCGTCGGCGGCGTTGATGCCGATGCCCTCGTCGCTGACGCGGACCACCGCGTATTCCCCCTCCCGCGACAGGGCGAGCCGGATGACCCCGCCGTTCGGCGCGTATTTGACGGCGTTCTCCACGAGGTTCGAAAAGACGACGGACAGCAGCTCGCGGTCGCCGGTGACGGGGAGCGGGTGGTCGCAGCCCGTCGCCTCGATCCGGTGGATGGGGCCGCCGGCCAGCGCGTCGGCCACCAGCCCGGTCAGCAGGGCCGGCAGGTCGAAGACGGTGGCCTCCCCGCTCCGGCCGAGCCGGTCGTCGGCAAGGCAGCGGTCGATCAGGTGCAGCATGCGGCCGACCGCGTTGCGGATCTTGCGCAGGCGCGGCACCACCGGGGCCGGCAGCTGCGGCTCCATCTCCATCATCTGCGAGGCGCTGTCGATGATGGCCAGCGGCGTGCGGAACTCGTGGCTGATCATCAGCACGAACTGCCGCTGCTGCTGCGCCATCGCCTTCGTCTCGCCCTGCAGCCGGTCGCTGATCTTGGCGATCTTGGTCAACTGGCGCAGCAGCTTGACGTGCCGGTCGGCGAGGCTGCGGAACTCCGCCAGCAGCGGGTTGTCCGCATGGGCCGGATCCTCGGCCAGACGCTGCACCCACCGGTGGATGTCCTGCTCCGACGACCGCATGGAGCCGTTCTCCCGTGTGATGCGCGCCGCGGTCAGCGGGCGAGGATCTCGAAGGGCAGCGAGACGTCCTCCCTGAACTCCTCGGCCATGTCGAGGGCACGGTCGTTCTCGCTGTCGTAGTGCCACTCGACGCAGGCCGGCCGGCCGGCGCCATGGGCGGCGTCCAGCATGTCCAGCACGTCGATCATGCACTTGATGCTGCTGGTGTTGAGGTAGCTGAGCCCGACGCTCAGCACGATCCGGCCGGCCGGCTGCCGCAGGAACTCCTCCAGCCAGGCGAAGACCGGCGCATAGAACTCGAAGGAGTTCTCGGGGTAGGATTCCCCTTCGATGCGCAGGATGCCCGTGGCCGGGTCGAAGTCGATGAGCGGCGAGCAGGAGGTCGCCGCGATCCGCAAACTGTCCATGTCGTCGCGCGCCCTTAAATCCGCACTTCGAGGCTGAAGAAGTAATAGCGGTCGTCGATGGGACGGACCGAATATTCCAGCGGCTGGCTGGCCTTGCGCGCCATGTCGATCAGGCCGAGGCCGGCGCCGGTGCCGCCAGGGTCCCGCGGCTTGCGCGACTGCTCCTTGTAGGCCGCCTTCAGCCCGGCCTTGTCGAGGCCGCGCAGCCGGTCGAGCAATGCCGTCAGCGCCGGCACGTCCTCCGCCTCCACGAGGTTGCCGGAGCTGACGGCATAGCGGTCGCCGTCCTTGCCGATCACCACGATGCCGCTGCTGCTGGGGACCGGCCGGCCCATCGCCTCGCGCGAGAGGGCGTAGTTGCGGACGTTCTGCGCCTGCTCGACATAGACGGAGAAGACGTCCATCACCGCGGACTTCTCGATCCGTTCATGTTCGAGGTGGTTGCGGACCGCCTTGCCCAGCTCCTCGATCACGCTGTGGCTGAAGGGGCCGCTGAAGCAGATCAGCAGCTTCTGCTGGGACAACAGGCCCTGCAGGTCGAACAGGTCGGTGCCTTTCATCGGGTCGCTTCAAGGTCAGGGGTCGAAGGGGAGGGCCGGTGGCCCCGCAGGGTCGGCGTGAAGCCGATCACGGTGATGTCGTCGCGCTGCGGCCGGTCGCCCTGCCAGTCGGCGAGGGCGGCCAGCAGGTGGGCGCGCCGCTCCGCCGGCGGCAGGGCGCCGGCCTCGCGCAGCAGCGCGTGGAAGCGCTGGTTGCCGAAGCCGAAGCCGCGCGGGCCGCCGGCCTGGTCGAGGAAGCCGTCCGTCGTCAGGTAGAAGCTGCGGCCCGGCAGCAGCGGCACCCGGTGGGTGGCGAAGCGGTGGTCGGTGCGCGAGCGGCGGTAGCCCAGGCTCTGCGCGTCGCCCTTGACCTCCCGCACGGCGCCGCCGGCATCCACCACCAGCAGGCCGATGCGCCCGCCGGCGAACAGCAGTTCTCCCGCTGCCGGACGGACGAGGCACAGCCCGATGTCGAGCCCGTTGTCGAAGCGCGGATTGTCCCGGCCGCGCGACAGCGTCGCCCGCACCATGCGGTTCAGCCGGCCCAGCACCGCCGCCGGATCCTCCACCGGAGCCTCGGCCAGCACATGGTCGAGCACCGCGCTGACCATCATGGTCATGAAGGCGCCCGGCACGCCGTGGCCGGAACAGTCGACGACGCCGATCAGGAACCCGTCGCCGAGGTCGTGGAAGACGTAGAAGTCGCCGCCGACCACGTCGCGCGGGCGCCAGACGGTGAACAGCCCGTCGAACCGGCGCGCCATCACCCGCTCGTCGGGCAGGATCGCGGACTGCAGCAAGCTGGCGTACTGGATGCTGTCCATCACCTGGCGGTTGACGATGCCCAGCCGCTCGTTGGACTGGCGCAGCGCCTCCGTCCGTTCGGCGACGCGCTGTTCCAGCGTCTCGGTATAGTCGTGGACCGTCTCCGCCATATGGTTGAAGGCGCGCGTCAGCAGGCCGATCTCGTCGGTGCGCGTCTCGGCGAGGCGGACGCGGTAGTCGCCGGTGGCGATCACCCCGGCCGACTGGGTCAGCCGGGCCAGCGGCGCCAGCACCAGCCGGTTCAGCAGAAGGCTGATCATGCCGATGACGCCGGCCAGCGAGAAGAAGACGAGCCCGGCCATCGGCGCCAGCGCGGCCAGCGTCGCCGTACGCGCCTCCTCCAGCGAATAGTCGAGATGGAGCAGCCCGACCATCTGCTGCTCGCCCGAAGCGCCGGTCAGGATCACCGGCCGCTCCACCGTGGTGACCGCCGCGCGGCCGGCCGGCCGTTCGAGGGCGGCGAGGGGAGAGCCCTGGCGGCCGGCGCTCGCCCAGACCTTGACGGCGCGCACCGCCGGATCCTGGCTCATCAGGCCGCGGAACATCGCCTCCACCGCGCGGTCGTCGAACTCCCAGACGGCCTGGGCCAGCGCGCTGCCCTGCAGGGAGGCGACCAGTTCGGCCTTG
This sequence comes from Azospirillum thermophilum, assembly GCF_003130795.1. Lineage (NCBI taxonomy): Bacteria > Pseudomonadati > Pseudomonadota > Alphaproteobacteria > Rhodospirillales > Azospirillaceae > Azospirillum > Azospirillum thermophilum. Next base: position 586,640 of record NZ_CP029352.1, read on the forward strand.
CGCATCACCGACTCGCGCTGCTGCTGCTCGACCAGGACGGCGGAGACCGCCATCGACACGGCGCCGACCAGCAGCGTGCAGCCGACGATCATCGCGATGACCCGCGTCAGCAGCGATGCCGGCCGGCCGGACATCCCCTGTCCGCGGATGGGCCCATGGGAGTCCTGCTCATGCCCCTGCTGGCCCTGCGACCCCGCCCCCGGGTTCTCCTGGGGAGGCGGGCCGTAGGACCGAACGTCGTCCCAGCCGGTCACCGTCATCCATAGGCTCCTGATCCAGGTCACGGCACCCGGTGTCCAGTGGGCCCGAGGGGTGACGCTGCGCCGGCCCGGTTGCGGCTTCTGCCGCATTGTGCCGACGATTGTCTGTCTCCCAAGCAATATCACCTTGCCTTGACGGGTCGTTGCGCAATGGCACGTCCGGGAAGGCGAGAAATATGACGTGAGATCAGCAACGATATAGAGGCGCAATTATTTGGAGTTGTCCAGGCATTTTCGTATAACGTGCATATGATATTGGTAAGGTCGGGGATATATTATTGGCGAATAGTAACGATCGAGCGCGGATTGTGACGATGTGTGACGCGCAAGGTAAGACACGCTGCATTTGAGTATGGAAATGATAAAAATTTGGACGAATTGCGCCGATGACGGGGATGCCGTGCGTGCTAAGCTCCCGGCTGATCGAGCCGAGGGGGGTGACGATGCGGAAAACGGGTAGCCGCCGGGCGGCGAAGCGGGCAGCGCCGGCCCCGGTTCTGGCTTTGGCTCTGGCCTTGGGGGCGGCGCCGGCCTCCGCCCGGACGGTGACGATCCTGGCGCCGGAGCTGCCGCCGATGATGACCGCCGAGGGCAAGGGGCACGAGGCCGCCATCATCGGCGAGACGCTGGAGGCCTGCGGCCATACGGCCAGTTTCCGCGTCGTGCCGTTCGGCCGGCACTGGATCGACTTCCGGGACGGTGCCCAGGCCGGCGCCGCCGCGGATGCGGTGACCACCGTTCCGACGGGCATGGAGCTGCCGGGTGCCCGCTCCGTCCCTTACATCCGCTATCAGAACGGCGCCTCGGTCCTGAAGCGGAGCAGGCTGTCGGTCGCCTCGCTGGCCGATCTCGCCGGCAAGCGCGTGGTGACCTTCGCCGGGGCGCTGGACGTGCTGCCGGGACTGCGGGAGGCGGTGCCGGGCTTCGCCGATTTCCGCGAGCGCTCGGACCAGCTCGTCCACTCCAACCTGCTGTTCGCCGGCCGGGTGGATGCGGTGCTGGCCGACGGCCTGATCTTCGCGGAGCACAACCGCCTGCTCCTGGCCAAGGCGGAGATGGGCGGGACGCTGCCCTTCGACCCCCGGCAGGAGGTGGTCTTCGCCGCCATCTTCCCGCCGACGCCCTACACGATGATGTTCCGCGACGCCGCGCTGCGTGACGCCTTCGACCGTTGCTTCTCGGACCTGGAGAAGAAGGGCAGGATCGATGAGATCAACCGCGCGGCCGTCGAGCCTTACCGGGCGACCGTTCGCAACCAGTACTTGCGGTATTGATTTGCGATCACTTCCATTTTGACTGATCGTTGAAACGAATAGTTGGCTATCCCGTGCGATGGCGATAACATCGGACGAAACGGGGCCGTATCGAGGGTAATGCTACTGTGGCGCGCATCGTCGTCGTTGAAGATGAAGCCGACCTGCGTGACGATCTGGTCGAGTACCTCGAGCGGTGCGGCTATGAGGTGCGCGGGGCTGCCAGCGGAAGCGAACTGGACGCGGTGCTCGAGCAGGGCACGGCGGACGTCATCATCCTGGACGTCAACCTGCCGGACGAGGACGGATTCTCGATCGCCCGCCGCATCCGCACCGCCAGCAATGCGGCGATCATCATGCTGACCGCGCGGTCGAGCCTGATCGACCGGGTGATCGGGCTGGAGCTTGGGGCCGACGTCTATCTCGTGAAGCCCGTCAACTTCCGCGAGGTGGAGGCGCAGATCAAGGCGCTGCTCCGGCGCCAGGGCTCCGAAGTCGGGTTAACGCTGGTTTACGAACGGCACGGTTTCTGATTCGGTGGGGCCGAACCGGATCGGGGGTGCCGTGCCATGAGTTCCATCGCAGCCGAATTTGGTCAGAAATCGCGTCTGAAGGCGCTGCTGGATCATTTTTCGCTGATCGACGATCCGCGCGATCCGTGGCGGGTGGCCTATCCCTTGCCGGAGATTCTGCTTCTGGCGGTCTGTGGGACGATCGCCGATTGTGAGGATTATGAGGCGATCGCAGCGTGGGGCGAAGCCCGGCTCGATTTTCTGCGGCGGTTTCAGCCCTACCATCACGGGGTGCCGAGCGGACGCTGGCTGACCGTGTTCATGAACCGGATCAACCCGTGCCTGTTCCAGGACTGCTTCACAGCCTGGGTGCGCGAGGCTTGGCCCGACCGCCCCGAGCTTGTCGCCATCGACGGCAAGACCTCGCGGCGCAGCCATGACCGCAGCCGCGCTCAAGCCCCTCTCCACTTGGTGTCGGCCTTCGCCACCACCAGCCGTCTGGTGCTCGGGCAGGAAGCCGTCGAAGACAAGGCTGGCGAACTCGCGGCCATTCCCGTTCTTCTGGAGCGCCTGGCGGCCGACGGCGGCCTCACGGGAGCGATCGTGACCATCGACGCCATCGCCTGCAACGCCACCATCGCCCAAGCCATCCGCGACGCCGGGGCCGACTACCTGCTGGCGGTCAAGGCCAACCAGCCGACCCTGCGCGATGAGATCGAAACTTACTTCGCCGAGGCCCCGGACGTGGCCCTCGAGCACGCCACCGACATCGACAAGGGCCATGGCCGGATCGAGCAGCGCACGGTCACGGTCGCCCGCGAGGTCGATTGGCTGACCGGCGAGCGCCGCTTCCCCGGCGAGGTGCGTCTGCCCGCCGTCGCCTCGATCATTCGGGTTGGCAGCAAAGCCGAGTTGAAGGACCGCTGCCGCTTCGACACCCGCTACTACGTTTCTTCCGCCACGCTGAGCGCCCAGGCAGCGGCTGAGGCCATTCGGGGCATTGGGGCATCGAGAACCGGCTGCATTGGGTTCTCGACGTCGTCTTCACCGACGACCAGTCCCGCTTGCGCAAGGGACATGGCGCTCAGAACATGGCCGTCGTCCGCCATTTCGCCATCAATCTCGTCCGCAAGGCCGAGGAACCCGCCCGGCCGCGCTCGGGACTGCGGCGCGCCACCAAAAAACCGGCCAAACCCAAAGCGACAAGCATCAAGCTCCGACGAAAGCTGGCGGGATGGGACACCGATTACCTCGACGCCATCCTTGCCGCCAAAATCCGTTAACCTGGATTCGGAGCCCTGTCCGGCGCATCCAGAAGCCCGCCGCCGGTGCGGCCTCGCCGCAGCCTTTCCCCCAGGCGCCCTCCGCGCCGCTGCCCGAGAGCCGGCACGAGAGCCGGTCCGACACCCGGAAGACCTGGCTGTTCGACGACACGGAGTGGCGCATCCAGCCGCCGGCCGGCCCGGCGGTCTCGCTGACGGCCGCGGAGTACAAGTTCCTCTCCTTACTGGTGGTCGCGCCGGGAGAGCCGGTGAGCCGCCAGGACATCTCGCTGGCCCTGACCGGGCGCGACTGGGATCCCTACAGCCGCTCGATCGATTCGCTGGTGCGGCGCCTGCGCATGAAGGTGGAGGAGCGCGCCGGCGCCCCGCTGCCGGTGCAGGCGGTCCACGGGGTCGGCTATGCCTTCGTCGGCGCGGTCCAGCGCAGCGGCCAGGAGGGACCGGCCGCCTGAGCCCCGGATTCCCCGGCGCCGGTATCCTTGGGTGTAGGTTTCTTTGGACGTCAGGCTTCGGGGCTGCGCGGTTCCGGCACCAGGACCGTGCCGCAGATGGCGTGGGCCGTCGCGATCCCCTGCTGCACCGCCGTCTGGGCGATCAGCCCCTGGCCGAAGGCGAAGGAATAGAACAGGAAGGCGCGGGCCGACGCCTCCTGCTGCGGCAGTCCCAGCGCGATGAACAGGTCGGCGACGCAGCGCAGGCGCTCCTGGTCGACCTCCGCCACCACCGCGGCCGCCTCGGGCGCCCGCCGCGCCCAGTCGCGCACCGCCAGCTCGATGGCGAGGCCGCGCGGGTTGGCGCCATTGTAGAGCGCCAGCAGGTCGTGCAGCCGCTGCGCCGGCTCGTGGCCGTCCAGCCGGGTCTGTTCCTTGATCGCCGCGATGCGGCCCTGCTTCCACTGGTCGAGCAGGGCGGCCATCAGGTCGGTCCGGTCGCGGAAGTGCCAATAGAAGCTGCCCTTGGTGACCTTCAGCTTCTTCGCCAGCAGCTCGACCCGCACCTGGTCGACCCCGCCTTCGGCAAGAGCCGAGAAGGCGGCGGTCAGCCAGGACTCGCGGTTCATCGTCTTTGCTTCCATCACCGGATCCCGAACGGCCATACGCCCGCGTATCGAAACGCGTTCGGCGATTTATAAACGATCGGATCGGTTTTGGGCAGGATTGTTGCCGGTCCGACCGTTCGCAGGCTCGTCTTTCCGGGGCCGTCCGGCCGGTCAGCCGGTGAAGAGGGCCTTGTGCTGGTCGCGCAACAGGTTCTTCTGCACCTTGCCCATCGCGTTGCGCGGCAGCTCGTCCATGAAGAAGACGCGCTTGGGCACCTTGAAGTTGGCGAGCTGCGCCTTGCAGGTGGCGATCACCGCCGCCTCGTCCGGGCTGGTCAGGCCGGGGCGGCGCAGGACGACGGCGGTCACCGCCTCGCCGAAATCCGGGTGCGGCACGCCGACCACCGCCGACTCGACCACGCCGTCGATGGCGTCGATCACCGTCTCGACCTCCTTGGGGTAGACGTTGAAGCCGCCGGAGATGATCAGGTCCTTGGCCCGGCCGACGATGTGGACATAGCCGCGCCCGTCGATCCTGCCGACGTCGCCGGTGATGAAGAAGCCGTCGTGCCTGATCTCCTGCTTCGTCTTCTCGGGCATCCGCCAGTAGCCGGAGAAGACGTTCGGCCCCTTCACCTCGATGATGCCGATCTCGTCGGTGCCGAGGGTCCCGCCCGTCTCCGGATCGACGATGCGCAGCTCCACCTCGGGCAGCGGGAAGCCGACCGTGCCGGGGATGCGGTCGCCGTCCAGCGGGTTGCTGGTCAGCATGCCCGTCTCCGTCATGCCGTAGCGCTCCAGGATGGCGTGGCCGGTGCGGGCGGAGAATTCCTTGTGCGTGTCGGCCAGCAGCGGCGCCGAGCCGGAGATGAACAGGCGCATGTGCGACGTCGCCTCGCAGGTCAGGCCGGGATGGGCGAGCAGGCGGGTGTAGAAGGTCGGCACGCCCATCATCACCGTCGCCTTCGGCAGCAGCCCCATCACCTGGTCCGCGTCGAACTTCGGCAGGAAGATCATCGAGCTGCCGTTCAGCAGCACGCAGTTGGTCGCGACGAACAGGCCATGGGTGTGGAAGATCGGCAGGGCATGCAGCAGCACGTCGTCGGGCTGGAAGCCCCAGATCCGGTGCAGCGTCAGCGCGTTGGAGGCGAGGTTGCGATGGCTCATCATCGCCCCCTTCGACCGGCCGGTGGTGCCGGAGGTGTAGAGGATGGCCGCCAGATCGTCGGGCGCCGCCGGCACGGTGTCGAAGGCGCCGTCGCGGTCCGCCGCCTGCGCGGGCAGGGTGCCGTCGCCCCGGGTGCCGAGCGTCAGCAGATGGGCGACCTTCGCACCGTCCGCGACCCCGCGCAGATCGTCCGCCGTCTCCGGACGGCAGATGAAGACGTGCGGCTCGGCGTCGGTCAGGAAATACTCGACCTCCGCCCGGGTGTAGGCGGGATTCAGGGGCAGGTAGACGCCGCCAGCCCGCACGGTGGCGAGATAGAGGACGATGTTCTCGGCGGACTTCTCCACCTGCACGGCGACCCGGTCGCCCTTCTTCAGGCCGAGGTCGGCCAGCAGCCGGGCGTAGCGCCCGACCATGCTGTCCAGCTCGCCGTAGGTGACGGTGCGGCCGTCGTCGGTGACGATGAAGGGGCGGGACCGGTCGGCCGGAAAGCGCGAGCGGAGCAGGTCGTAGAGGTTGTCGCTCGCGGGAGCGGTGGCGTCGGCCATGGTTGCGAATCCCCCTGGGAAGTATTTTGCTTGTTGCATTGGCGGATACCACAAGGCCGGGTCCCGCCGCCACGGTTTTGTATCCGCTGGAGCCTATTCCTGTATACGGTCGCCGCCCATGATCGACACGAACTCCGTGAAGATGTCGATCTGGATGGTGACGTGACGGCGCATCGCCTGATAGGCGCGCTCCGGATCGCCGGCCAGCACCGCCTCCACCACGGCGTCATGCTCGACGAAGCTGTCGTCGACGCGGGCGGGGTGGTTCAACTGGTACCGCCGGTAGGGGGCGAGGCGGACGAACAGGCTGCGCGCGATCTCCTGCAGCGGCTCGTTGTGGCTGCCGGCCTGCAGCGCCTCGTGGAAGGCGCGGTTCAGGGCATAGTAGGCGTCGAGGTCGCGGGCCCGCATGTGGGCCTTCGACTCCTCGTGGATGCGCTTCAGCGCCTGCTTCTCCTCCTCCGACATGCGGCGGGCGGCGTAGCGGCAGCACAGCCCCTCGATCTCCGACATCACCTCGAACATCTGCACCATGCGGTGCAGCTTCAGCGGCGCGACCACCGCGCCGTGGCGCGGCTGCTTCTCCACCAGCCCGGCATGGACGAGCTGCAGGATCGCCTCGCGGATCGGCGTGCGGGAGATGTTGAAGCGCTGCGCCAGACTCTCCTCGTCCAGGCGGCTGCCGGGGCGCAGGCGGCCGAGGAAGATGTCCTCCTCGATGGCGAGCCGAACCTCGTCGGCACGGGTGGCGCCCTTCCTGTCGGGCTGGTGGTCCGGCATCAGCACTCTTGTCTTTCCCTTCCTCGATCCCTGTCCGATCCCGTCGGACCATCTGGTGCGGCCACGTTCGGGACACAACTCGATACGGTTCCGTATACAAAGATTGGACAGGCAGTATGCGTTGTGCTAGGCCTGAACGCCAAGAAAGAACGCGGGGGCGCGCTCGCGACGCCCCGAGCCCTGGGGAGAAAACCATGGATTTCACGCTGTCCGAGGATCGGCAGGCCTTCCGCGACGCCGCGCGCGACTTCGCCGTGAACGAGATGGCGCCGCAGGCGGCCCGCTGGGACGAGGAGTCGGTCTTCCCGGTGGAGACGCTGCGCCAGGCGGCGGCCCTGGGCTTCGCCGGCATCTATGTGCGCGAGGACGTCGGCGGGTCGGGGCTCGGCCGCCTCGACGCCGCGGTGATCTTCGAGGAACTGGCCGCCGCCTGCCCGTCCACCGCCGCCTACATCTCCATCCACAACATGGCGTCGTGGATGATCGACCGGTTCGGCAGCGACGAGCAGCGCCGCCGCTGGCTGCCCGACCTGACCGGCATGACCCGCTTCGCCAGCTATTGCCTGACCGAGCCGGGGGCGGGATCCGACGCGGCCTCGCTGCGCACCCGGGCGGAGCGCGACGGCGACCATTACGTGCTGAACGGCTCCAAGGCTTTCATCTCCGGCGGCGGCACCTCGGACGTCTATGTCTGCATGGTGCGCACCGGCGAGGCGGGGCCAAAGGGCATCTCCTGCCTCGTGGTGGAAAAGGACACGCCCGGCCTGTCCTTCGGCAAGCAGGAGCACAAGCTCGGCTGGAAGAGCCAGCCGACCGCCGCGGTGATCTTCGAGAACTGCCGCGTCCCGGTGGCCAACCGCATCGGCGCCGAGGGCGAGGGCTTCTCCATCGCCATGAAGGGGCTGGACGGCGGGCGTCTGAACATTGCCGCCTGCTCGGTCGGCGGCGCCCGCTTCTGTCTGGAGCAGGCGATCGCCTACACGGCCGAGCGCAAGCAGTTCGGCAAGCCGCTGAACGCCTTCCAGGCCCTGCAGTTCAAGCTGGCCGACATGGCGACGGAGCTGGAGGCGGCACGGCTGATGCTGCACCGCGCGGCGGTCAGCCTGGACAACGGCTCGCCCGATGCCACGATGCACTGCGCGATGGCCAAGCGCTTCGCCACCGACGTCGGCTTCCAGGTGGTGAACGAGGCGCTGCAGCTCCACGGCGGCTACGGCTACATCAGGGAATATCCGATCGAGCGGATTTTCCGCGACCTGCGGGTGCACCAGATCCTGGAGGGCACCAACGAGATCATGCGCGTCATCATCGCGCGCAAGCTGACCGGCGGTTGATCGCGCCGCCCGGTCCCGCTGGCCTGCATACAACGACAAGACCACACAAGGGGGAAACGCCATGGCGACCATCGCCTTCATCGGACTCGGCAACATGGGTGGCCCGATGGCCGGCAACCTGCTGAAGGCCGGCCACGCCGTCCGCGGCTTCGACCTGTCGGAGGCCGCCTGCGCCGCCGCGAAGGAGGCGGGCGCCACCATCGCCGGCAGCCCGGGCGACGCCGCCAAGGGTGCCGAGGTGGTCGTCACCATGCTGCCGAGCGGCGCCCATGTCCGCCAGGTCTACACCGGCGAGGGCGGGGTGATCGCCTCCGCCGGTCCCGGCAGCCTGTTCATCGACAGCTCGACCATCGACGTCGCCTCCGCCCGCGCGGTGGCCGAGGCCGCCACGGCGGCCGGCCACGTCATGGTGGACGCCCCGGTGTCGGGCGGCGTCGGCGGGGCCGCGGCCGGCACCCTGACCTTCATGGTCGGCGGCAGCGACGCGGCCTTCCAGCGGGCCGAGCCCTTCCTGCAGGTGATGGGCAAGACCATCGTCCACGCCGGCGCCGCCGGCGCCGGGCAGGCCGCGAAGATCTGCAACAACATGATCCTCGGCATCTCGATGATCGCGGTGTCGGAAGCCTTCGCGCTGGCCGAGAAGCTGGGCCTCGACGCGCAGAAGCTGTTCGACATCTCGTCGAAGTCGTCGGGCCAGTGCTGGTCGCTGACCAGCTATTGCCCGGTTCCCGGCCCGGTGCCGGCCAGCCCGGCCAACCGCGACTACCAGCCGGGCTTCGCCGCCGCAATGATGCTGAAGGACCTGAAGCTGGCGGTCGAGGCCGGCCAGACCTCCGGCGCCTCGCTGCCGCTGGGGGCCGAGGCGGCGCAGCTCTACTCGCTGTTCTGCAACGCCGGCAACGGCGGCATGGACTTCTCCGGCATCGTCACCATGCTGCGCGGAAGGTCTGACGCGGATCGGCCGGGGAGGGGGCTCGCGGGTTCCTCCCCGGTCCGTCATAGGAGCCGCAAAATCGGATCGCGGCTGTAGTCGTCGTCCCAACTGTCGGGATCGAAGGGATTGACCAGCAAAACGCCGAGGGCGCGGAAATCGCCGAGGTTCCTGGTAGCGACAGCATAGCCTTTGACCAGGGCGGTTGCGGCGATCACCTTGTCCCCGTCCCGCAAGGACGGGAAGCGGACGGAGATTTCCGCCCACTTGTCGGCCACGGCGACGTCGATCGGGAGGATCCGGTCGGCGAAGCTGTCCGTCAGTTCCCTGTACCACGCCGTCTTGAACGCCAGCCTGTCCAGGTTCCGGGCCCTGACCCTGGGATCCTTGTCCCTGGCGGCCGTCTGCTCCAGCAGAGCGAGGCCACGACGCATCTCCGCCACCGTGATGGCGCTGAGATAGACGAGGCCCGCATAGCGTTGCAGCCACTCCGCGACCGGGGAACTGCCGGCCGTCGGGTTGGACACGATGTTGGTGTCGGCGATGTATCCGGGAATCGCCATGCCGGCCTCAACCGGCGACCCGGTGCTGGTCCGCCCTGTCCTCCCGCTCCTCCCCGCTCTCCAGCTCGGCGGTCATGCCTGCCAGTTCCTCGGCTGAAAAGGGCGAGGAGGTAAGCAGCCGGGAGAAGTTCGTTTCCGCCTGCCGGACCAGCCTCCGGTAATCGTCGGCCGAGAGCATCACTGCCACCGGTTCCCTGTGACGCATGATCACCTGGGGCCCCTGTTCCACGGCCGTCGCCACCAGTTGGGTGAATTGCTGCTTGGCATCGGCCGTCTGCCACTGTGCCATGTCGCACCTCCGCTTTCATTTATGTCCATAATGGACATTGTCGCGCCCGGCATCAAGCGGCGGGCTTGCTGCGCTGGTGTCGGACGAGTGCGAACGGGAGGAGGCGGGACCATTCTTCCGGCCGGCCTCCGACGCGCGGCTTCCCGCGCGCCGGGGCGCGGTCCGACCGCCGCGGCTCAGTCGCTCTGCTGCATCATGATGGCGTCGGACTCGCGGCCGCGGAAGTGGATGTTGCCGTCGGCGTCGAGGAAGGCCCAGTCGCCGGTCAGGTAATAGCGGCGGCCGTGGCGGAAGCGGCGGGCGGTGCGCTCGGGGTCGTTGGAATAGGCCTCGAACCAGAAGAGCGGCGAGTGGTCGACGTCGATGGCGATCTCGCCGGCGCCGCCGACCGGCGCCTCCCGGCCGTCCTGGTCGAGGATCACCACGCGGAATCCCGGCATGGGCCGGCCGAGCGAGCCGTCGCCCGGCTCCTTTCCGCCGTCCGGGTCGTAGCGGTTCATCATGAAGATGCCGGTCTCGCGCTGGCCGTACTGGTCGAGCAGCGGGACCCTCACCACGCGGTTGGCCCAGCCGATCAGCTCCGGCGGCAGCGGCTCGCCCACCACCGACAGGATGCGCAGGGCGAGCTGGCGCGGGCCGCCTTCCGGGTCGGCGCTGTGCCAGGCGCGGATCTGCGAAGGGGCGGCGGTCAGGTTGGTGACTCCGAACTTGGTCAGCACCCGGTAGCCCTGCCGCACGTCGTAGGGGCCGTCGCAGAAGATGGTGGTGCGGCCGAGCAGCAGGGGCCCGACCAGCCCGTAATAGGCGCCGTAGGCCCAGCCCGGGTCGGCCATGTTCCAGTAGATGTCGTCGTCGCGCAGGTCGAGGCCGATGCGCATGTACTGCTCGATCCCCGACAGCGCCTTCACCGGCAGGCAGACGCCCAGCGGCTTCGGCTCCGATTCCGAGGTGTACATCAGGGCGAAGGGGTCGCGGTCGGCATAGCGGGCGACCTCCTCCAGCGGCGACGCCTCGTGCAGGGCCGACCAGAAGGGCACCGCGTCGGCGCCCGGCCCGAAGGCCTCGTCGCCCTCCACCGTCACCACCGGCCGGGCGTTGTCGCGCGGCACCTTGCGGCGCAGGAAGCCGTTGGTGACGATGGCGCGGGCATCGCTGTCGGCCAGCCGGTAGGACACGGCGGCCGGTGTGTAGGTGGTGAAGAGCGGCATGTAGACCCCGCCCAGCCGCCAGATCGCCAGCGCCGCGATCAGCAGCTCCGGCCCCTTGGGCAGCAGCACCGCCACCCTGTCGCCGTGGCCGACGCCCAGCCGCCGCAGCACGGCGGCGAAGCGCGCGGAATCATGCTCCAGCCGGGCGAAGCTCAGCTCCGTCGTCTGGCCGGCGACGCTCTCGTGCAGCAGGGCGGCGCGCGCGCCGTCGGCGCGGGCATGGCGGTCGCACAGCAGGTCGGCGAGCGGGATGGCGTCGCCCTGGTATTCCGGGCGCAGGAAGGCGGTCGGGCGCACCGCGGCGGCGCCGGACAGGCTCTCCGCCGGCCCGTCGATTCCGTGGCGGGCGGCGGCGATGCGGCCGAGCAGGTCGAGCTCCGGTCCCAGATGGTAGCGGCGGCTGCGCGGATCCTGGTCGACGAAGCGCTCCCGCGCCAGCGCGGTCAGCAGCCGGTGGGCCGTCGCCTTCGACAGGCCGGTGTCGGTCATCAGGTCGGCCAGCCGCGCCCCCTCCGCCCCATAGGCCGCGACGGCACGCAGCAGGGCCAGCGCCCGCTCCAGGCTCTGCGTGCCGCCGGGGGAGGAGGCGCTCTCGCGATAGGCGGTGTCGGTGTCGCTCGTCATCGTCTCATAATATGGACCTTGCGACCGCTTGTCGCCGGAAAAAACATGCAAGGACGGAATGTCAGTGTTGATAACAGAGCGATATACGGTATATAGTGGCCGCGTTGCTCAGAGGACGGTCCATCATATGGACCAGTTCGGCCGACAAACGATCGGCCCAACAAAAAAGCAGAGCCACCAGCAACGGAGGAGGAAATGTCAGGCGCGCCCGTCGCATCGCCACGAGGTTACGCCCAACCGGCCGACGCCGCCCAACCGGAGGTCATCTTCGAAGCCCGCGGCGTCTCACTGCGCTTTGGCGGCGTGCAGGCCCTGACCGACGTCAGCTTCGGGATCCGCAAGGGAGAGCTGTTCTCCATCATCGGACCGAACGGCGCCGGCAAGACCTCGATGGTCAACTGCATCTCCGGCCGTTACCGTCCCACCGACGGCAAGGTCTATTTCAAGGGCCGCGACGTCACCGGCATGACGCCCAACCACCGGGCGTCGCTGGGCATCGGCCGCACCTTCCAGAATCTGGCTCTGTTCGGCCACATGACGGTGCTCGACAACATCATGGTCGGGCGCCATCACCTGCTGAAGAACAACTTCCTCACCGGCTCGCTCTACTGGCTGACCGGCGCGCGCAAGGAAGAGCTGGCGCACCGCCGCGAGGTCGAGGAGATCATAGACTTCCTCGAAATCCAGCATGTCCGCAAGGCGACCGCCGGCACCCTCTCCTACGGCCTGCGCAAGCGCGTGGAACTCGCCCGCGCCATCGCGCTGAAGCCCGACCTGATCCTCCTGGACGAGCCGATGGCCGGCATGAACCTGGAGGAGAAGGAGGACATGGCCCGCTACATCGTCGACCTGAACGAGGAGTGGGGCATGACCGTCGTGATGATCGAGCACGACATGGGCGTCGTCATGGACATCTCGCACCGCGTCATGGTGCTGGAGTTCGGCAAGAAGATCGCCGAGGGCGCGCCGGAAGAGGTGCTGGCCGATCCGCGGGTCCGCCGCGCCTATCTGGGCGAGGACGACGAGGAAGACACCACCCCCGTCCAACCCGCCCCCCGCCAGGAGGTCGCGTGATGGCTTCCGCATCCAACCTGCCCGACCTGTCCGTCCACGACACGCTGCCCAAGCTGCTGTCGCTGCACGCCAGGCAGCACCCCAACGACGTCGCGCTGCGCGAGAAGGACTTCGGCATCTGGAAGCCGCTGACCTGGGCGCAGTATCACGCCCGCGTCCGCGCCTTCGCGCTCGGCCTCCTGAAGATGGGGGTGGTGCGCGGCGAGGTGGTCGGCCTGCTCGGCGACAACCGCCCGGACTGGGTGGGCGGCGAGGTCGCCTCCCATGCCATCGGCGCCATGAGCCTCGGCATCTACCGCGACGCTCTGGACGAGGAGGTCGCCTACCTCATCACCTACGCCGACGTGAAGGTCGTCTTCGCCGAGGACGAGGAGCAGGTGGACAAGCTGCTGAACCTGGGCGAGCGCCTGCCCACGCTGCAGCACATCATCTATTCCGACCCGCGCGGCATGCGCAAATACCACGACCCGCGCCTGATGCCGGTCACCGACCTGATCGCGCTGGGCGAGGAGCTGCACGCCGCCCAGCCGGACCTCTACGAGGATCTGGTCGGCCAGACCCGCGGCGAGGACGTGGCGGTGCTCTGCACCACCTCGGGCACCACCTCCAACCCGAAGATGGCGATGCTGCCGGCCGGGCGCCTGCTGCGCCATTGCGCCAGCTACCTGTCGGTCGATCCCAAGGGGCCGGAGGACGAGTATGTCTCGGTCCTGCCGCTGTCCTGGATCATGGAGCAGGTCTATGCGGTCGGCATGGCGATGCTCTCGCGCATGCGCGTGAACTTCGTCGAGGAAGCCGAGACGATGATGCACGACTTCCGCGAGATCGGGCCCAGCTTCGTGCTGTTCGCCCCGCGCCTGTGGGAGGCCATCGCCGCCGACGTGCGCGCCCGCATCATGGACGCCTCGCCCTTCAAGCAGAAGATGTTCGACCTCGGCATGAAGCTGGGGCTGGAGGCTCTGGCGCAGGGCCGGCGATCCTGGGTGGCCGACCAGATCCTGTTCCGCCCGCTGCGCGACCGGCTGGGCTTCACCAACCTGAGGTCGGCGGCGACCGGCGGTGCCGCCCTCGGTCCCGACACCTTCAAGTTCTTCCAGGCGCTCGGCGTTCCGCTGCGCCAGATCTACGGCCAGACCGAGACGATGGGCGCCTACACCGTCCATCGCGGCGACGACGTCGACTTCGACACGGTCGGCGTGCCGTTCGACGGCGGCATCGAGGTGAAGGTGATCGACCCCGACCACAACGGCGTCGGCGAGATCGTCACCCGCCACCCCAACATGTTCGCCGGCTATTACCGGAACGAGAAGGCCACCGTCGCCGACATGCGCGACGGCTGGATGCACACCGGCGATGCCGGCTTCTTCGACAAGAAGGGCCATCTGGTCATCATCGACCGCATCAAGGACATCGCCACCACCGCCAACGGCGACCGCTTCAGCCCGCAGTACATCGAGAACAAGCTGAAGTTCAGCCCCTATGTCGCCGAGGCGGTGATCCTGGGCGACAAGCGGCCCTACCTGTCGGCCATCGTCTGCATCCGCTTCTCCATCGTGTCGAAGTGGGCGGAGAAGAACCGCATCGCCTTCACCACCTATTCCGACCTGTCCTCCAAGCCCGAGGTCTACGAACTGCTGCGGGCGGAGGTGGAGAAGGTCAACGCGACGCTGCCGGAATACCAGCGCATCTCGAAGTTCCTGCTGCTCTACAAGGAGCTGGACGCCGACGACGGCGAGCTGACCCGCACCCGCAAGGTGCGCCGCGGCGTCATCTCCGAGAAGTACGGCACCATCATCGACGCGATCTACGACGACAAGCCGAAGATCGACGTCGACACCACCATCACCTTCCAGGACGGCACCAAGCAGCGCATCCGCACGACGCTGACCGTGATCGACCTGCTGCCGACCAAGGCCGCGACGGCCGAGCCGGTCGCCGCGTGAGGGGGATGCGATGCCTGCACTTGAACGTCCTCTTCCCCTCACCCTGACCCTCTTCCCGGCGGGGGGAGGGGATACCGCGATCCTGACGGGCGAGGCCACGCCATGACCCTGTTCTTCCAGCTTCTCGTGAACGGACTGATCGTCGGGGCGCTGTACGGCGTCGTCGCGATGTCCTTCGTCCTGATCTACAAGGCCAGCCGCATCGTGAACTTCGCCCAGGGCGAGTTCCTGCTGATCGGCGCCTGGACCTGCTGGTGGCTGCTGACCAAGTTCCAGATTCCCTTCTACCTGGGTTTCCCCATCACGCTGGTCTTCATGCTGATCTTCGGCGTGGTGCTGCAGGTGGTGGTGCTGCGCCCGATGATCGGCGAGCCGATCATCTCCGTCATCATGGTCACGATCGGCCTGTCGATCGTCTTCCAGGCGATGATGAAGTGGATGTTCGGCGTGTTCGCCAAGCCCTTCCCGCCGATCTTCGCCAGCCCGACCGTCAACGTGCTGGGGCTGGAGGTGCAGACGGTCTACGTCGTCTCGCTGGCGATCTCGATATTGATCATGGCGGGCTTCGGCTGGTTCTTCAAATACTCGCGCCTCGGCCTCGCCATGCGGGCGACCGCCTTCGACCAGCAGGTGGCCCAGTCGCTCGGCATCTCGGTCCGCCAGATGTTCGCCATGAGCTGGGCGATCTCCGCCATGGTCTCCGCGGTGGCGGGCGTGGTGGTCGGCGTGGTCAACGGCGTGTCCTCGGCGCTCTCCTTCTTCGGCATCAAGGTCTTCCCGGCGGTCATCCTCGGCGGCCTCGACAGCGTCATCGGCGCGGTGCTGGGCGGCCTGATCGTCGGCGTGCTGGAGAACCTGGCGCACTATGTCGACAGCCAGTGGCTGAACTTCGGCAACATGTACGAGATCGCGCCCTTCTACGTCCTGATCATCATCCTGATGATCAAGCCGTACGGCCTGTTCGGCACCAAGGACATCGAGCGCGTGTAAGGAGGCCGCACCCATGGCGAACGCAAGCATCATCCCGTGCGGCGACTTCAAGACGAGCTACGCCGCCGACACCACCGTCTTCCCGACCACCACCAGCCGCAACTTCGCCATCCTCGGCATCATCCTGCTGCTGGCGGCCCCGGCCTTCATGGACCGCTACTGGCTGAACCTGCTGATCCAGATCGGCTATCTCGGCATCGCGGCGCTGGGCCTGAACATCCTGGTCGGCTTCACCGGCCAGATCTCGATCGGCCATTCCGCCTTCTTCGGCTTCGGCGCCTTCGCCTCGGCCTGGCTGAACAACAGCCTGGGCATCCCGGTGGTGCTGGCGATCCCGCTGGCCGGCGTGGTGACCACCGTGGTCGGGCTGATCTTCGGCATGCCGGCCGCCCGGCTGAAGGGCCTCTACCTCGCCATCGCGACGCTGGCGGCGCAGTACATCCTGCAGGACTTCTTCTCGCGCGCCGACTGGTTCACCGGCGGCACCAACGGCACCATCGCCGAGGCGCTGACCATCTTCGGCTTCGCCTTCGACACGGACGAGCGCTACTTCTACGTGGTGCTGGTGGCGATGGTGGTGATGTACCTGCTGGCCACCAACCTGATGCGGACCCGCGACGGCCGCGCCCTGGTGGCGGTGCGCGACCACTACCTGTCCGCCGAGATCATGGGCATCAACCTGACGAAGTACCGGACGATGTCCTTCGGCATCTCCGCCTTCTATGCCGGCATCGGCGGCGCTCTCTACGCCCACTACCTGCAGTTCGTCTCGGTGGAGGGCTTCACCATCCTCTTCTCGATCCAGTTCCTCGGCATGATCATCATCGGGGGCTGGGGTCGATCATGGGCACGCTGATGGGCACCGCCTTCATGGTCCTCCTGCCCGAGGCCATGCAGGCCGCGACCAAGCTGGTCAGCGGCACGTCCATCGATACCGCGCTGAACCTGAAGGAGAACATCGCCTTCCTGCGCGAGATGTCGATCGGCATCGTCATCATCCTCTTCCTGGTGTTCGAGCCCGACGGGCTGGCCCACCGCTGGAAGCAGATCAAGGCCTACTGGAAGCTCTACCCGTTCTCGCACTGACGTTCCGAGATCACCCAAAACAGAACGAACTAGGGAGAAACGCACCATGACGCTGAAGACCGCGCTGTTCGCGACGGCCGCCCTGATCGCCGCCACCGGCGCCGCCTCCGCCCAGTCGATCCCGGTCGGCCATCTCGCCGACCAGTCGGGCGCCACCTCGGACGTGGGCGTGCCCTATGCCCAGGGCGTCGCGGACGCGCTGGCCTACATCAACGCCAAGGGCGGCGTGAACGGTACCAAGCTGGCGGTCGACACGGTCGACTACGGCTATCAGGCGCCGCGCGCCATCAGCCAGTACAAGAAGTGGTCGTCGGGCAGCGACAAGATCGCAGCACTCCAGGGCTGGGGCACCGCCGACACCGAGGCGCTGACCGGCTTCGTCGGCAAGGACGAGATCCCCGCCTATTCCGGCTCCTACTCCGGGCACCTGACCGACCCGACCGGCAAGGGCACCCACGGCTCCAAGCCGGCCCCCTACAACTTCTTCTACGGCCCGTCCTACTCCGACGCGCTGCGCGGCATGCTGATGTGGGCGGCCGAGGACTGGAAGAAGAAGGGCGGCCAGGGCAAGCCGAAATACGTCCACATGGGCGCCAACCACCCCTATCCGAACGCCCCGAAGGAGGCCGGCGAGGCACTGGCCAAGGAACTGGGCTTCGACGTGCTGCCGGCCGTGCAGTTCGCCCTGACCCCCGGCGACTACACCGCCCAGTGCCTGACGCTGAAGGAGGCGGGCGCCAACTACGCCTATCTCGGCAACACCGCCGGCTCCAACATCTCGGTGCTGAAGGCCTGCCAGACGGTCGGCGCCAAGGTGCAGTTCATGGGCAACGTCTGGGGCATGGACGAGAACGCGGCGAAGGCCGCCGGCGCCGCCGCCGACGGCGTCGTCTTCCCGCTGCGCACCGCCGTCACCTGGTCGGGCGAGGCGCAGGGCATGAAGACCATGCAGGAGATCTCGAAGATCTCCGACGCGGCCGGCACCGCCTACCGCCCGGTGCATTACCTGGCCGGCGTCTGCACCGCCTTCTACATGAAGGAGGCGATGGACTGGGCGGCGAAGAACGGCGGCGTCACCGGCCCGGGCATCCGCAAGGGCATGTACCAGAAGAAGGACTGGGTGCCGGCCGGGCTGGAGGGCGTCTGCGTGCCGTCCACCTGGACCGAGACCGACCACCGCGGCATGACGGCGGTCAACATCTACCGCGCCTCGGTCAAGGGCGACACCGGCGCCAATGTGGACGAGCTGGTGAAGGCCGGCACGATCAAGCTGGAGAAGATCGCCACCGTCGACGTCCCGCGCAAGCCGGAATGGCTGGGCTGGTAAGACCCGCCGACACGCCTCCCCCGTCCCGGCGGGGGAGGCGCCTTCCGCATCCCTTCGTTTCAGGTGCCGCATGCTGAACGCCGCCACGGCCACTCCCGCCCAACAGGTCAACGGCGCCCCGCCGGTCGCCCCGGCCAAGCGCACGCTGCTTTCCGTCAACAACATCGAGGTCGTCTACAACGACGTGATCCTCGTGCTCCGCGGGCTCAGCCTGGAGGTGCCGGAGGGCGAGATCGTGGCCCTGCTGGGCGCCAACGGCGCCGGCAAGTCCACGACGCTCAAGGCGATCTCCGGCCTGCTGAAGACGGAGGACGGCGAGGTCACCCGCGGCGACATCACCTTCGCCGGCGAGCGGATCAACGGCATCGACCCGGACAGCATCGTCCGCAAGGGCATCTTCCAGGTGATGGAGGGTCGCCGGATCATCGGCGACATGACCTGCCTGGAGAACCTGCGCCTGGGCGCCTTCACCCGCCGCGACAACGGCGTGAAGGACGACCTGGACATGGTCTTCCACTATTTCCCCCGCCTGAAGGAACGCACCGGCCTTGCCGGCTACCTGTCGGGCGGCGAGCAGCAGATGCTCGCCATCGGCCGCGCCATGATGGCCCGCCCGAAGCTGATCCTGATGGACGAGCCGTCCATGGGCCTGTCGCCGCTGATGGTGAAGGAGGTCTTCGGCATCATCCGGCAGATCAACAAGGACCTGGGCGTCACCATCCTGCTGGTCGAGCAGAACGCCCGCATGGCCCTGCAGGCGGCCAGCCGCGGCTACATCATGGAAAACGGCAAGGTGGTGCTGGACGGCACGGCCGACGAGCTGCGCAACAACGAGGACGTGAAGGAATTCTACCTCGGCGGCGGCAACGAAGAGCGCAAGAGCTTCAAGAACCTGAAGAGCTTCAAGCGCCGCAAGCGCTGGATCTGAGCGGGCGCGGCCGCGCGCGGCCGGTCTCCCCCCCTCCATCCTTGCCGGACTGCCGCCGCAGGGTCCCTGCACGACCCGCAAACGGACGCCTGCAGAACCGACGCCCGCAGAACGGACGAACGACCATGACCGACTTCTACGACGACCTCGAGACGCGCTCCCCGGCCCGGCGCGAGGAGGAGCTGTTCGCCGCCCTGCCGGCCCAGCTCGCCCATGCCAAGGCCAACGCCCCCTATTTCAGCCGCCTGCTGGCGGAGGTCGATCCCGCGTCGGTCCGCGACCGCGCCGGCCTTGCGGCCCTGCCGGTGACCCGCAAGTCCGACCTGATCGCCCTGCAGAAGGACGCGCCGCCCTTCGGCGGGCTGGCGGCCCTGCCGGTCGGCCAGCTCGCGCGGGTCTTCGCCTCGCCCGGCCCGATCCACGACCCGGAGCCCTACGGCGCCGATCCCTGGCGCAGCGCGCGGGCGCTGTTCGCCGCCGGCTTCCGCAAGGGCGACCTCGCGCAGAACTGCTTCGCCTACCACATGACCCCCGCCGGCTCGATGTTCGAGACCGGGGCCCATGCGGTCGGCTGCGCCGTCATCCCGGCCGGCACCGGCAACACCGAGCTGCAGGCCCAGGTGGTGGCGGCGCTGAAGCCGCGCGGCTACATCGGCACGCCGGACTTCCTGAAGATCATCCTGGAGAAGGCGGACGAGCTGGGGCTCGACAGCGCCTCGCTGAAGATCGGCAGCGTGTCGGGCGGCCCCTACCTGCCCGACGCCCGCGCCTTCTACGAGGCGCGCGGGCTCGACATCTACCAGTGCTACGGCACCGCCGACCTCGGCATCGTCGCCTACGAGACGCCGGCCCGCTCCGGCCTCGTCGTGAACGAGGGGGTGATCGTCGAGATCCTGCGGCCCGGCACCGGCGATCCGGTTCCCGACGGCGAGGTGGGGGAGGTGGTGGTGACCCTCTTCTCCGAGGCCTATCCGCTGGTCCGCTTCGCCACCGGCGACCTCTCGGCGGTGATGCCCGGCGAGAGCCCCTGCGGCCGCACCAACGTCCGGCTGCGCGGCTGGCTCGGCCGGGCCGACCAGACGACCAAGGTCAAGGGCATGTTCGTCCACCCCTCGCAGGTGGCCGAGGTGCTGCGCCGCCACCCGCAGCTTCGCCGGGCGCGGCTGGTGGTCGGGCGGGCCGACGCCAGCGACACCATGACTCTGCGCTGCGAAGCGGAGGAGGGCGGGGAGGCTTTGGAGGCTGCCGTGCGAGAAACGCTTGCGTCGGTAACAAAATTGCGCGGTACTGTCGAGCTCGTCCCGCCCGGCAGCCTGCCCAACGACGGCAAGGTGATCGAGGACGCCCGCGCCTGACGGTTCTGCCGGGCGCCGGCCGGCGATGCCGGTCCGGGACACGGAAACGCCACCAGACAAAGCAGCCAACCAAGGACACTCATCCAATGAGCGCCACCATCGCCCTCCAGCTCGATCCCTTCGCCCTGGCGAAGGAGTTGTCCGGCAAGCAGTTCATCGACGGGGAGTTCCGCCCCGCCTCCTCCGGCAAGACCTTCCCGGTGATCAACCCCGCCACCGGCGAGGAGGTCGCCCAGGCCGCCTTCGGCGAGGCCGCCGACGTCGAGGCCGCGGTCGCCGCCGCCGTCAAGGCACAGAAGGAGTGGGCGAAGAGGGGGGCGCGCGAGCGCGGCAAGCTGGTCGCCGCCTGCGGTGCGGCGCTGGGCGAGCGGGTCGAGGAGCTGGGCCGCCTGCTGGCGCTCGAGACGGGCAAGGCGCTGCGCACCGAATCGCGCGTCGAAGCCGGCGTGCTGGCCGACATGTTCACCTTCTTCGGCGGGCTGGCGCCGGAGCTGAAGGGCGAGACCGTGCCTTTCAACCCGACCATGCTGACCATGACGGTGCGCGAGCCGATCGGCGTCGTCGGCGCCATCATCCCGTGGAACGTGCCGCTCCTGCTGATGGCGATGAAGATCGCCCCGGCGCTGGTCGCCGGCAACGCGGTGGTGGTGAAGTCGGCGGAAGAGGCGCCGCTGACCGTGCTGCGCGTCATCCAGATCATGAACAGCATCCTGCCGCCGGGGCTGGTCAACATCCTCTCCGGCTTCGGCCCGGAATGCGGCGCGCCGCTGGTGGCGCACCCGAAGGTCGGCAAGGTGACCTTCACCGGCTCGGTCGAGACCGGCAAGATCGTCTACAGGACCGCCGCCGACAAGCTGATCCCGGTCACGCTGGAGCTGGGCGGCAAGAGCCCGATGATCGTCATGGCCGACGCCGATCTCGACCAGGCGATCGGCGGCGCCATCGCCGGCATGCGCTTCACCCGCCAGGGCCAGAGCTGCACCGCCTCCTCGCGCATCTTCGTCCATGACAGCATCCACGACGTCTTCGTCGAGACGCTGAAGGAGAAGGTGAACGCGCTGAAGATGGGCGACCCGCTGGACGAGGCGACCGACATCGGCACCATCGTCTCGCCGCAGCAGATGGACCGGGTGCAGAGCTACATCGCGCTTGGCAAGGAGACGAAGGGCGCCACCGCCCACGCCCTGTCGGCGATGCCGGCCGACCCGAAGCTGGCCAAGGGGCTGTTCGTGCAGCCGCACCTGTTCACCGGCGTCACCAATGACGACCGCATCGCCCGCGAGGAGATCTTCGGCCCGGTCTGCTGCGTCATCCGCTGGACCGATTACGAGGAGGTCATCGCCGCCGCCAACGACAGCGAATACGGTCTCGCCGCCACGGTGTGGACGCGGGACCTGAAGGTGGCGATGGATGCGGTGCACCGGCTGGAAGCCGGCTTCGTCCAGGTGAACCAGAACCTGGTGGTGCAGCCCAACCTCAGCTATGGCGGGGTGAAGACCTCCGGCCTCGGCAAGGAGGCCACGCTGGAGTCGATGCTGGAGCACTTCACCCACAAGAAGACCATCATCATCAACATGAAGTGATGGTTCCGGAGCCCCCTCGCCGGCAGCGGCGAGGGGGTTTTCCGTTTCAGGCCAGGGGCTGAACAAGTTCGCCATCCGGATGATGGAAAGCACTTGCCATACCTCCACCCATACGGTACCGTACGGACAACGAGAAAACGCCGCTTTGAGGGGAGCGAACAGCCCATGCTGTCCAACCAGTATCCGTCGCTGAACTTCGACCTGGGCGAGGCCGCCGACATGCTGCGCGATTCGGTGCGCAGCTTCGCCGCCGCCGAGATCGCCCCCCGCGCCGCCGAGATCGACCAGACCAACGAGTTCCCGAACGAGCTGTGGCGCAAGCTGGGCGACCTCGGCGTGCTGGGCATCACGGTCGAGGAGGAGTATGGCGGCGCCGGCATGGGTTATCTGGAGCATGTCGTGGCGATGGAGGAGATCTCCCGCGCCTCGGCCTCCGTCGGGCTCAGCTACGGCGCGCATTCCAACCTCTGCGTCAACCAGATCCGCAAGAACGGCACCGCCGAGCAGAAGAGCCGCTACCTGCCGAAGCTGATCTCCGGCGAGCATATCGGCGCGCTGGCCATGTCCGAGCCGAACGCCGGCTCCGATGTCGTGTCGATGAAGCTGCGCGCCGAGAAGAAGGGCGACCGCTACGTCCTCAACGGCACCAAGATGTGGATCACCAACGGCCCGGACGCCGACACGCTGGTGATCTACGCCAAGACCGACGTCAACGCCGGCCCGCGCGGCATCACCGCCTTCCTGGTCGAGAAGGGCTTCAAGGGCTTCTCGGTCGCGCAGAAGCTGGACAAGCTGGGCATGCGCGGCTCCAACACCGGCGAACTGGTGTTCGAGGACTGCGAGGTCCCGGAGGAGAATGTGCTGGGCGGCGTCGGGCGCGGCGTCAACGTGCTGATGTCCGGCCTCGACTACGAGCGCGCGGTGCTGGCCGGCGGCCCGCTCGGCATCATGCAGGCCTGCATGGACATCGTCATTCCCTATGTCCATGACCGCAAGCAGTTCGGCCAGCCGATCGGCGAGTTCCAGCTCATGCAGGGCAAGCTCGCCGACATGTACACCATCATGAACGCCGCCAAGGCCTATGTGTACACCGTCGCCAAGGCCTGCGACCGCGGCGAGACCACCCGCAAGGACGCCGCCGCGGCGATCCTCTATTCCGCCGAGAAGGCGACCTGGATGGCGCTGGAGGCGATCCAGTGCCTGGGCGGCAACGGCTACATCAACGAATACCCGACGGGCCGCCTGCTGCGCGACGCCAAGCTCTACGAGATCGGCGCCGGCACCAGCGAGATCCGCCGGATGCTGATCGGCCGCGAGCTGTTCAAGGAAACGGCCTGAGCCGGTCAGGTTCTGGCAAACGGGTTTGGGCCAAAACGGGTTTGGGGCCAAAACGGGTTTGGGGAAGGAAAGAGCCATGACGGATACGGTTGTCATCGCGGGCGCCGCCCGCACGCCGATGGGCGGGTTCCAGGGCGACCTGCAGGGCCTGACCGCCCCGCAGCTCGGCTCCGTCGCCATCAAGGCGGCGCTGGAGCGGGCCGGCGTGAAGCCGGAGGCGGTGGACGAGGTCTTCATGGGCAACGTGCTGCCGGCCGGCCTGGGCCAGGCACCCGCCCGCCAGGCCTCGATCGGCGCCGGCATCCCCGAGGCGGCGGGCTGCACGACCATCTCCAAGGTCTGCGGTTCGGGCATGAAGGCGGTCATGCTCGCCCATGACCTGATCAAGGCCGGCTCGGCCGAGGTCATGGTTGCCGGCGGCATGGAGAGCATGTCCAACGCGCCCTACCTGCTGGACCGCGCCCGCGGCGGCTACCGCATGGGCCACGGCCGCGTGCTCGACCACATGTTCCTCGACGGGCTGGAGGACGCCTACGACCGCGGCCGCCTGATGGGCACCTTCGCCGAGGAGTGCGCCCAGCACTACCAGTTCACCCGCGAGGCGCAGGACGCCTACGCCATCGAGAGCCTGAACCGCGCCAGGCGCGCGACCGAGGACGGGAGCTTCGCCAAGGAGATCGTCGCCGTCACGGTCAAGGGCCGCAAGGGCGACACGCTGGTCGAGCGGGACGAACAGCCGCTGAAGGCCGACCCGTCCAAGATCCCGACGCTGAAGCCGGCCTTCGCCAAGGACGGCACGGTGACCGCGGCCAACGCCTCGTCGATCTCGGACGGTGCGGCGGCGCTGGTGCTGACGACGCGGTCGAACGCGGAGAAGCAGGGGCTGCCGATCCTGGCCGAGATCAAGGCCCACTCCAACCACGCCCAGGCTCCGGCCTGGTTCACCACCGCCCCGGTGGGCGCCATCCAAAAGGTGCTGGAGCGTGCCGGCTGGTCGGCCAAGGACGTCGATCTCTACGAGCTGAACGAGGCGTTCGCCGTGGTCGCCATGGCGGCGATGCGCGAGCTGGACATCCCGCACGACAGGATCAACGTCCATGGCGGCGCCTGCGCGCTGGGCCATCCGATCGGCGCCTCGGGCGCCCGCATCCTGGTCACGCTGATGTCGGCGCTGGAGAAGAACGGCCTGAAGCGCGGCGTCGCCTCGCTCTGCATCGGCGGCGGCGAAGCGACCGCCGTGGCGCTGGAGCTGGTCTGACGGAATACCCCCCTCCCCTCCGGGGGAGGGGAACGGGGAGGAAAGACATGCGGCTGACGGAAGAGCAGCAGATGGTCCGCGACATGGCCCGCGCCTTCGCGCAGGAGCGGCTGGCGCCGACCGCCGCCGGGCGCGATCGCACCGGGGCCTTCCCGAAGGAGGAGCTGGCCGAGATGGGCAAGCTCGGCCTGATGGGCATGCTGGTCCCGGAGGATCTCGACGGCGCCGGCTCCGACCATGTCGCCTACGCCCTGGCGATCGAGGAGATCGCCGCCGGCGATGGCGCCATCTCGACCATCATGAGCGTCCACAACTCGGTCGGCTGCATGCCGATCCTGAAGTTCGGCAGCCGCGAGCAGCAGGAGCGTTTCCTGAAGCCGATGGCGCGCGGCGAACTGCTGGGCGCCTTCTGCCTGACCGAGCCGCAGGCGGGCTCCGACGCCTCGGCGATCAGGACGCGGGCGCGGCGCGACGGCGACCATTGGGTGCTGAACGGCACCAAGCAGTTCATCACGTCGGGCAGGAACGCCGACGTCGCCATCGTCTTCGCCGTCACCGATCCGCAGGCGGGCAAGAAGGGCATCAGCGCCTTCATCGTCCCGACCGGCACCCCCGGCTATCAGGTGGCGCGGGTCGAGGAGAAGCTGGGCCAGCACTGCTCCGACACCTGCCAGATCGTGTTCGAGGAATGCCGCGTCCCGGCCGACCTGATGCTGGGCGCCGAAGGCGCCGGCTACAAGGTGGCGCTCGCCAACCTGGAGGGCGGGCGCATCGGCATCGCCTCGCAGTCGGTCGGCATGGCCCGCGCGGCGCTCGATCACGCCGTCCGCTATGCGCAGGAGCGGCAGAGCATGGGCGTGCCGATCATCCAGCATCAGGCCATCGCCTTCCGGCTGGCCGACATGGCGACGAAGGTCGAGGCGGCCCGCCAGATGGTGCTGCATGCCGCCGCGCTGCGCGATGCCGGCGAGCCCTGCCTGAAGGAGGCCGCCATGGCGAAGCTGTTCGCGTCGGAGGCGGCGGAGAGCGTGTGCTCCGACGCCATCCAGATCCATGGCGGCTACGGCTACCTCGCCGACTTCCCGGTCGAGCGCATCTACCGCGACGTCCGGGTCTGCCAGATTTACGAAGGGACGAGCGACATCCAGCGGCTGGTGATCAGCCGCGCGCTGGTCCAGTGACGACCATCACAGTCGATCCCACACGCAGCCCATCCGACAAGACGTCCGAGTAACGGGGGAGGACGACGGCCATGACCGTCCTGAAGAGCGCCCTGAACGCGCGCTCCGCGGAATTCCAGACCAATGCCGACGCCATGGCGGCGCTGGTCGCCGACCTGCGCCAGAAGGTGGCGGCCATCCAGCAGGGCGGCGGCGCCAAGGCGCGCGACAAGCATCTGGCGCGCGGCAAGCTGCTGCCGCGCGAGCGCGTCCGCCAGCTCCTCGACGTCGGCTCGCCCT
Source organism: Azospirillum thermophilum (assembly GCF_003130795.1). Lineage (NCBI taxonomy): Bacteria > Pseudomonadati > Pseudomonadota > Alphaproteobacteria > Rhodospirillales > Azospirillaceae > Azospirillum > Azospirillum thermophilum. The sequence goes on from NZ_CP029352.1 coordinate 612,774, forward strand.
TCCTGGAGCTGTCGCAGATGGCGGCCTACAAGGTGTACGAGGATGACGTGCCGGCCGCCGGCATCATCACCGGCATCGGCTCGGTCGCCGGACAGGAATGCATGATCGTCGTCAACGACGCGACGGTGAAGGGCGGCACCTACTATCCGCTGACGGTCAAGAAGCACCTGCGCGCGCAGGAGATCGCCCAGCAGAACAACCTGCCCTGCATCTATCTGGTCGACAGCGGCGGCGCCAACCTGCCGAACCAGGACGAGGTCTTCCCCGACCGCGACCATTTCGGCCGCATCTTCTTCAACCAGGCCAACATGTCGGCCCAGGGCATCCCGCAGATCGCGGTGGTGATGGGAAGCTGCACGGCCGGCGGCGCCTATGTGCCCGCCATGTCGGACGAGGCGATCATCGTCCGCAACCAGGGCACCATCTTCCTCGGCGGTCCGCCGCTGGTGAAGGCGGCGACCGGCGAGGTGGTGTCGGCCGAGGATCTGGGCGGCGCCGACGTGCATTCCCGCACCTCCGGCGTGACCGACCATTATGCGATGAACGACGCCCATGCGCTGGCCATGGCCCGGCGGGTTGTGGAGAACCTGAACCGCAGCAAGCGGATCGACCTCGACCTCCGCCGGCCGGAGGAGCCGCACTATGACCCGCGCGAGCTCTACGGCGTCATCCCCAGCGACGCGCGCAAGCCTTTCGACGTGCGCGAGGTGATCGCCCGCATCGTCGACGGCTCGCGCTTCGACGAGTTCAAGCCGCTCTACGGCACCACGCTGGTCACCGGCTTCGCCCACATCTTCGGCTATCCGGTCGGCATCATCGCCAACAACGGCATCCTCTTCTCGGAAAGCGCGCTGAAGGGCGCCCATTTCGTCGAGCTGTGCTGCCAGCGCCGCATCCCGCTGGTGTTCCTGCAGAACATCACCGGCTTCATGGTCGGCCGCAAGTACGAGGCCGGCGGCATCGCCAAGGACGGCGCCAAGCTGGTGACCGCGGTCGCCTGCGCCCAGGTGCCGAAATTCACCGTCATCATCGGCGGCAGCTACGGCGCCGGCAACTACGGCATGTGCGGCCGCGCCTACAGCCCGCGCTTCCTCTGGATGTGGCCGAACGCCCGCATCTCCGTCATGGGCGGCGAGCAGGCGGCCGGCGTGCTGGCCCAGGTGAAGCGCGACGCGCTGGAGGCCCAGGGCAGGAGCTGGCCGGCCGAGGAGGAGGACGCCTTCAAGGCGCCGATCCGCGCCCAGTACGAGACGCAGGGCCATCCCTACTATGCCTCCGCCCGGTTGTGGGACGACGGCATCATCGACCCGGCGGACACCCGCATGGTCCTCGGCCTCGGCCTGTCGGCGTCGCTGAACGCCCCGGTGCCGGAGACGAAGTTCGGCGTGTTCCGGATGTGAGGGGGACACGATGATGAAGCATCTTCTGATCGACGTCGCCCCCAGCGGCGTCGCCGCCGTCACGATGAACCGCGGCGACGTCCACAACGCCTTCAACGAGGAGGTCATCGCCGAGCTGACGGAGGCCTTCCGCAGCCTGGGCGTCAACCCCGAGGTGCGGGCCATTCTGCTGCGCGGCGCCGGCAAGAGCTTTTCGGCCGGGGCGGACCTCGGCTGGATGAAGAAGATGGCGGGCTACTCCCACCAGGAGAATGTCGAGGACGCCATGGGGCTCGCCACCATGCTGCGCACGCTCGACGAATGCCCCAAGCCGACGGTGGCGGTGGTGCAGGGGCCGGCCTATGGTGGCGGCGTCGGGCTGGTGTCCGCCTGCGACATCGCCGTTGCCGCCGACAGCGCGAGCTTCGCCCTGACCGAGGTGAGGCTGGGCCTGATCCCGGCGGTCATCAGCCCCTATGTGATCGCCGCCATCGGCGAGCGGGCCTGCCGCCGCTACTTCCTCACCGGCGAGCGGTTTTCCGCCGCCGAGGCGCTGCGGCTCGGCCTGCTGCACCAGACCGTCAAGGCCGACGAGCTGGACGCCTGCGTCGAGGTGATGGTGCACAACCTGCTGCAGTGCGGCCCGGACTCGCAGACCGCGGCCAAGGAGCTGATCCGCGCCGTGGCGCGCCGCCCGCTGAGCGATGCGGTGGTGCGCGACACGGCCGAGCGCATCGCCCGCCAGCGGGCGAGCGGCGAGGGCAGGGAGGGCGTCGGCGCCTTCCTGGACAAGAGAGACCCTGCGTGGCGGAGCTGACCAGATGTTCGACAAGATCCTGATTGCCAACCGGGGCGAGATCGCCTGCCGCGTCATCCGCACCGCCCGCCGCATGGGCATCCGCACCGTCGCCGTCCATTCCGAGGCCGACGCGCGCGCCATGCATGTCCAGATGGCCGACGAGGCCGTCTGCATCGGCCCCGCCCCGGTCGGCGAAAGCTATCTGCGCGGCGACGTGATCCTGGAGGTCGCGAAGCGGACCGGCGCCCAGGCCGTCCATCCCGGCTACGGCTTCCTGTCGGAGAATGCCGCCTTCGCCGCCGCCTGCGCCGAGGCCGGCGTCGTCTTCATCGGCCCGCCGATCGAGGCGATCCGCGTCATGGGCTCCAAGGCGGAATCCAAGCGGGTGATGTCGCAGGCCGACGTGCCGCTGGTGCCGGGCTATCACGGCGAGGCGCAGGACTTCGCCACCCTGTCGGCCGAGGCCGAGCGCATCGGCTATCCGGTGCTGGTGAAGGCGTCGGCCGGCGGCGGCGGCAAGGGCATGCGCGTCGTCCGTTCGGCCGGCGAGCTGGCCGACGCGGTGGCCGGCGCCCAGCGCGAGGCCAAGGCCGCCTTCGGCGACGACAGCCTGCTGCTGGAAAAGTATCTCGGCCGGCCGCGCCATGTGGAGATCCAGGTCTTCGCCGACACCCATGGCAACGCGGTCTATCTGTTCGAGCGCGACTGCTCGGTCCAGCGCCGTCACCAGAAGGTGATCGAGGAGGCGCCGGCCCCCAACCTGCCCGACGAGATACGACGTCGTATGGGCGAGGCCGCGGTGGCCGCCGCCAAGGCGGTGAACTATGTCGGCGCCGGCACGGTCGAGTTCCTCTATGAGGATGGCGGCTTCTACTTCATCGAGATGAACACCCGCCTGCAGGTGGAGCATCCGGTGACGGAGATGATCACCGGGCTCGACCTCGTGGAGTGGCAGTTGCGCGTCGCGGCCGGTGGTGAACTGCCGCTGCGCCAGGACCAGCTCACCCGCCGCGGCCACGCCTTCGAGGCGCGGCTCTATGCCGAGGATCCGCAGCGCGAGTTCCTGCCGGCCATCGGCCGTCTCGTCCACCTCAAGCCGCCGGCCGAGACCGCCCATGTCCGCGTCGACACCGGCGTGCGCCAGGGCGACGAGGTGACGATGTTCTACGACCCGATGATCGCCAAGCTGATCGTCTGGGACGAGGACCGCGACGCCGCCCTGCGCCGGCTGCGCGTTGCGCTGTCGCAGTACGAGGTGGTGGGCGTCACCACCAATGTCGGCTTCCTCGGCGCCATCGCCGGGCATCCCGCCTTCCGCGCGGTGGAGCTCGACACCGGCTTCATCGAACGGCATCGGGCCGACCTGCTGCCGCCGCCGGCCGCCGTGCCGGACCGCGGGCTGGCCGTCGCGGCGCTGGCCGTGCTGCTGCGCCGCCGGGCGGAAACCAAGGCCGCGCCGCGCGCCGCGGGCGATCCGAACTCGCCCTGGCTGTTCGCCAACGGCTGGCGCCTGAACGAGGAGACGCACTACGACCTGCGCCTGATGGACGGCGAGACGGCGCGCGAGGTGACGCTGCATTTCCGCCCCGACGGCTATGAGGTCGCGGTGGACGGTGGCGCGCCGCTGGCGGCGACCGGCATCGCGCTCGCCGACGGCGTGCTGACCGGCAGCATCGGCGGCGCCAAGGTCCGTGCCACCGTGGTGCAGCAGGGGCTGGACCTGACCATCCTCAGCGAAGGGGCGGTGTGGCGGCTGAAGCTGGACGATCCCAGCGCCCGCGCGGCGGAGCAGGAGGGCGGGTCGGGCCGCCTGACCGCGCCGATGCCGGGCACCGTCGTCCGCGTGCTGGTCGAGCCGGGGCAGGCGGTGGAGGCGGGCGCCCCGCTGATGCTGCTGGAAGCGATGAAGATGGAGCACACCATCAAGGCCCCGGCCGCCGGCACCGTCTCCGCCGTCAATTTCGCGGCGGGCGACCAGGTGTCGGAAGGCGTCGACCTGCTGGTGCTGGACATCGCGGAGGGCTGAGGAATGAAGCTGCCGACCTTTGTGCGCATGGTGGATGTGGGGCCGCGCGACGGCCTGCAGAACGAGAAGACCATCGTGCCGACCGCGGTGAAGGTGGAGCTGGTCGACCGGCTTGCCGACGCCGGCCTGCCGGTGGTCGAGGCCGGCAGCTTCGTCTCCCCCAAATGGGTCCCGCAGATGGGCGACAGCGCCGACGTCTTCGCGGGCATCGCCCGCAAGCCGGGCGTGCGCTACGCCGCCCTGACCCCGAACCTCAAGGGGCTGGAGGGCGCGCTGGCCGCCAGGGCCGACGAGGTGGCGGTGTTCGGCGCCGCGTCGGAGAGCTTCAGCCGGAAGAACATCAACTGCTCCATCGCCGAGAGCCTGGAGCGCTTCGCCCCGGTGATGGAGCAGGCCAAGGCGGCCGGCGTGCCGGTCCGCGGCTACGTGAGCTGCGTGCTCGGCTGTCCCTATGAGGGCGAGATCGCGCCGGCGGCGGTGGCCGACGTGGCGGCGAAGCTGTTCGCCATGGGTTGCTACGAGATCTCGCTGGGCGACACCATCGGCACCGGCACCCCGGCCAAGGCCCAGGCGATGATCGCCGCGGTGGCGGAGAAGGTGCCGATGGACAGGATCGCCGTGCATTTCCACGACACCTACGGCCAGGCGCTGGCCAACATCCTGGCGGCGCTGGAGATGGGAATCGCGGTGGTGGACAGCTCGGTCGCCGGGCTCGGCGGCTGCCCCTATGCCAAGGGGGCTTCGGGCAACGTGGCGAGCGAGGACGTGCTCTACATGCTGAACGGGCTGGGCATTACGACCGGCGTCGACCTCGACAAGCTGGTCGCCGCCGGCGCCTTCATCAGCGAGGCCATCGGCCGCCCGACCGCGTCGAAGGTCGCGCGGGCGCGGGGCTGCGCGTAACCCGTCAGGTCCGCAGGTCGGCGATGGCCCGGGCGACGGCGATCCACTCGTCGCCGGGCTCGGCGTCGCGCAGGGCCTTCAGCGGCGGCCAGATGCCGAGGCGGCTGCCGCGGCGCTCCTGAAAGAAGCGGTCGAGTTCCCCGGGCGAGGGCAGGCGGTCGCCCTTGCGCTGGTTGCAGCGGCGGTGGGCGAGCACGACGTTGGCCGGCTCGTCCGCGCCGCCGTAGGCCTGCGGGATCAGATGGTCGAAGGTCGCCTTGGCGCCGACCGGCTCGCCGCAATAGAAGCAGCGCCCGCCCTGCAGGATGTCCATCAGCGTGGCGTCATCCTGCGTGACGGGCATGGCGCGGCTCCGGTCCCGGGCTCAGGTTACAGGTCGCGCTCGACGCTGCCCCACAGGTCGTACTCGTCGGCGTGCTCGATCGTCACGTCCACGAGGTCGCCGGGCTTCAGGTTGGTCTCGCCGTTCAGGAAGACGTTGCCGTCGATCTCCGGCGCGTCGGCGTAGGAGCGGCCGATGGCGCCTTCCTCGTCGACCTCGTCGATCAGCACGCCGAGCGTCCAGCCGACCTTCTGCTGCAGCCGCTCGGCACTGATCGCCTTCTGCGTCTCCATGAAGCGCTCCCAGCGCTCCTGCTTGACCTCTTCCGGCACCGCCCCGGGCAGCGCGTTGGCGGTGGCACCGTCGACGGGCTCATACTTGAAGCAGCCGACGCGGTCGAGCTGGGCCTCCTTCAGCCAGTCCAGCATGAACTGGAAGTCCTCCTCCGTCTCGCCGGGGAAGCCAGTGATGAAGGTGGAGCGCAGCACCAGATGCGGGCAGTCCTGCCGCCACTTGCGGATGCGGTCGAGCTGCTTTTCCTGGGCGGCCGGACGGCGCATCGCCTTCAGCACGGTGGGGGAGGCGTGCTGGAACGGGATGTCGAGGTAGGGGAGGATGCGCCCTTCCGCCATCAGCGGAATGACCTCGTCGACATGCGGGTAGGGGTAGACGTAGTGCAGCCGCACCCACACGTCGAAATTCGCCAGCTCGCGGCACAGGTCGATGAAGCGGGCGCGGACCTGCCGGCCGTACCACGTCTCCTCCGCATACTTGCGGTCGACGCCGTAGGCGCTGGTGTCCTGGGAGATGACCAGCAGCTCCTTCACGCCGGCGGTCGCCAGCTTCTCCGCCTCGCGCAGGACCGAGACGACCGGGCGGCTGACCAGGTCGCCGCGCAGGCTGGGGATGATGCAGAAGCTGCAGCGGTTGTTGCAGCCCTCGGAAATCTTCAGATAGGCGTAGTGGCGCGGGGTGAGGCGCAGCCCTTCCGGCGGAACCAGATCGACGAAGGGGTCGTGCTGCGGCGGCACCGCCTCGTGCACGGCGCTGACCACCTGTTCGTACTGGTGCGGCCCGGTGACCGCCAGCACGTCCGGATGGACCTGCCGGATCATGTCCGATTCGACGCCCATGCAGCCGGTGACGATGACCCGTCCGTTCTCCTTGATCGCCTCGCCGATCGCGTCGAGCGATTCCTTCTTGGCGCTGTCCAGGAAGCCGCAGGTGTTCACCAGCACGACGTCTGCCCCGTCGTAGCTGGGGGAGATCTCGTATCCCTCCGCCCGCAGACGGGTCAGGATACGCTCCGAATCGACGAGCGCCTTCGGGCAGCCGAGGCTGACGATGCCGACCTTCGGGGCGGCCTTGGACGGGAATGTGGTCATGGCGCGGATATATAGGGCAGAGGGCCGGTTGCGCCAGCCAAAACGCACCGCGATGCATGCGCGATTTGCAAGGCGCTCCGGCGGGTGGACGGGCGGGTGGACGGGTAGTGCGACATTTCGCTGCTCGGGTCCTTCGTATAGGGGCTTCCCCTTACGAAAGGCATAGCCTAAAGTGTGACAAATTTCGGCGGTTATGGATAGACAGAAGCATGAAACGATGCTAAATTAAATGTATAGTTTCTAAATGTTATGGACAGCAATCGAGTATCTGTGCAGCCTGCCGCTGTATTGGGCTCGATTGGCTGATGTAGTCCGACCCTGTCCAGCTAGAACCCGGTGGATATGTCGAACAATAATCCTTCCGCATCTGCACAGGCCATTGCCGAAGTCATGATGCACATCGGGCACATCGCCGACAGCCTGGGCTACACGCAGGGCCTGAAGCCTTCGCAATGGACCGCTCTGCGCTATTTCGCCAGCGCCAATGCCAGCCAGCGCACCGTGTCCGCCTTCGCCGACTTCCACGCCACGACCCGCGGCGCCGCCTCGCAGATGGTCGAAGTGCTGGTCAACAAGGAACTGCTGACCCGCGTGCCGGTTCCGGAAGACCGCCGCGTCGTCCAGCTCCACCCGACGGCCCGTGCGCTCGACCTGCTGCAGCACGACCCGATGAAGGACTTCGCCGCGGTCATCGCCGCGCTGCCGCCCAACGACCAGTATCATCTGGCCGAGACGCTGACCCGCGTGCTGCGCGGCCTGCTGGCCAAGCGCCAGGCCGCCTGATCGCGGCTTGCCTCCTGCCGGCCGCCCCGCTCCGCGGCCGCCAGCCTCAGCCCCAGCCTCAACTTCAGTCGGAGTCGCCGGGCCGCGTCACCGGCAGGTCGAGGATGAAGGTGGAGCCGCGCCCGACCGCGCTGCGCACCGTGACGTCGCCGCCGCCGTTGCGCAGAATCCCGTAGACGACCGCGAGCCCGAGGCCGGTGCCTTCGCCGACCGGCTTGGTGGTGAAGAAGGGCTCGAACACCCGCTGGCGGGTCTGCTCGTCCATGCCGATGCCGGTGTCGCTGACGGTGAGGCGAATGTAGCGACCCTCCGCCAGCCCCTGATGGCTGGCTTCCGCCTCGCTCATCGTCAGGCTTTCCGCCTGGATGGTCAGCAGCCCGCCCTCCGGCATGGCGTCGCCGCCGTTCTTGATCAGATTCAGCAGCACCTGCGCCAGTTCGGTGGCGGTGATGGTGACCGAGGGCAGGTTCGGCGGAAGCTGGACCTTCACCTCCACCCCCGGCGGCAGGGCGGGGCGGGCCAGCGCCACCGCGGACCGCACCGCCTCCACCAGATCGCCCGGCGGCGATTCGGCGACCTCGATCCGGGCGAAGCGCAGCACATCGCGCAAGACGTCGCGCGCCTTCAGCCCGCTGTCGTGGATGGTGAAGAGGTAGGTCTTCAGGCGGGCGTCGCCGTTCACCCGCTTCACCGCCATCTCGGACAGGGTGACGATGGGCTGCAGCAGGTTGTTGACCTCGTGCGCCAGGCCGCCGACCAGACTGCCGAGCGCCGCCATGGTCTGCTTGCGCCGCGCCGCCTCGGACGCCTGGCGGCGGGCGGTGATGTCGCTGGAGGTCCCACGGTAGCCGAGGAACCCGCCCTGGCCGTCGAAGCGCGGCACGCCGCTGACCATCACCCAGCGCGGCTCCGCCCCCTCCGGCCCGACCAGCGGGAAGGACAGGCGGCGGAAGGGCTTGTGCTCGCGCTGGGCCTCGACCATGGCGTCGAAATCCTCGGTCGGCCGCGAGCGGTCGAGCAAATCCTCGTGCCGGAAGCCGAGCAGGTCCTTGCCGCCGCGGCCGGTGGATTCCTGGGCGCGGGCCGACAGCGCGGTGAAGCGGCCGTCCCTGTCCGTCTCCCAGAACCAGTCGTTGGAGCATTCCAGCAGGGCCCGCCAGCGCGCCTCGCTCTCGCGCAGCTCCGCGGTGCGGGTCGCGATGATGGACTCCAGATTGTTCAGATGGTCGCGCAGGGCCTCCTCGCTGCGCCGCATGCGCAGGAAGACGAGGTCGTAGGGGTGTTTCAGCGCCGAGACGACGATCGCCTTGTAGAGCAGGTAGAAGGACAGGACCTTGAAGAAGTGCCCGACCGCGTTCATCGGCCCGTGCGGGTCGTCATAGAGCGTGAAGGCCAGTTCCTGGGGGATCATCAGCCCGACGCCGAGAAGCACCATGACGAAGATGCCCCGGCTGAACTGCCGGCGCCGGCGCCAGATGACGAGGCAGGCGGCGGCGGCGATGGCGATGATCACGTATTCGGCGGCCAGCTTGAAGCCGGTCAGCCCGTCGCCGGGGGTGAATCCGTCCGGCACGATGTCGAACAGGAAGATCGCCATGAAGGCGGCGAGGAAGGCCGCCGCCTGGGCGATCAGCACGTCGCCGCTGCGCAGCGTCCGGTCGGCGAGCAGCGGTGCGCCGAGGAAGGCCAGCGACTGGATGAAGCGCGCCGCCAGCCAGAGCTGGATCGACAGGTTCGGCGTGCCGTCGCCGAGGATGCCCATGCCCGGATAGGCCGCGATGTGCAGCAGGTCGAGCGTCCCGACCGCCGGGAAGGACAGGCCGACGCAGGCCAGGAAGGGTGACTGGTTGGCGTCGCGCGTGTTCCAGGCGACCGCGAAGGTCGTGAAGGCGACGATGACCGCGAACAGCTCGACACAGAGATGGAACAGCAGGTAGTTCCGGTCGAAGACCGCGGACAGGACGCCGAGCGTGCCGCCGACGAAGGCGATCTCGGGCCAGTAGCCGGCAAGCCAGCTCCGGTAGGAGCTGCGGGATGGGAAAGCCGCTGAATCCACCGGCGTCATGCGCGAACCAGCCACTTGCTGCAAACCAAGGCGCGCATCATGACCTGCTTCTGCTTAACGCCTGACTAAGCCGTCAGGGATCGTTGGTGCCGCCAAGCAAGAGCGTCGTCATGTCGCAGCAGGCGACGAAGGGCCTCAGCCCTCGCTGACCGCCGTGTCGAAGGGGGTGCAGATGAAGGGGTCGCCCCGTCCGTGGCCGGCGCGGGCATGGCCGCGTTCCGTCGCCGCCTGCCGGTAGTAGCCGACGACGAACACCCGCACCGCATTGGCCAGCGACACGCCGTTCGCCCGGCCTGCTGGTGATCCATGCGGTCCTTGATGTCCGAGCAGAGATCCTCGGAGGTAAGATCCTCCCGCTGCGCGATCTCGTCCAGCGCTTCCCAGTAGGACGGCTCCAGCCGCAAGGTCACTGCCTGACCGGACACCGTCATCGTGCGCGAAACCAGGGACGCCACCCCCTTGGACTGCTTTTCCGACGCCGCCCGCGCCGTCTCTTCCGTCATCGTCCGCCACCTTCTGTCAACCGCCGGCCCGCCAGCCCACGATGGTCGTATACAATAAACCGATTGCAGGAGCCCGGGGCTATAAAACTTTCGACATGTGACGATCGGATTCAGGACACGCTTTCCGTATCTCCGGCCATGTCGCGCAGCAGGGCCGGGTTGTTGATGACGATGAAGCCCTTGGTATAGGTTACAATCTCCGACTTCTTCAAAGCCTTCAGGCTCTTGTTCACCATCTCGCGGGTGACGCCGAGCATGCTGGCGAGCGCTTCCTGGGAGATCGACTGGTTGATCCGCAAGCCGGCCGGGGTCTGCTGGCCGTAGCTGTCGGCGAGCAGCAGCAGCCGGCGGGCGAGCCGGCGCGGCACGTCGTGGAAGACGGCATCCTCGATGTTCTCCGACACCCAGCGCAGCCGTTCGCACAGCACGATCATCAGCCGGGTGCACAGCGCGGGGTGGCGTTCGAGGAAGGGGATGAAATCGGACCGGTCGATGCGGAACAGCATGCTGGGCCGCAACGCCTCGGCGGCGGCGGTCCGTTCGCGCCCGTCGATCAGGGCGATCTCGCCGAGCACGTCGCCGGCGTCCAGGATGTTGAGCAGCATCCGCTTTCCGTCGGCGGACGAGGTGCTGATGCCGATCTGCCCCTTGAGAATGGCGTAGAGGCAGTCGCCGGGGTCCCCCTTGTGAAAGACCGGCTGGTCGGCGTCGAAGCTCTGCGGCCGGCCGAGCGAGACCAGTTCGGCCATCTCCGTCCCGGTGAGTTCGCCGAGGAGCCTGTTGCGCCGTAAGATTGCCGTTACGTCCGATAAGCCGGCCATGAAGTGATCCGCGTACACTTAAAGCGGCGCACGGGGCCGGGTTGCCTCGTGCGCCGCGATCACTGTAGCGGATCGGACATCACACTGCGAGAGTGGAGGCCTCGCGCACGGCACGGTCCCACAGGGTGGTGCGTTCGAAATGGAACTGCGCCTCGGGCAGGGCGGCGTTCTGGCCCAGCTTGCGCCGGATGGTGCGGAGCATCCGCCGGGCGTCGTCGCGCTTCTGGTCGAAGCGGCCGGTGGGCAGCCAGGCGCGGAAGGCCTCCAGTTCGCGCGCCGGCAGGCCGAGGTCGCCGGCCAGCCGCAGCATCCGGCCATAGCCGCGCTCGCGGTAGGGCAGCTCCTTGCCGATCGACTCCAGCCGGAAGCCGGTTTCGCGCGACAGCACCCCGTCGGCGACCGCGTCGGCCAGCGTGCGGCGGATGTTCACCATGGCTTCCGACAGGGCGGGATAGCCGAGCTCGGCCGGCCCGTGGATGACCGCCACCTCGTCGTCGTCCTCCAGCCGGCCGTCGCGGTAGGCTTCGAAGATGGCGCCGACGCCGATCATGCCGAAGGGATGCAGCTCCGCCGCGCGCAGCGCGCCCATGCTGGCGGCGCCGAAGACGGGGATGCCCTCGCGGATGGCGAACAGGATTTCCTTGTGCCAGACGGCCGGCACATTCTCGAAGAAGCCGTCGACGATGCCGATCGCCCCGGGCTTTTCGGCGCACAGGCGCAGCACGTCCCCCTGGGAGACGGGGGGCAGGTAGACGGCGTCCAGCTCGCGGGCCGCTTCCTCCTGCGGCAGGGTGGGGCCGAGGAAGACGTAGGTGGTGCTCATGCCGCGGCCTCCGTGGCGAGGTCGATGATGCGGCGCCCCCGCTCGCCGATCAGATAGTCGGGGGAATCGTCCAGCCCCTCCAGCCCGGGGATGACGACGCGGACGACCGGGATGCCGAACTCCGGCTTGGTCAGGTCGACCGCGACGGCCTCGGTGATGCCGGCGGCCTTCAGCCGGTCGATCTGGTGGCGCAGGTCGGCCTCGACGGTCGGGGTCGAGGCGGTGGGGCAGCGGGTGAAGTCGCGGGTGCCGGCGCTTCCGTCACCATCGCCCGCCAGCGGGCATAGCGCGAGGGGTCGAGGTGGCGGACATACTCCTCGCGCGGCATGTCGTCGCGCGCGCCGGCGATGAAGGTCAGGCGGCTCTGCGCCGCCTCGGTCAGGGCGCGGGACAGGGCGACCTCGCGCGAGACGTGGCAGCCCATGCCGGTGGCGGGCCGGACCGAGTGCTGCGGCAGCTCCTCCCGCTCGACGATGCGGCAGAGGAAGGCGGGCAGGCCGATGTCGCTGGTGATCTCCCACACGCCGACCTCGATCCCGGCGGAGTCGAAGCGGTCGAGCAGGGAACGGCAGACGGGATCCTCCACGCTGTCGAGCGCGATGCGGCTGGCGGCCTGGGCGGCGGGCCCGGACAGGTGCCAGAGGGTGGTGGCGTCGCGCTCCACCAGTTCGGTGATGGCGTGGCTGACGGCCTCCAGCCTGTGGTTGCCGGAGGCGAGGCCGTTGGAGCCGGCCATGAAGCAGCCCTGGCCCGGCGCCATCGGGGCGGCGAAGTTCAGGTGGACCATCTCGAACGGCACCCACCTGGGGCCGCCGCCGATCAGATCCTCGCCCTCGATCCACAGGATCGGGGTGTGCGGGGTATAGGCGCTGCCGGCCAGACGCGGCAGGCGGTCGACGTCGACCACCGGATGGGTCCAGCGCAGCTCCTCGAAGCTGGCGAACTTCAGCGGCAGCGTGATCCGCTCCGCATGGTAGCTCTCGATCGATTCCATGACGCCCGAGGCCTTGGCGGCGGCCAGCGTCACGCCCTTGCCCTGCGAGACCGAGATGGAGCGCGAGTTGGGCCGGGTCACCATCACCACGGGGATCCCGACGGTGTCGAGCCCGGTGACGTTGGCCACCCGCGTGATTCCCATCACCGGCAGGAACGGCTGCACGCGCGCCAGCGTCTGTTCCGGCGCCATCACCCGGTGGGTGCCCGTGGTGTGGGCCTTAACCGCGTCGGCCGCGGCGGTGCGGACATCGATCAGGTCGAAGGGCATCGCGGCTTACTCGTCCTGCGAAGGGGCGGGGGAAGGCGGGACCGGGTCCGTGGCCGGCCGATGATGACGCCACCGGCCGCCACGGTCCGATCGGGTACTCAGGCGCCGGGGGTGATGCTCATGCGGCCCGACTCATGGTCGATCGTGTCGAACGAGGGCTGGTCGCCGGCACGCTTCGCAGGGGTGGCGGCCGTGCCGCCCATGTCGGCCACGACGGACACGCCGCCGTTGGAGATGGCATACAGCCGGCCGTCGGCGCCACGCATGGTCAGGGTCTGGGAAACGTTCGTGTTCATGATTGCTCCTTTCGATGCGACAGTGACGTAATTCTTCGAGGTCGAAGGGCTTTCGCGCTGTGAAGTGCTTCACATCCCAGCCGGCCCGGCCCGCGCTAGATGTGCTCCGTGAAACAGTTTGCCGGATCGGGGCAGGAGGCCGGGATCATGCATGCGCAGAAAAAGGCGATGGAGGCTGGCGCCGCCAAGGCTGGCTTATCCGCGCTGATGTCCTGGCCCGTCATGGTGTCGCGGACGGTTTCCCTCGGCAGCCGCATGGCCACGGTGAGGCTTGAGCACGTCGTTTGGGAGGGGTTGGACGAGATCGCCCAGCGGGAAGGCCGGCCGGTCAAGGATCTGTGTCAGGAACTGGACGGTTCGAGGTCCGATGCGACGCCGCTGACCAGTGCGATCCGCAGTTACGTGCTCGACTACTTCCGTCGTTCCGAAGCGGCCGATTGAGAGCCCGAAGGCTCTGCTTCAGGACCATTGTGGTTCAGGACAGCGAAAACACGCGTTCCGTCAACAGGCGTTCGCACTGCTGTTGAAGCGGCTTCATTGCAAGACGCGTGGCAAGATCCAGCGCGCGTCTGGCCATGGTTTCCCCATCGGAGTCGCCGCGGCCGGAAAACCGTCGGCGATACTTGGCGATGAGGAACATCGCCCTCGCCTCATACACGTGCTGTCCTGTTGAAACCGCGCTCTCGAAGGCATCCTGGGCGAGTGCAGCAGCTTTCTCCAGGTCGCCAATCTCCGCCAAAGCCTCGGCGTACCAGAGCTGGACCTGGGCAAAGCTGACACGAGGGTGGATGCGGTCGAACTGGTGGGACTGCCGCCCGAAACTGCGGAAGCTCTCATCGAAGAGCTTGAGCCCCTCGGCGTGCTGCCCGCTCTTGACACGGGCAAGAGCCAATCCGCCACAGATCAGCGGACGCCAAAGGGGAGAGCGGATCCCGTCGCACATCAGAAGAGCATATTCCAAGGGCGGAACGGCTTGATCGTGATGTTCACGGATCAGATTGACCCAGCCCAGGTGTGCGTTCGCGAAAAGCTGCGAGAACGCATGTCCGCTATCCATCGCGGCTTCAAGTCCTTTCCGAGCCGAAGCGAGCGCCTGGTCGTTCCGGCCGATCTCCGCATAGCATCGCGCGATGATGCTGTTGTAATGCACGAGCGCGACGGTCGCCAATCCGTAGCGGCTGTAGGAACGATCCTGCATCAACTGGACGCCCGCGGTGTCGAGCGCGTGGATCGCTTCCAGGAAATGCCCCTTGTCCGCCTGAATGCCGCCGAGCCGCAGCGTCAATTGGATGCGGGTCTGCCTGTCGTTGCGGCTGTCAAGGACGGTGAGTGCTTCCCGACACAGGCTGATGCCCGTGTCGACTTCGGCGAATGCCCAGGAGAAGGAGGCCAGCATCGAGGAGGTCCGGGCGAGTCTGACCAGGTCTTTCTGTTGAAGGGACAGGTCGCGTGCCCGGGTCAGATGGTCATGCACGTTCACCGCGCCACGCGGCAGCATGCTGCGGGGCAGAGCGATCAGCAGATCGATCGTGCGAAGCGTGTTCCTCCGGGTGTCCGGCAGATTGTGGATGGAGGAGATCGCCTTCCGGTAGAAGTCGCTCGCGTCCTCCAGCCGCGACCGCTCCTCCGCCCGCTGGCCGGCCCGGCGGCCGAAGGCATAGGCGATGGGCCAGTCCTCCGCCATGAAGGCGTGGTAGGCGGTCAGCTCGACCCGGTTGGGCAGGTCGGAGTCGCGCCGCGTCCGCAGCGCGGCGACCAGCTGCACGTGCATCGCCTTGCGGTCGCCCTTGGTCAGGGTGACATAGGCGACCTCGCGGATCAGGGCGTGACGGAACACATATTCCAGGTTCGGCAGCAGGCGGGCGCGCGCCACGAACCCCG
Organism: Azospirillum thermophilum; assembly: GCF_003130795.1. NCBI lineage: Bacteria > Pseudomonadati > Pseudomonadota > Alphaproteobacteria > Rhodospirillales > Azospirillaceae > Azospirillum > Azospirillum thermophilum. The sequence continues at coordinate 628,024 of NZ_CP029352.1, forward strand.
CCTGTTCGAGATAGGCGAGCTGGTCGGCCAGCGCCGTCTCCGGCACCGCGCGGAGGACCTGGAGAAGGCCGACGTCGAAGGTGTTCCCAACCACCGCGGCGCGCATCAGCACGCGGCGCGGGTCGCTGTCCAGCAGGTCGATCCGCGCGGCGAGCAGGCCGTGGACCGAGCGGGGAAGGCGCAGCGTCACCTCGTCCTTGACCAGCCGGAAGGCGCCGGGGCCGCCGGTGATGTCGCCGGCCGCCTCCATGGTGCGTAGCGTTTCCTCCAGATAGAGCGGCACGCCCTGGCTGCGGTCGGACACCCGCGACTTCAGCTCGGCCAGCGAGGGATCGTCGCCCAGCCAGTGGTCGAGGAAGCGCCGCGCCTCCTCGGTGTCGAGTGCGCCGAGCTCGATCCGGCGGGCGATCCGCGGCTCGACCCAGCCCTCCGGACCGCTGCTGGCGGCCCCGAGCGAGGGCGGGCGGGAGGTCGCCAGAAGCAGGACCGGGCAGCCGCCGGACACCGCCCTGGCCGGGCCGGACAGGGCGGCGGCCAGCATGTCGAGAAAGCGCACCATGACCGGCCGCGCCCAGTGGGCGTCCTCGACCAGGATCATCAGGCAGCGTCCCTGGCAGGCCGTGACGGCGAAGAGCACCGCGGCCACCAGCCCCTCGACCGCGAGCGTCATGCGCTGGGCGGGATCGAGGCCGCTCCACAGCGGGTCCTCCGCCGGCAGGCCGAACAGGCCGCGCACCGCGTCGCCGGCGAGGCGCCCCCCGGCAGCGTCCGCGGCGGCGGCGAGCTGGGCCGGCGCCTCGCCGTCGGTGCGGCCGGACAGGTGGATGGCGAGGCTCTGGGCCACCGCCTCCAGATCCTCGGGGTCGCCCAGGCGGCGGATCGGCATCTGCGGCCATTGCAGCAGGCCCCAGCTCCGCGTCCGCTCGTCCCGCAGCAGCTCGCTCACCAGCCGCGACTTGCCGATGCCGGCCTCGCCGCGCAGCATCAGCACCTGGGGCGAGCCGCGCTCCACCGCCGCCGCGAGGTCGAACAGCGCCTGCAGTTCCACCTCCCGCCCGACCAGCGGCGCGGTGGTGGAGGCCATCAGGTCGGTGGCGGTCCGCCGGACGGCGCGCGCCCCCTCCAGGATGTAGGCGGAGATCGGCGGCGCGTCGGGCGCCAGCTTCAGGCTGCCCGCCGGGCTGACCGTCAGTCCGACCGGGACGAGGTCGAGCGTGTCGCGGCTGAGCTGCGCGCTGTTGGTATCGGCCCGCTGCTGAAGCTTGGCCGCGACATGGACGCATTCGCCGACGGTGCGGTAGTCCGCCCAGACGCCATTGGTCACCACCTGGGCCACCGCGTCGCCCGAATCGATGCCGAGCCGGACGCGGAAGCCGGGAACCGGGGAATCGACGGTGGCGCGGATGATGTCCTGCGCCGCGAGGCAGGCGCGCAGCGCGTGGTCCTCCTTGGCGTCGGGGCGCCGAACACGGCCATGAAGCCGTCGCCGAGAAGCTGCGACACCATGCCGTCGTAGCGGGCGACCGCTTCGACCAGGATGTTCAGGATGGTCAGCAGCCCCTCGTCGGCATCCTCCGGATCGCGACCGACGACCATGGCGGAGGAATTGACGATGTCGACGAAGAGAATGGTGAGGAGCTTGCGCTCAGGACCCTTGCCGCGCCCGGCCCAGCGCGCGGCCTGGGCGGCCGATAAGCCGCTTGTCCCGACCAGCATTCTCTGTGCGTCCGCCATCCCGACCCCCCCGCGGACTGTGCGCGGGCATATTAGAGCATGCATTTGGCGGTTTGTGGATACCCAAGGGGCGTAGATCCGATTCTTTTTCCCGCACCGAGAATATTACATACGTCTATATGCTCATATGACGAAAAAAAGAGCGCCGGCTGTGCGCGCGACGCTCGTCCGGATTGTCCGGCCCGCTGGAAAACGGAAGCGACTCGATATTGTTCCGGCTCTTGTGTCCGCAATCCGGGCCGCTTCCCTCCTTGGCGGTCAGCGGGCGACCGTGATGCCTTCGACCTGGCTGACGTCGCGCACGGCGCCGCGGTCGGCGCTGGTCGTCATTGCCGCGTAGGCGCGCAAGGCCGGGGACACGACGCGCTGGCGGCCGGCCGGCTTCCAGGCCGCGGCCCCCTGGCGTTCATGGCGTCGCGGCGGCGCTGCAGTTCCTCGTCCGGCACGGCGAGGCGGATGGAGCGGTTCGGGATGTCGATCTCGATCCGGTCGCCTTCCTCGACCAGCCCGATGGCGCCGCCGGCCGCCGCCTCCGGCGAGGCATGGCCGATCGACAGGCCGGAGGTGCCGCCGGAGAAGCGGCCGTCGGTGACCAGGGCGCAGGCCTTGCCCAGCCCCTTCGACTTCAGGTAGCTGGTCGGGTAGAGCATCTCCTGCATGCCGGGACCGCCGCGCGGGCCTTCATAGCGGATGACGACGACGTCGCCGGCCTTCACCTTGTCGCCCAGGATGCCTTCCACCGCCGCATCCTGGCTCTCGAACACGCGGGCCGGGCCGGAGAAGGTGAGGATGGAGGCGTCGACGCCCGCCGTCTTCACGATGCAGCCCTTCTCGGCGATGTTGCCGAACAGCACGGCGAGGCCGCCGTCCTTGCTGAAGGCATGCCCGACGCTGCGGATGACGCCCGTCTCGCGGTCGAGGTCGAGCTCCGGCCAGCGCTTTTCCTGGCTGAAGGCGATGGTGGTCGGGATGCCGCCGGGTGCGGCCTTGTAGAGGGTGTGGACCGACGCGTCGCCGGTGCGCTTCACGTCCCAGCGGTCGATCGCCTCGCCCAGCGTGCGGGAATGGACGGTGGCGACGTCGCGGTGCAGCAGGCCGCCGCGGTCGAGCTCGCCCAGGATGCCGAAGATGCCGCCGGCGCGGTGCACGTCCTCGATATGGACGTCGGGGACCGCCGGGGCGACCTTGCAGATGTTGGGAACGCGGCGCGACAGCCGGTCGATGTCGGCCATGGTGAAGTCGACCCCGCCTTCCTGCGCGGCCGCCAGCAGGTGCAGCACCGTGTTGGTCGAGCCGCCCATGGCGATGTCCAGCGTCATGGCGTTCTCGAAGGCCTGGAAGGTGGCGATGCCGCGCGGCAGGGCCGTCGCGTCATCCTCCTGGTACCAGCGGCGGCACAGCTCCACCGCCATGCGGCCGGCGGCGAGGAACAGCTCCCTGCGGTCGGCATGGGTGGCGACGATGGTGCCGTTGCCGGGCAGCGAGAGGCCCAGCGCCTCGGTCAGGCAGTTCATGGAGTTGGCGGTGAACATGCCCGAGCAGGAGCCGCAGGTCGGGCAGGCGCCGCGCTCCATCTCCGCCGCCTCCTCGTCGGTGACGGTCGGGTCGGCGGCGGCGACCATGGCGTCGATCAGGTCCACCGCCCTGGTCTTGCCGCGCCAGTTGACCTTGCCGGCCTCCATCGGGCCGCCGGACACGAAGACGGCCGGGATGTTCAGCCGCATCGCCGCCATCAGCATGCCCGGGGTGATCTTGTCGCAGTTGGAGATGCAGACGAGCGCGTCGGCGCAATGGGCGTTGGCCATGTATTCCACCGCGTCGGCGATCAGCTCGCGCGAGGGCAGGCTGTAGAGCATGCCGTCATGGCCCATGGCGATGCCGTCGTCCACCGCGATGGTGTTGAACTCCTTGGCGACGCCGCCGGCCTTCTCGATCTCGCGCGCCACGAGCTGGCCGAGATCCTTCAGGTGGACATGGCCGGGGACGAACTGCGTGAAGGAGTTGGCGATCGCGATGATCGGCTTGCCGAAGTCGCCGTCCTTCATGCCGGTGGCGCGCCACAGGCCGCGGGCGCCCGCCATGTTGCGGCCGTGGGTGGACGTGCGGGAGCGATAGTGCGGCATGACGGAATCCTCGGTCGGCGCGACAGTTTCAGGATGAAAGGGGCCTGAGATTAGCAATCCTGTGACCCCGGCGCCAGAGCCACGTCCACCGCGACGGACAGCCATGCGTGCGGCGTCGTTGCCGATCATGAGCATGCTTATTAACTCAGCGACATGGTAAGCAGGCTTATGATGTGCCCGTCATGACCGTCCCGACCGATCCGGTTCCGCCGCCCACGCTGGGCGCCCTGCTCAACGACACGGCGCGCCTGATGCGCCGGCGCTTCGACCAGTGCGCCCGCCATCTCGGCCTGACCCGCGCGCAATGGAATGTCATCGCGATGCTCAGCCGCTGCGAGGGCATCCATCAGGCCGGCCTCGCCGATCTGCTGGAGGTGGAGCCGATCACGCTCTGCCGCCTGGTCGACCGGATGGAGGAGGGGGGCTGGGTCGAACGCCGGCCCGACCCGAACGACCGGCGCGCCCGGCGGCTGTTCATGACGGACAAGGCCCGCTCCGTGCTCCAGCAGGCCCGCGACATCGCCTCCGGCGTCTATGCCGAGGCGCTGGAGGGGCTGCCGCCGGAGACCGAGCGGCAGATGATCGCCATCCTTTCGCACATGCGCGCCAACCTGGCCGACCGCCGCAGCCCGACCGCCGCAGCGACCAGCGCGGCGGCGGAGCCCCGGCCCGGACGCGCCGACCCACCCTTCTTGCAGGACACTCCATGACCGCCGTTTCCGCCCCGGATCCGAGCGACCGCAAATCCGACCCGGCCGCCCGCGCCGCCGCCCGCCGGCCGCGCTGGCGCCGCCTGTTGCTGATGGCCGTGCTGCCCGTGGCGGTGGCCGTCGGCGGCGGCTATGTCTGGGTGACGGGCGGGCGCTATGTCTCGACCGACAACGCCTATGTCCAGCAGGACAAGGTGACCGTCAGCCCCGACGTCGCCGGCCGCGTCGTCGAGGTCGCCGTGCACGAGAACCAGACGGTGAGCCGAGGCCAGCTTCTGTTCCGCATCGACGAGGAGCCCTTCCGCCTCGCCCTGCAGCAGGCGGATGCGGCGGTGGCCTCCGCCCGGCTGAAGGTCGACCAGCTCCGCGCCGCCCATGGCGAGGCGCTGGCCAACCAGCGCGCGGCGGAGGAGACGGTCGACTACCAGCAGCGGGAGTTCCAGCGCCAGCAGGACCTGTTGAAGACCGGCGTCGCCGCGCGGGCCAAGTACGACGAGGTCCGCCACGACCTGCAGTCGGCCCAGCAGGCGCTGAACAGCGCCCGCCAGTCGGTCATCAGCGCCCGCGCCGCTCTCGGCGGCGATCCCGACATTCCGACCGACCGCCATCCCTCGGTCCTGGAGGCCATCGCCCGCCGCGACCAGGCCCGGCGCGACCTGGAGCATACGGTGGTGCGGGCGCCCGCCGACGGGACGATCAGCCAGACCGACCGGCTCCTGGTCGGCCAGTACATGCCGGTCGGCACGCCCGCCGTCAGCCTTGTCGAGAGCGGGGTGAGCTGGGTCGAGGCCAACTTCAAGGAAACCGACCTCACCCACATGAAGCCCGGCCAGACCGCGACCATCGCCATCGACGCCTACCCCGACCGCAGGCTGACCGCGCGGGTGGAGAGCATCGGGGCGGGCACCGGGTCGGAGTTCTCGGTGCTGCCGGCGCAGAATGCCACCGGCAACTGGGTGAAGGTGGTGCAGCGCGTGCCCGTGCGGCTGCGCATCGAGCAGTCCGGCGACCCGTCCCGGAGCGACGCGGTCGCGCTGCGCACCGGCCTCAGCGCCGACGTCGAGATCGACACCCATTACACCCGGCCGCTGCCCAGTCCCGTGCGCGGCGCGCTCGCCGCCGTCGGGCTGGAGCGGGCGGAGCCGTAACGACAGGAGAGCCGCCGCCGCCCGGCCGGGCGCGCGGGGACGGGGATCGTCGCGAATGACCGCCGACCATCACGAGACGCCGCGTCGCGGCATGGTCACCGTGTCGATCATGCTGGCGACCATCATGCAGGTGCTGGACACCACCATCGCCAACGTGGCGCTGCCCAACATGCAGGGCAGCCTGGGGGCGGCGCAGGACACCATCACCTGGGTGCTGACCTCCTACATCGTGGCCGCCGCCATCGCCACGCCGGCCACCGGCTGGCTGGCCGACCGGTTCGGCCGCAAGAGGCTGTTCCTGATCTCGGTCGCCGGCTTCACCGGAGCCTCGGTGCTCTGCGGCATGGCCGGCAGCCTGACGGAGATGGTGGGGTTCCGGCTGGTGCAGGGCATCTTCGGCGCGGCCCTGGTGCCGCTGTCGCAGTCTGTCCTGCTCGACATCAATCCCAAGGAGCGGCACGGGCAGGCGATGGCGCTGTGGGGCGCCGGCATCATGGTGGGACCGATCGCCGGCCCGACGCTGGGCGGCTGGCTGACCGACAGCTTCAGCTGGCGCTGGGTCTTCTACATCAACCTGCCGGTCGGCATCCTGGCCTTCGTCGGCATGCTGCTGTTCCTGCACGAGACGAAGGGGCGCACGCGCCGCTTCGACCTGTTCGGCTTCGCCACGCTGGGGCTGGGGGTCGGCGCCTTCCAGATGCTGCTGGATCGCGGCGAGCAGCTCGACTGGTTCGGCTCGACCGAGATCTGGATCGAGACCGCGCTGGCGGCCTGCGCCTTCTGGGTCTTCGCCGTCCACACCGCGACGGCGCACGGCGCCACCGGCAAGGAGCCCTTCGTCGAGCCGGCCCTGCTGAAGGACCGCAACTTCGTCACCGGCCTGATCCTGATCTTCGTGATCGGCATCATCCTGCTGGCGACCATGGCGCTGCTGCCGCCGATGCTGCAGACTCTGCTGGGCTATCCGACGGTGACCACCGGGCTGGTGCTGGCGCCGCGCGGCGTCGGGACGATGATCTCGATGCTGGTGGTCGGCCGGCTGGTGCGGAAGGTCGATGCGCGGCTGCTGATCCTCATGGGCATCCTGCTGACCTCCTGGTCGCTGTGGAGCATGACCGGCTTCACGATCATGATGGACCGCACGCCGATCATCATCAGCGGCGTGGTGCAGGGGCTCGGCCTCGGACTCGTCTTCGTGCCGCTCAGCACCATCGCCTTCGCCACGCTGGCGCCGCACCTGCGCACCGACGCGGCGAGCCTGTTCAGCCTGGTCCGCAACCTGGGGAGCAGCGTCGGCATCTCGGTCGTCATGACGCTTCTGTCGCAGAACACGCAGGTCAACCACGCCGTCCTGTCGGAGCATCTGACCCCGTTCAACCCGAACATGGCGGGGGTATCGACCGGCGGGGCCGAGGCGCTGGCCAGCCTGAACGCCGAGGTGACGCGGCAGGCGGCGATGATCGCCTATCTCGACGATTTCAAGCTGATGATGTACGTGGCGCTTCTCGTCATCCCGATGCTGCTTCTGCTCCGCCGGCCCAGGGGAGCGGCGCGGCAGGCGGACGCGGCGGTGATGGAATAGCCGGGGGCGGAAGAGCCGGGGCGCGGCGGCGAACGAAAGGACGGGACGGGGCGGCGGCCCCGTTCCGTCCTTCCGGCGCAGCGGTGGTCCGGGAGCCGCGTCAGCGGGCGGGGGCGGTCTTCTGCCCGTCCGTCCGGGCATCCTTCCGGGTCGCCCGCGCCGGCTTGCCGCTGGAGGCCGCACCGCCGGACACCGGCTCCGCCGCCTTTGCGGCAGCGCCCTTGCGGCCGGCCGTCTTCCCGCCAGCCGTCTTCCCGCCGGCCGTCTTCCCGCCCGGAGCCTGCTGTCCGGCCGTCTCCGCGGCATCTTTCCTGGCGGAGGGCCTGCGGCCGGCGGGCCTGGTCGCGTCGGCCCGCCCGGCGGCCACGGCGGAGAGGTCCGCCGCCGCGGCGTGCGTCCCGCTATCGTCGGCGGGCCCGGGCCCGGGTTCGGGTTCTGCCTCTGCCTTGGAACCGGTCCTGGCGTCCGTTTTCGCGGACTTGCGGCCCTTCGTCCTGCCGGCGGCGGCCGGGCCGGAGCCGGCTGCGTCGGATGCGGTGGCTTCGGACGCGTCGGCCGCCAGCGCGTCCTGCGCGGCCAGCTCCGATTGGGCCTGGGCCCAGTGTTCGTCATGCCGGCCGTGCGGGCGGCCTTCGCGTTCCCAGATCTCGTGCGCCCGGCGCCGGATGCGCTCCTCGATGTCGCTCATGGGTCGTCCCTCGTTGCCCCAACCGCAGTGAACCGGACCGGCGGCCGGCTGTGCCGGCCCCGGCGTCTTCGGGCGTCAACGCGCAAGGAGTCAGCCTGTTTCCTGCCGGCCTTGCGGATCCGCCAGATTGGAGGACTCTTTTGTGACAGCATCCCCCTCGGTATGGCCATAGCCTCCGAAGGGGCAACCCATCGGCGCCGGAACCGGTCAGATCACGGCGCTGCGATCGAGGAGGGCGGCGGGTTCGCGCATCCTGGCGAGCCGACGGTCGAGGAGTGCGGCCAGATCGTCCAGCCCCTCCCCGGAGAGGGCGGAGACCGCCACCGTCCGTTCCGCAGCCGCATCGACCAGCGAGAGCGACAGGGCCGCCTGCGCGGTCGGGGCGAGCAGGTCGGTCCGGGTCAGCACCTCGATCACCCGCGGATCGCCCTGCGGATCGATGCCGAGCTGGGAGAGCATCGCCGCCATGTCCGCGGCACGGGCTCCGGAGTCGGGATCGGCGGCGTCGCGGACGTGCAGGATCAGGTCGGCGGCCGGGACGTCCTCGAGCAGGGCGCGCATCGCGGTGGCGGCATGGTGCGGCAGATCGCGGAGCAGGCCCGGGGGCTCCATCAGCACGATGCGCCGGCCGGAGGGCAGCACCGCCTCGCGCTCTCCGGCGCTCCGGCCATGGCCCTGCCCGCCGAGCCGGTCGATCAGGCTGGACACCCCGGCCCCGGCATAGCCGAGCACGGCGACGGTCGGGATGCCGGCGGCGCGGCGGGCGGCGGCGCGGCGCTGCCGTTCCTCACGGTCGGCGCGCATGGTGCGCTTCAGCATGGCGATCCGCTCGGTGATCAGGCGGCGGTCGCGCTCCATCAGTGTTTCGCCCGGCATGCCGTCGGCAGGGGCGACATGGAAGCCGAGGTCGCGGCGCTGGGGCTGGGCGGTCCAGCAGCGGACCATCCGCGTGCGCTGGTGGATCAGGGAGGCGAGGTCGAGCGGGACGGCGGCGTCCGGCCGGTGCAGCCGCATCGCCTCCAGAACCAGGCCGGTACGGTCGAGCAGCTTGGCAAGGCAGCCGCGTTCCAGCGCCCGCTGCTGGATCGGCGTCAGCGCATGATCGACGATCACCACGTCCGCCCGGAAGGCCTCCACCAGCCCGCCCAGACGCTCCATTCCGTTGCGGCCGAACAGGGAGCGGGGACAGGCCCCGCGGACCGGCACCGCCTCGGCGTGCGCCACCTCCAGACCGATCAGGCCGGCGAGCCGCACGGCCTCCTCCAGCCGGCTCTCCGGAGACCGTCCCGCGGAAGACCCGCCGCCGGAGGATTGGCCGGCGGGCGGCGCCCCTTCGATCAGGGGCAGCACGACGAGCGCCCGGCCGAGGCCGGCGCGTGGTGCGTCCGGTTCGGCGGGATCGTCGGAATGGGAAGCGGCGCGGGTGGGCTGAGCGGTATGGGTCCGGTCGATCATCGATCTGGTCCAGCTCCTTCGGCCCGATGAACGGGCTCTTGTGGTGGCGGGCGGCTGCCCCGACTCCCGTACGGGGGGCACTACACCAACAGTTGAATGTCGGCCCGGTTCCCAAAGCCGGGGATTCGTGCCAAAAACCGGCACCTGCCGCCGCATCGACCGGAACAGCCATGTCCATCGCCTCGTCCCCCGCCGCAACGCCGTCCCGCAGCCTGTTCGGGCTTCCGTGGTGGGGCCTCTGCCTCGGAATCGGGCTGCTGATGGCCCTGTCGGTTCTGGCGGTCGGCTTCCGGCTGCCCTACTGGGTGCATGCCGACCAGGATCTCGTCCTCGCCTACCACGGCCTGCTTTTCAACGAAGGGTTGCCGCAGGAGTATTTCGACCATCCCGGCTACGGCTATTTCCTGGTCATCGCCGGCTGGTACCGCCTGCTCCACGCGCTGGGGCTGCTGCCCATCGTCACGGTGTCCGGCCTGCCGCCGGCGGGCGATCCGGCCGCCACCGCGGCGGCCTGGCAGCATCTCGTCGAGGCGGGCCGGGCGCTGTCCATCCTCCTGACCGCCGGCTTCGCCATGGTCTACGCCACGCTGGTGCGCAGCCTGACCGGCGACCGCCGCATCGCGCTGATGGCGGGGCTGGTGCTGGCCTTCGGGGTGGGGATGAGCGCGCAGGGGCGGCAGATGCGCACCGACCTGCTGTCGGCCGGATTCGTGGTGACCGCCCTGCTGACCACGCTGGTGGCGGTGCGCCGGCCGGCCGGCGGGCGGGCGCTGCTCCTGCTCTGCCTCGCCGGGATGCTGGCGGCGCTCGCCATGGTGACCAAGGTGCAGGCGGTCTTCCTGGCGCTGGGCATTCCGGTGGCGGCGATCCTGTTCGGCCGCCGTCCCGCCGGGGTCCGCTGGTCCTGGGCGGCGACCGCCGTGCTGGCCGTGGCGGCGGGGGTTGCCCTGGTGCCGGCCGCCGGGCTGATCCGCGAGGGCATCGCCCACTGGGGCGACGCGGTCTATCCCTACAAGCCGGTGGGCGCCGGCCTGTCCGGCCGGTACCAGGGCATCGTCGCCGGCTGGATCCTGCTGGGCGTTCTGGCCTATGCCGCCGTCTGGCGGGTGCGGGCGGCCTATGCGCTGGCCGCGGCGGCGGCGCTGGCGCTCGGCCTGTCGGTCGGGCTGCTGGCGCTGCAGATCCGGCCGCACCTGCAGAACGTCATCGCCGTCTCCAACTTCGTCGAGCACATGTTCGTGTTCACGAGCTGGCGCCACCACGGCGTCGGCGGGCAGGAGCAGGTGGTGGGCGAGGGGCTGTTCTCGCTGCTGGCCGCCGGGGTCTGGCGGACGCTGGCGATCCGCACCATCGTCCTGCATCCCGACAACATCCCGCAGACCATCGTGGTGGAGTGGTTCGCGCTGGCCGGGGCGGTCGTGCTGTGGCGGCGCGGGCAGCGGCTGGCCGCGCTGCAGGCCGCCTTCCTCCTGCTGGTCGCCTGGGGGCTGGAGGTGCTGTTCTCGCTGCGCGGCTTCCAGCGGGCCTATGCCGCCTACACCGATCCGCTGGCGACCCTGTCGGCCGCCTGGGTTCTCGCCCACATGCCGGAGCTGCTGGAACGGGCGAAGCCGCGGCGCTGGCTGGTCGGCGGCCTCGTCCTGGTGGTCCTGGCGGCGCATGCCTGGCCGATCGTCGAGACGCGCCGGCTGCCCAACCCGGCCACCCACTGCGACTGGATCCCGACCTACATGCCGCGGGTGGCGTCCTTTCCCTTCTGCGGTTAGGCCCCTTCTGCCGCTAGCCGACTCCGCCGCGGTCAGCCGGGCAGGGCGCGCGCCCGCTCGATCGCCTCCAGCACGCCGGCGGTGTCCATGTCGGCGAAGTCCGGCCGGTGGTGGATCACCACCCGCGGCCCGGAGGTGTGGATGGGGTTCGAGGCGTCGGAGAAGACGGCGACCGTCGGGCAGCCGATGGCCGCCACCAGATGGGTGGGGCCGGTGTCGTTGCCGACCGCCGCCCAGGCCCGGCGCGCCAGCCCGCCGATCTGCGGCACGGTGGTCCGCTCGGTCAGATCGACGGTGCGCGGGCAGGTTTCGGCGACGACGCGGGCGATGTCCTTCTCGATGGCGGTGCCGAGCACCACCGGCGTCACCCCGCGGTCGGCCAGCGCGCCGGCCAGCTCGGCATAGCGCCGCACCGGCCAGCGCTTGTCCGGCCGGCCGGGGGAGGAGCCGGGGATCAGCAGCGCGAAGGGCGGCGTCAGGCCGAAGGGCGAGATGTCGGCGTCGAGCCAGGAGAGGTCCGGCGCCGCGTCGGGCACGATTCCGAAGGGCTTGAGCTGGCGGGCGTAGCGCTCCAGCACCGGCACCTTGCGCCGCCCCTCGTACCGGTCGGCATGCGAGGCGCCGCGGGCGGTGCCGGACCATTCCGGCCAGGGGCCGGGAGCCATCAGATAGAAGTAGCGGTCGGTGCGCGGCTGTCCCTGCAGGTCGTACACCCGGTCGTAATGGCCGGCGCGCAGCAGGCGCCGCACCCGCAGGTAGGAGGCGAGCGACCGGTCGCGCGGATCCTCCAGAACCTCGTCGAACAGGCCGCTCATCCGGGCGAGCGGGGCGAGCGAGGGCAGGGTCATCAGGGCGAGATGGTCGCCGGCATGGTGCCGGCGGATCGCCGAGAAGGCGGTCTGCGCCAGGAAGAAGTCGCCGAAGGCGCCCAGCTTGATGACCAGGATGCGCCTGCCGCGCCCGTCTTTCGTCGCCATCAGTCGTCCGCCGGGATTCGGGTGGCCAGCCGCAGCATCAGCCCGGCGGCGAGGAATCCCGCCATCCACCAGGCCTGCCAGATGCCGTAGGCGGTGCTGCCCATCGCCAGCGCAGCGGCGAAGAGGGCCAGCGCGAAGGGCTGGTCGCGCTCCTCCATCCGCGAGGTCCCGGCAAGCAGCAGCAGGAGGGCGGCGGTCGCCAGGACGGCGCCGAGCGCGCCCAGCTCCAGCCAGACCTGCAGGGCCGCGTTGTGGGGGTGCAGCGGCAGCAGGCTGTCGAGGATCGGCGAGAAGCGCGAGACCTCGCCCTGCGGCGTGAGTGCGCGCGACGCGTCGATGCCCTGTCCGAGCAGCGGGGTCGTCAGCGCCCGGTCGGCGGCCATGCCCCAGATCTCGACGCGATGGCGGGCGGAGAAGAACAGCCACTCCTTCGCATCGAGATCCACCACCCGGTCGAGGAACAGGGCGAGGGGAAGGACGGCCGCGAAAACGGCGGCGATCATGCCGCCCATCGCCAGGCGGACCGCCCGCGTCGACCAGCAGGAGAGCGCGAAGACCACCAGCCCGACCGCGATGCCGAGGATGGCGGACCGGCTGGTCAGCAGCAGGCAGACCAGCGCGAACCCCACCGGCAGGGCCAGCGCCGCGCTGCGGCGCCCCGCGCGGTCGACGGCGAGGGCGGCGGCCCAAACCAGCAGGCACAGCAGCGCGGCGGTGCGCTTCGGCACGTTGCCGCCGATCAGGGACTCGATCTGGTCGGCCGGAATGCCGTTCCACCAGCGGTGGACGGGAAACCCCAGCAACGCTTCCGTACCGAAGAAGGCGATCCCCGCCAGCAGGCCGGCCACGAACAGCATGCACAGCCGCCGCGCCTCCACCCCCGGAAGCTGCGAGACCCAGGCGCCGCCGGCCAGCGCGCCGAGCGCGATGTAGGCCATCTCCACCACGGTCAGGCCGGCGCGCGGCGACGGGCTCCAGAGGATGGAGACGGCGGCCAGCGCCAGGAACGCCCCGACGACGCCCAGGCCCGCCGAGGCCCGCTGCAGGCGGCCGAGCGCGCCGCGGTTCGACAGGCCGGCCAGCGCCACCAGCGCGATGAAGATCGCCCAGACCGGCAGGCCCCGCGGCGCCAGGGCGGCGAGCGGCCCCAGCATCAGCGCCGCCGCACCGGCCGCCGTGGCGAGCGCTGCATCGGAAAGCGTCGGGCTGTCGTGACGCGACGAGAGGATGGGCATGGAGGCTCTGCGCTCTGAAATCCGGCGCGGCTTAACAGATGCCCCCGCCGAATGCAATCGCGACCGGAGCCTCGGCCGTCACCCCGGGCAGGCCCTGCCCATGCTGTCACAGCCTTGTCGCCACAGCGCCGCGACCGCAGCCGCTACCGTGCCGGTACGTCACCGCGGGGGCCGTACCATGTCCGACCATGTCCTGATGTCCAGCGACGCCCTGTCGCTCCTCGACGCGGGGGCCCATGCGGGGGGCGGCATCCATGGCGGCATCGCGGAGCTGGCGGCGCAGGCGCCCGTCGGTGCCCTGATCCTGCTGTTCCTCGTGCTCCACGCCATCCTGACGCTGCTGCGGCGGGCCGCGGACCGCCTCGATCCGCCTCCTGCGCCGCGCCGTCCCGTCCGGATGGAGGTGCCGCCGTCCCCGCGGGTCTGGCGCTTCGGCGCGCGGTCGGGGAAGGCGCACCCCTGGATGCACGGCGTCCGGCGCTGATCGGGGCACCGCAATCGGTCGCAGGCGAAATGATTGGTTCGTGTTCGAAGCACCTGTATAGTCGCCCCACGGGGAGGCGGCGCTGATATGGTGAGCGGAACCTGGAACCGCCGGAACGTCCTGCTCGGTCTGGCATCCGCCGGATTGGTCGCCGGGGGCGCGGCATGGCCCGGCCGGACGGCCGCGGCGGACGGTCCTTTGACGGTCGGGGTCCTCTATGCGGGACCGCGGACCGATTTCGGCTACAATCAGGCGCAGGCCGACGCCGCCCACGCCCTGCTGTCCATGCCGGGCCTGCGGCTGGAGGAGGTGGACGGGGCGGAGGGCGAACTGGCCGCCACCGCCGGATGGCTTTCACGGGGCCGCGGCTGCCGCGTGGTCATCGTCACCGCCCATGGGAGCGACCCCTCCGCCCTCCTGGCCCAGGCCGACGCCCACCGCGACGCGGTGTTCCTGATCTGCGGCGCTCCGGACGACCCGGCCCGCCTGCCGGCCAACGTCGGCTACTACCACGCCTATCTGGACGAGGCGCAGCACGTCTCGGGCATCGTCGCCGGGTATGCCGGCAGGGCGCGGCGCATCGGCATCGTCGCCTCCAGCCCCGTGCCCAAGGTCCTGCGCTGCGTGAACGCCTTCGCGCTCGGCGCCCGGCGGGCCGATCCCGCCACGGCGGTGCGGGTGCTGTTCGTCGGGGAGGATGCGCCCCCCGCCGCGGTGGCGGAGGCGGCGCGCGCCCTGATCGCCGAGGGGGCCGACGTGCTGGCCGCCCAGCTCGACCGGCCGCGTCCGGTCTGCGAGGTGGCGGAGGCCGCCGGCGTGCTTTGCTGCGGCACCCACACCGACCTGTCGCGCTTCGCCCCCAACGGCTTCCTCACCGGGGCCGAGTGGGCGTGGGAGCGCGGCCACCTCGACAGCATCGCCCGGCTGAGGGCGGACCAGCCCTGGCCCCGCCTGCGCGAGGGCGGCTTCGGCGCCGGCCTCGTCCGCAACACCGCCTATGGCCCGGCGGTGGGTGTGGAGGCCCGCGCCCATGCCGACGCCGCCCGCATGCAGCTCGCCAACGGCAACGCCGCGGTCTTCCGCGGGCCGATCACCGATGCCGCCGGGCGCACGGTGGTGCCCAAGGGCAAGGCGCTGCCCAGCAACGACCCGGCGCTGAACCGGATGGTCTGGCTGGTGGAAGGCGCCAGCGAGGCGGGCCGCTAGAGCGCGGTCCGCCGGCCGCCCCGGCGGAGAGGACGCTAGGCCACCAGGTCCTGGTGTTCCTGGTGGCGGCGCAGCCAGGCCGCGGCATAGCTGCAATAGGGAACGATCTTCACGCCGTCCTGCCGGGCGGCCTGCACGATGCCTTCCATCAGGCGCCCCGCGGCGCCGGTGCCGCGTAGCGAGGGCGGCGCCTCGACGTGGGAGATGTAGAGGACGCCGGCATCCCGCCGGTAGTCGGCGAAGGCGATCTTGCCGTCGACCTCGAGTTCGTAGCGGTTCTGGGACGGGTTGTCCCGTACGGTGTCGGCCATCTCGGCCCTCCTGATCGGTTGCAGATCGGGGCCGCCCCACCAGGCCGCCCCTCCGGTCAACAGCGGGCGGCCGGGATCGGTTCGCAGTCCCCGGTCCACCCGCAGGCGGCCAGCGCCTCCCGCATGTGGGGCGGCGGCGGGGCGACGGCAACGACCTTCGGGCGTTCGAAGGAAAGCTGGAACGCGACCGAGCGGGCGAGCAGATGGAGGGCGCCGTGCGGCAGCCGCTCCGGCCCGTAGAAGGGCTCGCCCAGCAGCGGGCAGCCGATGGCGGCGCAGTGGACGCGGATCTGATGGGTGCGGCCGGTGCGCGGCGTCAGCTCCAGCCAGGACCGCCCGCCGGCCGTGCCGAGCACGCGGTACCCGGTGACGGCCGGCTGGCCCAGCGGATGCGGTTCGATCGTCCAGGCCTTGGGCAGGATCAGCTTCTTCAGGGGAAGGTCGATGACGCCCGCCCGGTCCGCCGGGATGCCGTCGGCCACCGCCCAGTAGGTCTTGGCGACATGGCCGGCGGCGAACATGTCGCCCAGCCGCTTCAGCGCCCAGTCGGTGCGGCCCAGCACGAGGCAGCCGGCGGTGTCGCGGTCGAGCCGGTGGGCCAGACGCGGCGGGCGCCCGTCGGGACCGGCCAGCGCCGGCAGATACAGCTCCAGATGGTCGGTCAGCCGGCCGGACTTGTGGACGGCGAGCCCGGCGGGCTTGTCGATGACGAACAGCTCCGGATCCTCGTGGAGGACGCGGGCGCGCAGCTCCTCCGGCGACAGCGTGTCGGCGGCGGTCGCGCCGGCGGCGGCGGGGGTGGCGGGGGTGTCCAGCGGCATGGCCCCACCATGGCGGCGGCGCCGGGCATGCGCAAGTCCAAGGGCGCGTCCACGCGCCGCTGGAACGCGGGCGGGCCACGGGCCATGTTCACAGGAGACGGATGGGTTTTCGGAGGACGGTCATGGCCGACGACGGCACGCTCCCGGCGCGACGCTCCTCCCAGGAGGAGGTCGAGGCGTTCCTGCGGCAGGTCGCGGCGGTGCCGCGCCCGGCGACGGGGCGGCGCGGCCGGCTGGTCTTCGCCATGGATGCCACCGCCAGCCGCCAGCCGACCTGGGATCAGGCCTGCCGCATCCAGGGCGAGATGTTCGAGGCGACGGCGGCGCTCGGCGGGCTGGACATCCAGCTCGTCTATTACCGGGGCTTCGGCGAATGCCGGGCGGGGCGCTGGGTCGGGGACGCCGACTCGCTGCTCGGCCTGATGGGGAAGGTGTCCTGCGTCGCCGGCCGCACCCAGATCGGCCGCGTGCTGGCCCATGTGCTGGGCGAGACGCGCAGGGACCGGGTGAACGCCCTGGTCTTCGTCGGCGACGCCATGGAAGAGGAGATCGACGAGCTGGCCCACAGGGCGGGCGAGCTCGGGTTGCTCGGCGTGCCGGCCTTCATCTTCCACGAGCGCGGCGACCCGGTGGCGCGTCATGCGTTCCAGACCATCGCGCGGCTGACCGGAGGTGCTTATTGTCCGTTCGACGCGTCCTCCGCCCGTCAGTTGCGCGACCTGCTGGCGGCGGTCGCCGTCTTCGCCGCCGGCGGCCGGACGGCGCTGGAGGATTTCGGACGGACGCGCGGCGAGACGGTGCGGCTGCTGACCAGCCAGCTCGGCCGCGGTCCCGGCGGCGGCTGATCCTCCGGAGCGGATGGGGCGGGAGCGGGGAGGCGAAGGGGCGATGGCGTATCTGCTGCTGGGGCTGGCACTGCTGGCCGGTCTCTACCTGCTGGCCCGGGCCTTCGTCTCGGCCGAGCCGCGGGCGGTGATCCGCGCCGCCCGCTACGGCGGGATCGCCGCCGGCGCCATCGTGCTGGGCTTCCTCGCCTACAGCGGACGGCTGAGCAGCGCGCTGGTGCTGGCCGGCGCCGCCGTTCCGCTGATCGTCCGCTGGCGCACGCTGTTCTCCACCACCGGGGTCGGGCGGAAAAATGCCGGAACCGGTGGAATATCCCGCGTGGAGACCCTGTTCTTGAGGATGAGCCTTGACCATGACAGTGGCGCCATGACCGGAGAGGTGGTGCACGGTCCGTGGAAGGGGCGTCGTCTCGACCAGCTCGCGCTGGACCAGCTTCTCACCCTGCTTGCCGACTGCCGGCGGGAGGATCCCCCTTCCGTCGCGGTGCTGGAAGCCTGGCTCGACCGGACCAGTCCCGACTGGCGGTCGGCCGCCGGCGGGGCCGGGGAGGGGCAGGGGGCCGGAGGGCCGGGCGGCGAACGGAGCGGCGACCGGGACGGGGGCGGGGGTGGCAGGATGTCGCGGGATGAGGCTTGCGAGATTCTGGGCCTTCCGCCGGATGCCTCGGTCGACCAGATCAAGGAAGCCCACAAACGGTTGATGATGAAAGTGCACCCCGACCATGGCGGATCGACCTATCTGGCCGCGAAGATAAACCAGGCGAAGGATTTGCTCCTGCGCCATTAGCCATTTGCCCGGCCCCGGAAGGGCGTGTTGCGCTGCCGGGGGGGCTGTGGCAGAAAGCCCGCGAGCGGCCGGCCGGTAATGGCGCGGCCGTAAACAATAATGAAATTCGATCTTTTCTTAACTGCAAGAGACCTCCCAATGCCAAAACCCGTGCGCAAGGTGGTGTTCCCCGTCGCCGGTCTCGGTACCCGGTTCCTGCCGGCAACCAAGGCGATTCCGAAGGAGATGCTGCCACTGGTCGACCGGCCGCTTTTGCAGCACGCCGTGGAGGAGGCCCGCGCCGCCGGGATCGAGGACTTCGTCTTCGTCACCGGCCGGTCCAAGCGCGCCATCGAGGATCATTTCGACGCCGATACCGAACTGAACCGTACGCTGGAGGAGCGCGGCAAGATGGACGCGCTGGAGGAGGTCCGCGGCAGCGAGATCGCTCCCGGCCGCTGCTTCTATACCCGCCAGCAGGTTCCGCTCGGCCTCGGCCATGCCGTCTGGTGCGCCCGCGCCGTGATCGGGAACGATCCCTTCGCCATCGTCCTGCCGGACGATTTCGTCCAGGCCGAGACCCCCTGCCTGAAGCAGATGGTCGAGGCCTACGAGGAGGTCGGCGGCAACATCGTCGCCGTCGTCGACGTCCCGCGCGAGCACACCAGCCGTTACGGCATCCTGGACGTCGAGAAGGACGACGGGCGCCTCGCCACCGTCCGCGGGCTCGTCGAGAAGCCGAAGCCGGAGGAGGCGCCCTCCACCCTGTCGATCATCGGCCGCTATATCCTGCAGCCGGAGATCTTCGACCATCTGGAGCGCCAGCAGCGCGGCGCCGGCAACGAGATCCAGTTGACCGACGCGATGGCCAAGCTGATCGGCAGCCAGCCCTTCCACGGTCTGCGCTTCGAGGGGACCCGCTTCGACTGCGGCGACAAGGTCGGCTTCATCGAGGCGACGCTCGCCCACGCGCTGAAGCGGCCGGACATGGCCGACAAGGTGCGGGACATGCTCCGCAAATACTGCTGAACACCGGCGTTGGGATAGTCACAGGCCCGCCGTTGCCCGGATCGCGAGGGGCTGCGGCGGGCTGTCCGTGCCGGGACACCGGATTGAGCGACCCTGCGAGGATACGCGATGCGCATTGCGATGATTGGGACGGGCTATGTCGGGCTTGTATCGGGCGCCTGTTTCTCGGAGTTCGGCGTTCATGTGTGCTGCGTCGACAAGGACGCGGAGAAGATCGAGCGCCTGAAGCGCGGTGAGATCCCGATCTACGAACCGGGCCTGGACGATCTGGTGGCGCGCAACGTCGCCGCCGGCCGCCTGTCCTTCACGCTGGACCTGAAGGAGGCGATGCAGGGAGTCGACGCCGTCTTCATCGCGGTGGGCACCCCGACCCGCCGCGGCGACGGCCATGCCGACCTCTCCTACGTCTATGCCGCCGCCGAGGAGATCGCCGCCAACCTCGACCACTATACGGTCGTGGTGACGAAGTCGACCGTGCCGGTCGGCACCGGCCGCGAGGTCGAGTCGATCATCCGCCGCGTCCGGCCGGACGCCGAGTTCGACGTCGCCTCCAACCCCGAATTCCTGCGCGAAGGCTCGGCCATCGGCGACTTCATGCGGCCCGACCGGGTGGTGATCGGCGCCGGCTCCGAGCGCGCGGCGGAGGTGATGCGGCGGCTCTACCGTCCGCTCTACCTGATCGAGACGCCGATCGTCCTGACCTCGCTGGAGACGGCGGAGTTGACGAAGTACGCCGCCAACACCTTCCTGGCCGCCAAGATCACCTTCATCAACGAGATCGCCGACCTGTGCGAGAAGGTGGGGGCGAACGTCCACGACGTGGCGCGCGGCATCGGGCTCGACGGGCGTATCGGCAAGAAGTTCCTGCACCCCGGACCGGGCTACGGCGGATCCTGCTTCCCCAAGGACACGCTGGCGCTGGTGCGCACCGCCCAGCAGGTCGGAAGCCCGCTGCGCATCATCGAGACGGTGGTGGACATCAACGACAAGCGCAAGAAGGCGATGGCCGAGCGCATCGTCGCCGCCTGCGGCGGCAGCGTGGAGGGCAGGACCGTCGCGGTGCTGGGCGTGACCTTCAAGCCGAACACCGACGACATGCGCGACAGTCCGTCGCTGGACATCATCCCGGCGTTGCAGAAGGCCGGCGCGCATGTCCGCGCCTTCGATCCGGCCGGCATGCACGAGGCGGCCAGGCTCCTTCCGGGCGTGGAATGGTCCGAGAACGCCTATGGGACGTTGCAGGACGCCGACTGCGTCGCCATCCTCACGGAGTGGAACGAGTTCCGCGCCCTTGACCTGAAGCGGGTTAAGGCGTCAATGAAGCGTCCGGTCATGGTCGACCTGCGCAACATCTATAACCCGGAGGACATGGTCCGCGCCGGGTTCTCCTACAGCTCGATCGGGCGACCCGCCCCGGCGGGCGGCGGAGCGGTGTGACGCGGCCCCCATCAGGACTGTCAACGCGATCTGGCGTGCAGACGGAGAACAACAACATGAGCGAAGCCCATACTTTCCACCCCACCGTGCTGCGCGAGTACGACATCCGCGGGATCGTCGGCAAGACGCTGACGCCTGCGGACGCCCGCGCGGTCGGCCGGTCCTTCGGTACCGTCGTCGTGCGCAAGGGGGGCAGGACCGTCTGCGTCGGCTATGACGGCCGCCTCTCCTCGCCGGAGCTGGAAGCCGCCATGGTCGAGGGTCTGGTCTCCACCGGCCTGCACGTCCTGCGCATCGGCCTGGGGCCGACTCCGATGCTGTATTTCGCCACGCGCGACCGCGAGGCGGATGCCGGCATCATGATCACCGGCTCGCACAATCCGCCGGACTACAACGGCATCAAGATGATGCTGGGCAAGGGTCCGGTCTACGGCCAGCAGATCCTGGACCTCGGCATCATGGCGGCCAAGGCCGACTGGGTCTCGGGCGCCGGCTCGTCCGAGGAGATCGACGTCAAGGACGAGTATGTCGCCCGCCTGCTGAAGGACTATGACGGCACCCGCGACCTGAAGATCGCCTGGGACGCCGGCAACGGCGCCACGGGCGAGATCCTGCGCCGTCTGACCGCCAAGCTGCCGGGCAGGCATGTCCTGCTGTTCGACCAGATCGACGGCACCTTCCCCAACCACCATCCCGATCCGACGGTCGAGAAGAATCTCGTCGATCTGAAGAAGGCGGTGGCGGAGCACGGCTGTGATATCGGCATCGGCTTCGACGGCGACGGCGACCGCATCGGCGCCATCGACCACAAGGGCCGCGTCGTGTGGGGCGACCAGCTCGTCGCCATCTATGCCGGCGACGTGCTGAAGAGCCATCCGGGCGCCACGATCATCGCCGACGTGAAGGCCAGCCAGGCCCTGTTCGACGAGATCGCCAAGGCGGGCGGCCAGCCGCTGATGTGGAAGACCGGCCACTCGCTGCTCAAGGCCAAGATGGCGGAGACCGGTTCGCCGCTGGCCGGCGAGATGTCGGGCCACATCTTCTTCGCCGACAAGTGGTACGGCTTCGACGACGCGCTCTATTGCGGCGTCCGCCTCGTCGGGCTGGTCAGCAAGCTGAACACCACGCTGGCCGACCTGCGCGACCGTCTGCCCGACATGGTCAACACCCGGAGACCCGCTTCCAGATCGACGAGGAACGCAAGTTCAAGGTCGTGGAGGAGGTCAAGGAGCGTCTGAAGGCCGAGGGCGCCAACGTCAACGACATCGACGGCGTCCGCGTGACGACTCCGGACGGCTGGTGGCTGCTGCGCGCCTCCAACACCCAGGACGTGCTGGTCGCCCGCGCCGAGGCCTACAGCCAGGACGGGCTGGAGCGGCTGAAGGACACGCTGATCGAGCAGCTCAAGGCCTCCGGCCTCAGCGCCCCGTCCTTCGAGAATGGCGGCGCCGGCCACTGATCCCCGATCCGGTCCCGCGCAGGATCCTGCCAGGATCGGCCGAACAAGGATCGCAGAGGAACGAGCCCCTTCCCCGGCAGCGGGGGAGGGGCTTTTTCCTTGTCGGCATCCCGCCCTGCGTCAGGCGGCCATCGCGTCCCGCGGTAGCCGGTGCCGCAGGAAGAAGCGCAGCATCTCGCGCGAGGCATCGGGGCCCGCCGGATCGGTGTAGCTGCCGGCCGGACTGCCGCCCGACCAGGCGTGGCCGCCGCCGAGGATGGTCCACTGCTCGAACCGCGGCACCCCGTCCGGATCGAGATGGACGACCCGCCGGTAGGCCTCGCCCCCGGGCGAGGTCCCGCTTTCCACGATCTCGCGCAGCGGCCCCGACAGGGCGGTGGAGCGGGCGATCACCTCGTCCCCGTTGCTCGGGTGCACCGTCTCGTCCCGGTCGCCGTGGAAGACGATGGTCGGCACCGCCCGCCGCCGCGCGACCGCCGCGGCCTCCTCCTCCATCAGCCGGCGCCAGTCGAGCCCGCTGCCGCTGCGCATCACCTCGAAGGCGGAGGAGGCATCCTGCGCGGCACCGCAGGCGAGTCCCGAATGCACGCCGGCCGCCGCGTAGAGGTCGGGATAGGTTGCCGCCATGATCGAGGCCGCGGCGCCACCGGCCGACAGGCCGGCGATGTAGACCCGCGCCGGGTCCACCGGATGCTCGCGGATGATCTGCCGGGTGATGCCGGCGATCAGCGCCGCCTCGCCCTCGCCGCGGCGCTGGCTGTCGGGTTGGAACCAGTTCCAGCACTTGTAGGCGTTGGCCATCCGGGACTGGGCGGGGTAGGCGACCAGGAAGCCCTGCTCCTCGGCCAGTTCGTTCATCCGCGTGCCGGCGGCGAAATCCTCCGGCGACTGCTTGCAGCCATGCAGCATGACCACCAGGGGAACCCGTCCCCGCGGCAGGCGGGAGGGGATGTACAGCCTGTACCGGCGGCTGCCGGCGTCGTTCGCATAGCGTCCGGTCAAGAAACGGCTCTTTCCGATGATGATGTCGGGCTCTTGCGGCGGCTCCGGCGGTCTTTGGCCGGTCCTGCCGGAGAGGCGGCCCGTCAGTCCGGACAGCAGGCGCCGCAGCCCGGCCGGCACGTGGCCGGCCGCCGCCTCCCGCAGAGCGCGCTCGGCCTGGGCCATGGTGCCGGCGAGCCAGCCCTCCTCGGGCATGGCCGGCCGCCTGGGCGGTTTGTTCGTGCTCATCCGTCTGCACCCCGTACTCGCAAGCCGGCACCCCGAACGGGGCCGGCCGTCCTTGCCAACATCAGCCGCCATGCCCAGGCTTTCAAGTCCGGCAATGCTGCGCTGCACAAGAACGCGGCCGCGGGCGATGGAGTTCCGCCTGCGCAGGCCTCCGCCCGTCGGCGGTAGTCCTCGCGTCGGACGCCGCGCCGGACAGATCCGCCGAAGGGGGCGGCCTCTCCTTTCCGGGCGATGCGGCGCAAGAAACTGTCGCGGAAGGGCCGCGTGCGGTGCGACATTGTATTGACCGGCTTCGTCCCGCGGACGATAACCGGTGCCAAAGCTCCCTCAGAGGGGCCTGCAAACCAAAGGGACACGCACGACGATGAGCACCTGGATCCGCCGTGGCGGGATCGAAATCGCCCAGCCTCTCTTTGACTTCATCGAGCGCGAAGCGCTGCCCGGCACCGGTGTCGATCCGGACCGCCTGTGGTCGGGGCTGGACCGGATTCTGCAGGACCTCGCCCCGCGCAACCGCGCCCTGCTTGCCAAGCGCGACGAGATGCAGGCGAGGATCGACGAGTGGCACCGCGCCCGCCGCGGCCAGCTCTTCGATTCCGCCGCCTACGAGTCCTTCCTGCGCGAGATCGGCTATCTGGTGCCGGAGGGGGAGGACTTCACCGTCGGCACGACCAATGTCGACGAGGAGATCGCCCGGCTGGCCGGTCCGCAGCTCGTGGTGCCCATCACCAACGCCCGCTATGCCCTGAACGCCGCCAACGCCCGCTGGGGCAGCCTCTATGACGCGCTCTACGGCACCGACGCCATTCCCGGCACCGCGGCCGCTCCGGGCTACGATCCGGCGCGCGGCGCCCAGGTCATCCGCTGGGTGCGCGAGTTCCTCGACAGCTCGGTGCCGCTGGCCGGGGGCTCGCACGCCGACGCGACGGGCTATGCCGTGGCGGACGGTGCCCTGGCGGTGGCGCTGCAGGACGGTCGCACCGTCGGGCTGGCGGATGCCGCCGGCTTCGTCGGCTGGCAGGGCGACGCCGCGGCGCCGTCGGCCGTGCTGCTGGTCCAGAACGGCACCCACATCGAGATCCGCATCGACCGTGGCCATCTGATCGGCAAGGACGATCCGGCCGGCGTGGCCGACGTGGTGGTCGAGGCGGCGCTGTCCACCATCCAGGATTGCGAGGATTCGGTCGCCGCGGTGGATGCCGAGGACAAGGTCGTCGCCTACCGCAACTGGCTCGGCCTGATGAAGGGCACGCTGGAGGCAACCTTCGACAAGGGCGGCAAGAGCGTGGTGCGCCGCATGAACGGCGACCGCACCTACACCACCCCGACCGGCTCCGTCACCCTGCATGGCCGCAGCCTGCTGCTGGTCCGCAACGTCGGTCACCTGATGACCATCGACGCGGTGAAGCTGGCCGACGGCAGCGAGGCGCCGGAAGGCATCCTCGACGGCGTCTTCACCTCGCTGATCGCG